>JACKEB010000011.1:302500-605000 GCA_020633205.1 Polyangiaceae bacterium
TACAATGGTCCCGATCCCGATCGCCGCGAATACCCAGACGCGGCACCCTTCGGAGTCGAAGCGGGGATCAGTGCAGGACTGCGCTTCTGAGCGGTTTTTTGGCACCTTATTCCTGAAGTGCGTGCGGGGCGTCGAAGTTGCCCAGCTCACCTTCGATGCCGAGCTCGCGCATGAAGGCTGGCGGATTGAACCCGATCGACTGGTAGTGCGCCTGCACCTTCTCCACCGCTGATGCGATCGCCTCCGGGCTCTCCCAGGCGGCGATGGTGCTCAGGTTGAAGCGCGTCGGGCCGCCGCTCTTCTCCAGGATGACGTGTCCAAGGAACCCGGGCAGCGTGCGAATGAACGCGAAGTTTCTGTGGCTCGCCTCCAGGAAGGCTTCCCGCGCGGCCTCGGGGACGACGAAATGATCCACGCGGAACTGAATACGGGGATAACGTTGGCGGTCGGCGAGCCACAGCTGGTTGGTGAGGGCCATGCACGGAGCCTGGCGACTCACGAACCTTGGGTCTCGGTGAATGGTGACGAAGACTAGGCTCTTCGTGCGCTGGCTGCCTGAATCGCTAGCGCTTCAACAGCTCGCCTGGCGCGTAACCAAAGCGGTGGCGAAACGCGCGGCTGAAACGGCCGGGATCCCTGAACTCGAACTCCAGCGCGACGCTCAACACGCTGCTCTCACTCTGCAGCAGAAGCTCCCGGGCGGAGTCCAAGCGCCGCTCCAGCAAGTAGCGATAAGGGGTGGTGCCGGTCTGCGCCTTGAACTGGCGCAGAAACACGAAGCGCGTCAAGCCAGCGGCGCGCGCCATGTCGTCCACACTCACTGCCTCTCGCAGCTTGCCGTGGATGAAGTCTATCGCCGTGCGGATCCGTGCGTCCCGCGGCTCCTGAGCGCGCCCGGGGTTGCGTGGCAGGAGGCTCAGGGTGATCGCGTCGACCAGTGACGTGAGCTGGAGGTCGCCGGCCGGTAGCTCCCGTGCGCACGTCGCGAGCAACGCCATGAGCCGCGCGGTGGTCGCGCCCGGCGAGAAACGCTGCACACGCTCCGGGACCTTCACGTTCAGCGCATCTCTCGCCGCCTGCAGCTGGCACCGCGATAGATGCAGCTGGGTGAGCCGGCCCGCCAGGCGAGGCTGATTGCCCACCTCGGGCAGCATCAAGATTGCGTCACCCGCCTCGGCTTCAAACTCACCGATTGACGTGCGGAAATCTAGGCGGCCGGCCTCGATGTAGCTGAGCTCGAAGTCGTCATGGACGTGCAGCGGACGCCAGCTCGGGCCACCCACCGCGGTGGACCGGGTCACGATCTCGAAGTCCTCCGAGCTGGCGAGGCTGGCCTGCACAGAGGGAGTGTAGCGCAAGCGCTGGGTTCCGGCGCTCCTCTCCCCCCAAGAAATGCAAGAAGTGCGCGGAAAGATGGGCCAAGTCGTTTTTGAGTGATCATCTAAAAATCGCTGCTAGGGTTTGCGCTATGGGTCGGGCGAGGGCTTTCGAGGAGCGTGAGGCGCTGGACGCCGCCATGCTGGTGTTTTGGCACCAGGGCTACCGCGCGACTTCCGTGAAGGACCTCGAGGACGCGACCAAGCTGAAGCCGGGCAGCCTGTATCATGCGTTTGGCAATAAGCACTCGCTGTTCTTGCGGGTGATCGATCACTACATCGAGCGCGTCATTACCGCGCGGGTACAACACTACCTGGAGTGTGACGGCCCGCCGCTGACGGAGCTTCGGGAGTTCATCACCTCCGCCTTTGCCCATGTTTCGAAGGGCTCACCCAGCCCTGCCTGCTTGCTGCTGAACACCGCGGTTGAACTCGGGATGGAAGACGCTGAGGTGCATTCCCGCGTGGCAACGGGGATGCGACTGGTGGAGCGGGGCATGCAGCGGCAGATTGCGCGCGCCCGGGAGCTTGGACAAGTCGCCGAGTGCGTGGATCCACGGGCGGCAGCGAAGAACCTCGCCGTGGCGTTTCAAGGGATCTTGGTGGCCAGCCGAATGACCAGTCGCCGCGCGTCGCTGATCGAGCTGACGGATCAAGCGCTGCAGCAGCTAGGCCTCAGCCCTCACTAGTTTTTTGGGGGTGAGGCGCGGCGTTTCGCTCCTGCATCCAGCCTTTCGTGCCCGATTTTTGAGTGAGTATTCAAATACAAGGAGAGACCATGGACTACGTACGCACGCCCGAGGAACGCTTCGAGAACCTGCCTGAGTTTCCGTATCAGCCGCACTACGTGGAGGTTCCCTCGGGAGACGGCGGCAGCCTGCGTATGGCCTATCTGGATGAGGGACCGCGGGACGCGGCGCCGATCTTGCTGCTCCACGGCGAGCCGTCATGGTCCTTCCTTTATCGCAAGATGATTCCGGTGCTGGTCGAGCACGGCCACCGCTGTGTCGCGCCGGACTTGATCGGCTTTGGTCGTTCCGACAAGCCCACGCAGCGCGAGGACTACACCTATGCGCGCCACCTGGGTTGGCTGCGAGACTGGCTGACGGCGGTCGATCTGAAGCGAATCACGCTGGTCTGTCAGGATTGGGGAGGACTGCTGGGTCTGCGACTCCTAGTGGAGCAACCGGAGCGCTTTGCGCGCTGCGTGGCGGCAAACACCATGTTGCCCACCGGGGATGTCGACCCAGGACCCGCATTTGCTGCGTGGAAAAATTTCTCCCAGAACTCACCCGAGTTCCCGGTCGGGGGCATCGTCAACGGTGGTTGCACCACGGATCTCAGCGCCGATGTGGTGGCGGCGTACGACGCGCCTTTCCCCGACGACTCCTTCAAGGCGGGTGCGCGGCAGTTTCCGCTGCTCGTCCCGGCGACCCCCGACGACCCCGAAGCGCCTGCCAACCGTGAGGCGCTGCAGAAGCTGATGGCGCTGGAGCTGCCGTTCTTGACTGCCTTCAGCGACGAGGATCCGATCATGCGCGGCCTGGACAAGGTGCTCCAACAGATCGTCCCAGGAGCAACTGGCCAGGCGCACACCACGATTGTGGGTGGCGGGCACTTCCTGCAGGAGGACCGTGGTCCAGAGCTCGCAGAAGCCGTGCATCGCTTCGTGGTGAGCTGACCCGAGAGTTTGGCAACGAACGCTTCGTTCGCGGCCGCCGCAGGCTTTGCGCCTTGACTCGTATCCGACGAGGAGTAGGAGGCGCCACCTATGGCGCGTACCCGCCACTTGGGTGCTTCTCAATCGATATCCCTCGGGAGCTTGCCCGGGGCGGCGTTGCGGGCTGTGCTCCGGGAAGGCTACGGCTGGGGTGAGTTCCGAAGAGACGCGCTAGCCGGCGTCGTCGTCGGGGTGGTCGCGCTGCCCCTGTCGATGGCGCTCGCGATCGCCGTTGGTGTGGAGCCGCAGCGCGGGCTCTACACGGCGATCGTTGCGGGGTTTCTGTGTGCGCTGCTTGGTGGTTCGCGCACGCAGGTGACAGGGCCAACCGCGGCGTTCATCGTGATCCTCGCGCCGATCTACGCCAAGTTCGGTGCGGCGGGCTTGTTGGTGTCCGGCCTGCTTGGCGGGGCCATCTTGATCGCGATGGGGCTGTTTCGGCTTGGGCGCCTGATCCAGTTCATTCCCCATCCCGTGACCACGGGCTTTACCGCGGGGATCGCGACTGTGATCGCAAGTCTCCAGATCAAGGACTTGCTCGGCCTGCACACGGCGAGCAACCCAGAGCACTTCACCGGCAAGCTGTGGGCGATGTTTGCCGCTCGAGGTACGGCGTCCAAGTGGGAACTTGGAGTGGGGGTGTTCACCCTTGTGCTGCTGCTCGGCGTACCGAAGCTCACGCGGCGGGTGCCGGCCCCCTTGGTCGCGCTGCCTGGTGCCGCCCTCATGGCGTGGGTGCTGACGCGCTCCGTACCCGAGTTTCACGTCGCGACGATCGCTGAGCGTTTTCATACGGAAATAAATGGAAGGCTGGTCAACGGTATTCCTCAGCTCCCCCCGCTGCCTGGTTTGCCCTGGGAGGCGGGGACGCGGCCGCTCGACGTTAGCTTCGAGACGCTCAGGGAACTGCTCCCCGGTGCACTGGCGATCGCGATGCTCGGTGCCATCGAATCGCTGCTCTCGGCGGTGGTCGCCGATGGCATGGTTCGCACGAAGCACGATCCCGATGCGGAGCTGATTGCTCAGGGGGTTGGCAATCTGGTCACGCCATTCTTTGGTGGCATTCCGGCCACCGGCGCCATCGCCCGAACAG
The DNA here is from genome assembly GCA_020633205.1 of Polyangiaceae bacterium. Lineage (NCBI taxonomy): Bacteria > Pseudomonadati > Myxococcota > Polyangiales > Polyangiaceae > Polyangiaceae bacterium. Next base: position 306,690 of record JACKEB010000011.1, read on the forward strand.
CGACGAACATCCGTGGAGGTGCGCGCTCACCCATCGCGTCGATGGTGCACGCGCTCACGGTGCTGAGCGCCGTGCTGCTCTTGGCGCCGTTGCTGGGCTACTTGCCGATGGCCGCCTTGGCGGCGCTGCTCCTGCTGGTGGCCTGGAATATGTCAGAGGCCAAGCATTTCGCTCACACGCTGCGGGTTGCTCCGAAGAGCGACGTGGCCGTCTTGCTCACTTGCTACGTGCTCACGGTGGGCTTCGATATGGTGATCGGAGTTTCCGTGGGGATGGTGCTTGCGGCCTTCCTGTTCATGCGACGCATGGCGGAGGTCACGGAGGCGCGGTTGGCGGAGTCGGGAGCCGACGTTGCCCGCGCCGAGCTGCCTCCCCACGTGGCGCTGTACGAAATCTCCGGTCCGCTGTTCTTCGGTGCGGCGCAGAAGGCGATGGCCGCGCTCGAGGTGGTGGACGGCGACACGCGAGTCGTGATCCTTTGCATGGATCAGGTGCACGCCATGGACGCCACCGGGTTGGTGGCCCTGGAGAGCGCGCTGACTAGCCTGCACGATCAAGGGCGCCTGGCGCTGCTCTGCGGAGTGTGTCCACAACCCCTTGGGTTGCTCACCAAAGCGAAGCTCCTGAACGAGGACGTGCTCGTCTGTGCTTCTCTGGAGGAGGCGGTTGAGGTAGCTCGGTCGAAGCTCCTCTGAGCTACGCCGAGGCTCGGTGCTCTGTGGGTATTGCCCTGCGGAGACGGTTCGAGGCGGCGTTGAAGTCCAGGCCCTGGAGCTCACTCTTCAGCTCTTGAGTGCCCGTCGGCCCGAGCGCGCTTGCGATGTCCGCTTGCAGCTCCTCGAAGCGCGCGAGTGAGGTGAAGTCTTGCAGCTCCAGCAGGCGCAAGAAGTCTTCCAGCGCGCTCCAGTCGGTCTCCCGGTCTAGCTCGGAGGTGCGAGTCGCCTCTGGAGTCGGACCCGCAAGGTACTCGGAGATTTCCCCCCGTAGACTGGTCACGGCCTGCTCCAGCGCGGTGAGCAGCAGATCGGTGTGGACGTCCTCCGTCTCGAGGCAAGAGGCTTCCGCCCGTGTCGCGAGCTGGTGCACCGATTTCGCACCGAAGGCACCCGCCGCTCCCTTCAGCTTGTGGAGCTGCTTTGCCAGGGCGTCGCGGCCTGCTTCGGTCTGGGGGTGAGACGCGCTGGGCGCGTGGGTGTGCTCCTCGAGGAAGCGGCCGATCAGGTCTTTGAATAGCTCGAAGTCGCCGCTCAGGCGCAGCTTGGCCTCAGCGACGTCGATCTCCCGGAGCGTTGGCCACCGGCTGTCGGCATCGTTGGCTGGTAGGGAGCTCAACGTCCCGCGCCCGTACAGCTGCCGCTGAATAGCCCGGATGAGTTCTCGCGCCTCGAACGGCTTGCTGACGAAGTCGTCCATGCCTGAACGTAGCGCACGCTTACGTTCGACTGTGCGCACTTCTGCTGTGAGCGCGATCACGGGCAGCTCGAGCTTTAGTTCCTTGCGGATCATGCGCGTGGCGGCTCGACCATCGAGCTCCGGCATCTGCACGTCCATCAGCACGATGTCGAAGCCTTCTGGATTGGCGCGCAGCAGATCCACTGCCTCTCGGCCGTTGGTCGCGAGTGAGACGCTCGCCCCCTGCTGTTCCAGGATGCGCCTCGCGACGAATAGGTTCGTGTCGCTGTCGTCGACGACTAGCGCACGCACGTTCTGCAGAGAGGCGGCAGTTTCCGGTAACTGAGTCAGCTGCAGCGGAACAGACGGCAAGTCAGCGCGCTCCACTGGGAAGCTGACGCGGAACCTGCTGCCTTTGCCCAGTTCGCTCTCAAGGACCACGCCGCCGCCCATCAACTCCGCGAGGCGCTTGACAATGGACAGGCCGAGCCCGCTGCCCCCAAAGCGGCGTGTCGTCGAAGCATCCGCCTGAACGAAGGGTTGGAACAGCTTGGCCTGAATGGAGGGTGTCATCCCCATGCCGGTGTCTTGGATTTCGAACACCAGCTGAACCGCGTTGTGCTCCAAGTTCTCCGCGCTCACCCGCAAGCTGACTCCGCCGCGTTCCGTGAACTTGATCGCGTTGGAAACCAGGTTGTTCAAGATCTGGTTGATCTTGGTGATGTCCCCCACGATGCCCTGAGGAACTGATGCGTCGATGCTCAGGGTCATGGAGATGTGTTTGGTTTCTGCCTGAACCTGAGCGAGGTCACACAGCTCCTCGAGCGACGCGTGCAGGTCGAACGGGACGTGCTCGACGCTCAACTCGCCCGCCTCGATCTTGGACATGTCCAGCACGTCGTTGATCAGGGCTAGCAGCGACTTGCTCGCCTTCTGCATCTTCTTGAGCAGGCCGGCTTGCTCGGCATCGAGCGCTGTCTGACCGAGGAGGAAGGTGAGGCCCATCACCGCGTTCATCGGCGTGCGGATCTCGTGGCTCATATTGGCGAGGAACTGTCCCTTGACCTGATTCGCCCGCTCGGCCTTGCCCTTGGCATCCAAGAGGTCGAGCTCCGCGCGCTTCCGCGCGGTGATATCGAAGTTGACGCCCACCATGCGCAGGGCCTTGCCGTCTGCGTCTCGGGTGATTTTCGCGGATGCCTTGAGGTGACGAACTTCACCATTCGGCCGGATGATACGGAACTCGCTGTCAAAGCTGTCTGCGCTGGCGACGGCCTGACCTACCTCCAGTAACACGCGTTTGGCGTCGTCTGGATGTAGAGCCTGTGCCCAGATCTCTTGGGGTTCAGCATCTCCGACTTCACGCCCGTAGAGGCGATACATCCAGTCGTCCCAGACCAGCGACCCGCTCGTGATGTCGCGCTCGAAGATGCCAATGCCGGCACTGTCGGTTGCCAGTCCGGCGCGCTCGTGGGCTGCGAGCAGCGCGTGCTCGATTTGATAGCGCTCGGTGATGTCGAAGCGGATCGACACGTACTTTTGGATCTTGCCGTCGGCACCGATGAACGGAGCCACCATGCTATCCACCCAGTACAGGCTGCCGTCTTTGTTGCGGTTACACACGATCCCGCGCCAGGGCTTACCAGCGGCAATCGTGCGCCAGAGGTCGCGCCAGAACGCAGCGTCGTGCTCACCGGAGTTGATGATGGCGTGGGTCTGGCCGACCAGTTCTTCACGGGTGTAGCCGGAGATCTCGCAGAACTTGGGGTTCGCGTCGATGATGCGCCCCTTGCGATCGGTCACCGACACGATCGCGAGCTCGTGAATCGTGCCGAGCAAGGCTTGGTTGTCACGCGAGGCTTGTGCCAACTGTAGCCGCGCTTCGACCTGAGGCGTGATGTCGAAGGCCATCGCGTAGAAGCCGATGACCTCGCCGTCTTTGAAGTCGGGTATCAGGCGCAGGACGCTGGATACCTTCTTGCCCTGTGGATCTACGAGATGACGTTCGAGGACCTGGGGCTCACCGCGCAGGGCCGCCTCGAACGCGGGTAGGATCTCCTTGGCTCGCTCACCCATCACCTCCAGGATGTGCTTGCCTGGTAGCGTCAGCGGATCGAGCCCGAACCAGTCCTTGAACACTCGGTTCGCGAAGCGGTTCTTGAGGTCTCTGTCCCAGTACGACACGAGCGATGGCAGCGCATCCAGGATGTTCTCCAGGTCGTGGAGCGTGGCGTTCAGCTTCTGTGTGCGCTCCGAGACCTGATCCTCTAGGTCGTGGTTCAGCGCGCGGATAGCTCGCTCCGCTCGCTTCGTCTCGCGGATGTCGCGCAAGGTCTTGGTGAAGAAGCGTCCACCGCGTGGGTCGGTGTGTATGCCGGAGACGGCTATCGAGACGTCGATCAGCGCGCCGAGCCTCGTCTTGCGCACCGCCTCGAACGCCGGCACTTGCTGGCCCTGCGCCACCCGCCTGCACAACCCGGCGTCCTCGCGAGCCTGCTCTTCGTTCAGGATCAACTGAGCCAATGGCTTGCCGATCGCCTCCCGCGCGCTGTAGCCGAACAGCCGCTCAGCGCCCCGGTTCCACTGGATGACGATGCCGTCCAGGGACTCGCCGATGATCGCATCCGGGGAGGTCTCCACGATCGCGGCACGCAAATCCTGTTCCGCACGGATAATGGCATCACGCTGCCGAGTGCGTGCCACCTGGTAGGCGAGTCCGCTGAGCAGGAGGGTGATCAAGCTGCTGATTAGCGCGACCAGGCCCGGGCTCGTGAGCTCCAGGTGCTCCGTGAAGTGGGGCGTCGGTTGCAGCTCTGCTTCCCAGGTCCGGCCGAACATCTCGAACTGCTTGGTCGTATGGAGGCGAGTCTGGGTGAGGTCCGCGTCCCCAGCCGCGAAGAAGGGAGCTTCGTCGCGGGTCGCTGCGTCTCGCAGCGTGACTGCTACTTCTTCGCCAAGGGTGACGTCCTCGAGCACCTCGGCCATCACCAACGGAGCGTAGGACCAGCCGATGCATGCCCGCTGGCGCTCTGCCAGCGTCCGGCTGGCTTTGCCAGGCTCATAGATGGGCAGCAGCAACAGGAACGACTGCAGCGGGTTGCCAGTCGCTTGCACCAAAGTGATCGGCGCCGTGAGGATCGCCCGCCCTTCCAGCATGGCGCGGGTAGCGGCTTCGCGGCGCCGGGACTCAGAACCGATGTCGAGCCCAACTGCTTGCTGGTTGCGCCAGGCGGGCTCGATGTACTCGATCACGTAGCGTTCTTCGCGATTCGGTGCCAGCTCCGAGACTTTGAAGTCTGCCAAGCCATTATGCCGCGCGGATTCAACAAAGGACTTCTCGTCGGTCTGGGGTACCCGCCAGATCACCCCCATGCCCCGCGCCCCGGGGAACTCCAGGTCGATGTCGCGGGTGCGGCTGTAGGCAATGAACTGCTCACGCGTGATGCGCGTGGGCTCTTGAGCTACCACGGCGCCTCGCGCGCCTCGCAAACCGTACTCGTAGAGGTGCACCCGCTGCTGGATGCTGTTCAGGGCGTGGTCGCTGAGCCGTTGAAAGCGCTCCCGTGCGATGGACTCGTTGTGTTGTTTTTGCTGCTCCGCCAGCAGGAGCGAGAGCGCGAGGCCAGCGACCAAGATCCCGAGCGCGGCGAACAGCGGACGTAGGGGTCGCGGCCCTCGGTTCACGTCCCGGTAGCCTTCACTTCGTCGGTTTCGGGAGCCCAGCAAGCACGGGCTCTACCGGCGTGCTTGGCTGCGTACAGGCCGCGGTCTGCGCGTTCGATGAATGCTGCGATTTCTACGTCAGACTCATCGGGCGGCCTGAGGCTACCGAAAGGGCGCGGATCCCAGGTTGCCATCCCGACGCTCACGGACACCAGCGGCGACGTGGGGGACCTCCCGTGTTCCAGCCCGAGGGACGCGATGGCGGCGAGCAACTTCTGTGCGACGACCTCCGCGCCGCGTTCATCGGTATCGGCCAACAAGACGGCGAACTCTTCGCCACCAAAGCGCGCGGCCGTATCCGCGGGGCGACGGCAGACTTCCTGTAGTGCCTCCGCCACGGCTTGTAAGCAGCGATCTCCAGCTGGGTGTCCGTAGTGGTCGTTGTAGAGTTTGAAGTGGTCGACGTCGATCAGCAGCATGGAGAGCGGCTCGCGACTGCGACGGGCTCTACGCCACTCCGTCGTCAGCGCGTGATCCAGCCAAGCCCGATTGAACAGCCCGGTCAGGCCATCTGTGTTCGCGTTCCGGCGCAGCTGATCGCCCATGCGTTTGACGTTCAGCTGGTTCTGCACGCGTACGAGCACCAGGCGCGGGTTGATCGGTTTGCCGATGAAGTCCGCCGCACCGGCGTCGAAGCCGGTGACCTCGAAGTCCTCGTCCTTGTGCGAGGTCACGAAGATCACCGGGATGTGCGCGAGCGCCGGCTCCTGCTTCAGTGCGGCGCACACCTCGAAGCCGTTCATTCCCGGCATTTCTGCGTCAAGCAGGATCAGATCTGGCGGTGTCTCTGCGGCGATGCGCAGGGCGTCGGCGCCCGTCGTCGCCACACTCAGCGCGGCGATCCCCGAGAGCAGACGAGCCAAGATGTGGATCGCGCCGGGATCGTCGTCCACGATTAGGATGCGAGGGAGGTCCATGGCCTGCCAAACGGTTAAGCCGTGGAAAACCTTGAGCCCTCACCCCCAAACCCTCGAAAGCCCACAGAAGCTCTGTCGCATCCAGGAGGGCAGGTGGGGGTGAGGTGCCACTTTTCACGACGGGTCAGGCGCTGAGCTTGACCCCCAAGAGGTCCACGGGCTTGATGCTCGGCGGTTCCGCGAGGAGTTCCTCTGCCTTTGCCATCAAGGCCTTGGCGATCTCACCCTCGAGGTGCGCCTTGCGGCCGCTCTCGTCGGCGAACGCGTCAAAGACGCCAAAGCTGGAGTCGTCGATACGAAACGAGAACCAGACCACCGTCTTGGCTTCTTGATTGGCGAGCGCGACAGCACCCGAGAGCAGCTCTGTGACGGCGGCTTCCTTACCGGGCTTGGCCTTGATGGTTGCGAGTAGTCCGACTTTGACCATGAGTAGCTCCTTTCAGCGCGCGCGGGTTGGTCGCTGTTCTTGCGAAGGTGCGGCGCTTCGAGGAGTGAGCCTAGATGTCTGAGTCGCTGGGGCCCATTGGCAGAAGCGACAACGTTGATATCATTTCAGCCATGCGCATCGATGTGCTCGTCCTGGATGGGGTGTTCGACCTGGGCCTGGCGGCGCTGCTGGACACGTTGAAGACCGCGAATGAACTGGCGCCCAACGTGCCCGGACCGCGAGTACGCTTCGACGTGCGTACGCTGGGGCTGCGCGGAGACGTGCATACCGCGCTTGGCTTCAGGGTGCCTGTCGTTGCCTTGAAGCAAGAGGCCCGGGCGAGTGTGGTGCTGCTCCCGGCCCTGGGTTGCAAGACGCCGGAGACGATCTGCGAGGCGCTCGAACGCAGCGACGTGAGTGAGGCGTGCGCCTGGCTCCGTCAACGCTACTCGGAGCGCGCGCGCCTGCTTGCGGCTTGCACGGGTACCTTCGTGCTCGCCGAGACGGGCCTGTTGGATGGTGGAAGCGCCACGACGACCTGGTGGCTCGGGCCAACGTTCAGGAAACGTTTCCCTGAGGTAAAGCTCGACGACTCGACGATGGTGGTGGAGAACGGTCGCTGCGTCACGGCGGGAGCTGCGCTGGCGCACCTCGACCTCGCGCTGTGGCTCGTGCGCAGCAAGAGCCCGACGTTGGCCACGTTGGTGTCGCGCTACTTGCTGGTCGAGGCGCGTTCCACCCCGGCGCTGCACGCCATCCCGGATCAACTTGCTCATGCGGATCCCCTGGTGGAGGCCTTCGAGCGCTGGGCGCGGGGACACATTGCTGAGCAGCTCTCAGTGGAAGATGCGGCGAGAGCCATCGGCACGAGCGTCAGAACACTGGCCCGACGCACCCAAAGAGTACTGGGCCGGAGCCCCTTGGGATTCGTTCAAGATTTGCGCGTCGAGCAAGCCATCCATCGGCTGCGTACGACCGACGCGAGCGTTGACGACATCGCTCGGGAGGTCGGTTACCTGGACGGCGTGACGTTGCGCAACCTGCTACGGAAGAAGACAGGGCGGGGGGTGCGCGAGTTGCGGCGGCTCTGGCCCGATTGAATCGTCGACTGAGCTCGTGCATAGACTGCAGGTCGTGGCCCTCACCGCAACCATCTATCGCTGGGACGTGACGCTCTCCGATGTCGAGCGCGGCGTGTACGAGCAGCTCGAGTTGCGCCTCGCGCGTCACCCTTCGGAGTCGATGCGCTACCTGTGGCTACGGACCCTCGCGTACTGCCTGGCGTACGAGGAGGGCATTGGCTTCTCCAAGGGAGGACTGTCGGACACTTCCGAGCCTCCGGTGGCGATTACGGATCTCACGGGTCGCCGCTTGGCCTGGATCGACGTGGGTGCGCCTTCGGCCGAGCGTCTACACAAGGCGTCCAAGTCCTGTGACCGCGTCGAGCTATACACGGACGACTCGCTGACTCACCTCAAGCGACAGCTCGAGAAGCAAGAAATTTTCCGTGAGGAATTAATCAAGGTCTGGGAGTTCCCCACCGATTTCGTGGGGTGGCTCGAACAGCACGACGGGCGCGCACTGAGCTTCGAGCTGGTGCGCAACGACGGGCGCCTATATGTGACGCTGTCGGGTGAGGTGCGCGAGGCGGAGCTGTGCTGCAAGCAGTTGCGTGAGTAGTCGGTTCCAACCGGCCTTTCCGAGAACGCCGAGGGCGTCATCAGTCACAAACCCGGCACACGGCTGCGACTCGCGCTGACCTGGAGTGCCATCAGGCGTGTTGTTTCCAGGTTGGAATCTTCGTCAGCGTCGCTGACGGCGATTGACAGCGGAGGTTCCAAAAACTTCAATTCCTACGATGGATCCCCTCGCCCCGCTTCCGGGTAGCCTCGCCATGCGCTCGTTGCTGGAGTCCCTGGCGCTGGTTGCTGCGAACCCGGCGCTCGGACACCACCTGTCGAAGGGCAGCATCGAGAGCTGGCTGGCTCTCGAGTTGGCGTTTCAGCTGGACCCGGCGTTGGAACCCTTGGGCTGGACCTGCCTGGTCGAAGAGCGACGCATGGATCTGTTGATGATTCCGCGTGGAATGGAGAAGAAGGCCGCTCGGTTGAGCCTGAGCATCGGCTCGGCCCCAGCCATCGGGGTCGAGATCCGCGAAGCCAAGCTCGCTCAGGGACAGACCTTCGAGGAACGAGTGGAGCGCCTCACCCAAGACCTCTCGAAGCTCGGGCCTTCGGTGCAACGCTTTGGTGTGTTGTTGACCACCGATGGAAGCTGGAGCTCAGCGACGGCGGATGGAGGTGCCAAGTCCAAAGGGGACGCCGTGGACCGCGCTGAACCTCTGCAACCGGGCTTGCGACGCATCGCACGCCTGACCCGTCAGGTTGTGTATCGGGGCTTCGCCGGTCGACTGTGGTTCGACGTGGTGATGCTCGATGGCCTACGCGGCTCGATCGAACCAGGCCCTTCGGTGTCCTGGGCGGAAATTGCGGCGTTTGCGGAGCGCGCTGAGCGTATGTTCCCCGTACCTGAGTCCGTGGAAGAGCAAGCGAAGCTCGCTGCATCAGCGCGGGCCTACTACGACCAGTACGGAGAGCTGCCCAAGGCGCACACGGTCGTTCAGCGTTGCCTCTGCTTCGAGCAGCGCAAGCTGCGTGACGTTGGTCGAGAAGCTGAAGGGGACGAGCTCGAGTACCAGATCCGCCTGTACGAAGCGCTGCTGAGCTGAGGGCTAGCCAACGCGTTGGAACAAAGCGACACGACCACACCCCTCGCGACCAACGCGTAATGCTTGCGCTCATTGGGGTGCGGCTCCGGGCCGTACCATAGTCCGGGTTTCCAGGTGGATAGACTCGCAACTGGCTGATCCATGGACAACACGGCTTGGACAACCCTTGGACAAGGGTCTCAAGCGTCTCAAAACGAGATGGACAGGCCACTTGGTTCCTCGGGGAAAGCGATCTGAAATTGATTTTCATTGTCGAGGACTCCATCAACTCTCGAATGTAGGATTGCTACAGAATGCGCTTGCTCGGGGCGGGTGGCGTCCCCTAGCCTGGTCTCCTTGCCTGACCTCACCGCAGCGTACGGTGAGCGGGCAGTGCTTCAGGGGGTGAATCTGGAGCTGCCTGCTCGGGGTGTGCTCGCCCTCATGGGGCCGGGTGGGGCGGGTAAGTCTACGCTGCTGCGTATCCTCGCGGGAATGCACACCAGTCAACCGGAGCTGGTCGTTTCAGGCGAGTTGATGCCAGATCCCGACGCGGTCGAGCTCGTCGCCCAGCGTGCGGTGAACTACGTCTCGACGGTTCGAGAGAACCTGGTGAGCGCGTTGCCGAATCGCTCTCGACTGACGCGCCTCGAACAGGAAGAGATCTTGGAGAGACTGTTCACGCGGCTTGGTGTGGAGCAGCTGAGCGCACGCAAGGAAGAGAAGATGCTCGCGCTCGGCGCGGGCGAGCGGCGGTTGGTCGCAATTGTTCGAGCTGCGGTGCGTCAACCGCAACTGGTGCTGCTTGACGAACCGAGTGTCGGGTTGGATGAGGCCGAGCGAGAGACATTGATCGACTGCGTCCGGCGACTCTCGATGCTTTGTGGTGTCGTCTATTCCACTCACAACCGGCGGGACGCGCTCGAGTTGGGCGCAAGCGTTGCGTTGCTCAGCGGGGGAACGATTCAAGAGGTTGGCGAAGCAAAGCGGTTTTTTCTGAACCCTTCTTCAACCGCCGGGCTCCAGTACGTCGACAGCGGCAACTGCGCGTTGCCAGCTCCCAGCATACCGCCTTCTGGGGAGACGAGCCGCGCGGCCCTGATTCCGCGCGGCTTTCGTTGGGTCATTCGAGATCGCCTGGGCGGCGTACCGCGACCAGGGCTCTTGCGCGAAGGCGCTGAAGACGAGGCGGGGTTACGACTCCTACAAATCGATACGTTGGTTGGTCTCGAAGAAACAAAAATCGAGCTGTCTCCCCACTTCGAATATCTGTGGTTCCCCATCCCCGACATGGGAGCCCCCGTGCTGTCGGAATGCATTCCCGTATTGCAACAGGTCGAGTCGCGCATCGCCGGCGGCAAGCGGGTGGTGTTTCATTGCAAGGGCGGGCTGGCTTTCTCGAGGGACATTCGTTAGCTCCTAGTTGCGCTTCTTCAGCGCGCAGACCGGCGGAGTAGATCAGGTAAGCGGCGAGCATCGTGCCGGTACGGCCGCGGTGTGAGGGGATCAGATGTGAGGGGATTGAGAACTCGAAGCAGCGCGATAGCGCCTTTCGAAAACTTCAAGGAAGCGCACCTGTTCGGCGCTTTGGACGTAGCGGGGTTCGACTCGCCTGACGGACTGCAGCCATTGCTCAAGCCCAAGCATCCGTCCCCGAATGTGTAGCCGCGGGCTACGTAGACATGACAACTGGTATGTTGCTCGCGGTCAGGACGGTAGACTCCCACCCCAGTGAAGTGTTGGACCTCGTTTCTGCCGCGACGGCCGATCTATTCCAGGGGTCCAACGTCGTCGCGATCGAGCAGCTGTTCAAGCAGTCCCGGGGTATGCCGAACGACGACCGTCACTACTTCAAAGAAATCTTGGTGCTCAGCGAGAACCTGATTCACGTGTTTCTTCGCGGCAAGAAGGAACCGAATCACGCGCTCGTGCTGGTGACCCGTGGCAGCGCGAACATCGGTATGGTGATCGTCAAGTCTCGAGCCGCGGTCGGCATCGTGGAAGCCTCGCTGTAGCAGAGGATGTGATGCCCGATGAGCTGAGCGAACTCAGCAAGCACGCCAAAGGGCTTGTCGCTAGTGCAGTGCAGGCTGCACTAGCGATCGACGCACCCGCGTTCGAGGAGGAGGGCGACGTTGCTGTGCTGCACAGGCTGGCCCGTGTTGCCCTCGAACAGACACGGGAAGCCTACGGCGCGATCTCAGAACGCCTGGATAACTACTCAGGTGATCGCCCTCGCGCGTTGGTACGCCTTGCGGATGCGGTGTTCGTCGGCCGGTTCGCGCTGGGCGGCCTCAGCGGCGAACTGAAGCGCGCCGAGACCAACAAGGACAGCTGGTCCGTGATTCGCGCGGCGAGCAAGGTGCGGCGCGAGTTGCTGCGCAGCCTGCGGTCCGCCGACTTGCTTGCTTGCCAAGTCCTGGGGTGCGAACCCGAAACTGAATACTACCTGGACGAACTCCAGCAGGCGCTGGCCGCGCGGCGCGCGTACGCGAAGCTGCGCACCGAGGCGAGCCGCACCAACGAGCGTGACGTGGAACTCTCGATTCGCCGTGCGGCGACCACGCTAGCCAAGTTGGTTGGTCGAGAGTGCTATCCGGATCTCCGCATCCACGACCGCATGTTGGTGCGTCAGCTCCAGCGGCAGATGCGCGAATGGCTAGCGGGGGACAAGGTCTCTGAGGTGTCGATACTGAGCGGCCAGAGATTGCTCGGCGAGTATCACAACTTCGTGGAGATCGCGCTGGAGGTGAACAAGCGCCCTGAGCTGCTCGAACACGATCAGCTCATGCTCACCCAGTTGCTGGCCACGTGGGATGAGCTCACGGATGAGGAGGTCTTGCGAGAAGCTCGTGTGCTGATGGGTAGGGACGCGGAGCTGGACGAGGCGTTGGGTCGCAAAGCGTCGCGTCTCGAGCTGCGTGTGTGCCTGGAGCAGTTGCTTGCTCGAATTGGTGGAAAAGTTTCCGCGGGGAGTTGGGTAGTCGAGCGCGCCCACCCGGTTTCGAAGCTTCCTGAGTCTCAGAGACGATTCAGCGAGCGAAAGTAGAGTCACCCGTCTTGAGGTCGACGTGCCAGGCGTTGACCGGTGAGTAGCTCGGCAGCGGGCGTATGCTGGTTTGCGGACAGCTCGGAGTTGCCCTGGGGTGATTTCGTTCCGGGGAGATGAGCTGCAGGCGGCGTTCGCGGCAACGCCAGCGCTTCGCCGTCAGTGTACCAGCGACCGTGTATGAGCGGCCGTGCCTATGAGCGGCAGCGCGGCACGGAGCTTGCTCTGCTTGAGTCCGTGGACGCAGCAGCAACGACTGATTCTCACCCCCTACCCCGACGCGTGCGTGCGTTGGCGATCATCATCTTCTTTCAGATGCTGCCAGCCACTCTGGTGATTCCGGCAATCCGCCCTTTGTTCGCCACATTTCATGGCGGAAATGAAGGCGCGATGCACGCGTTCAGCGCGCTCAACATGCTGGGGGCTGCCCTGGCCGCACCGATTGTCGGGCGCCTGCTGGATCGCGGGGCTGATCCTCGACGAATCCTGACCATCTTGGCCATGGCGGATGGCGTCCTACTGCTGGCGATCAGCTGTCGGATATCGACTCCGCTGGCGTTGGGCCTGCGCTGTGTGGAGGGCGCCGCGCATGTGGGTGCAGCCACCGTCCTGCTGGCAGAGATGGCTGGGCTTGGGCGTCAGAAGGGACGCGCCCGCGTCATGGGATTGGCGGGGGCGGCCATCATCTTTGCGATCGCTCTGGGTAATACGTTGGGCTCGCTATTGATTGCACTCGATAGCCGCGCCCCGCTTTGGGCCGGCGGTGTGTTGGCTCTTGGCATCGCGGGCTGTGCGGGGCGCACCGCCCCTTCGGCTGGGCTGCAGCGCTGCAAAGAAGGCCTTCAGCTCAGCACGCTGCTGCGTCGCCGCGAACTGCTCGTGCCAATCGGAGCCGCGTTCGTCGGGCGCTTCACTGTCGGCTGCATCGTGGTGACGTTTGCATTGTTCGCCCATCGCGTTCACGGGTTGGGCGACTCCCATATCGGGCTTCTTTTCAGCGCTCTCACTCTGAGCTTCGCGATTTTCATGTATCCCGCCGCGCGGCTTGCTGAACGTGTGCCGCCAGCGCTCCTGCTGTTGGGTGGAGGTGCGACTTACGGTGGCGCTCTGAATGGGCTGGGTCACGTTCCGCCCGCGTGGCTGCCGCTTCTAATGGTTGCCGCGGGGATCTCATCTGCGCTGTTGTTCGCGACGACGCTCAACTATGCCGCTCAGGCGCGTGAGGAGTCCCGCGCCAGCGCCATGGCGTGGGTCAACGCTGCGGGCGCGTTTGGGATGCTGCTTGGTCCTGCAGTGGCAGGTATCCTTTGCGCGGTCCTCAAGTCGAGTAACGCGCCCGGCGTGGCCTACCGTGCGGTGTTTCATTTGGCCGGGGGCAGCGTGTTGCTGTGGTTGCTCGTCGGCTCTCGCTGGCTGTTGCGCATGGCGCAGGTTGAGCGTCGAGCGATCCAAGCGGAGCCCGTGGGTGCTGCTGCGGAGTAGCTAGCGGCAGTCCACTTCGAAGCGCGTCAGGAAGTCGAGTTGCGCTTGGGATTGAATGTACCCCGGCCGCACCTCGCGCACTTTCGCGATTGCCTCCTCCGCCGTGCTGCCCTTGTAGATGAGGTAGGCTGCCAGCATCGAGCCGGTTCGCCCGAGACCGGCGTGGCAGTGAACGGCAACGCGGTCTCCGCGCTCGAGCGCCTTCTCGATGGTACGGCACAGGCGAATCGCATTGCTTACCGTGGGGATACCCATGTCTTCGATGGGAAAGTGACGTGCTTCCAGCCCAAAGGGGCTGAGCTCGCTGGGTGAGAAGCTTTCGTTGGTGAGGGTGAGCAACATCGAAATTCCGGCCATGGCGATTGCGGCTAGCTCGTCCTCCAGCGGAGCCAACAGACCTGGCTTGCCCATGCCGGCGAGGGCACCCGGGATCACCCATTTGAAGTGGCTTGGTGGTGCTTCGGCTTCGGGGCGTGGCCAGCAGTTGCCGTCGCGAATGAAGCGGGCCGTGAGCTCGTTTGGAGGGTTTTCGAAGACGCAGGCGGTTGTGTCATCGGCGAATAGACGGCCGGCGCACAGCAGTGCCACGCGGTGCGAGAACTCGTGAGCGAAAGCTACGTCATGGGTGACGAGGATGGTGGTACCGGTATACGAACGCAGGGCGTTGCCCAGTTCCTGAAGCTGGGACCGCTCGAGACAGCGCTCAGGTTCGTCCAGGAAGGCGACTCTGTGGGCGCTGATCTGTTTGATGAGGTCATCGACGTCCCAAGGTTGGCTGTTGCCGCGAGGTAACTGACGAAGCCAGAACAAGTCGTCTGTCGGCGGCGTATCAGCGCCGGCGTATGACCAGCGACCCTTGCGCTGCCAGTCCGATGGCAAAGCTCCGGCCAAGCTGCGCAAGATCAAGCTCTTGCCGACTCCCGCGGGGCCAATCAGCGCGGTGACTCGTCCTGCCTCTACTTTCCACGATAGTCCGCTGAAGAGGTTCGACTCTGGTCCGCAAAGCCCGCCGTCTACGATCTCGAACACTGGTGTATCGGTCATTGTCCCTCCTTCAGACGTTCTCCGAGCTCCGCGGGTAGACCAGCAGCGTTGATCGCGGCGATCGTGCTTTCGAGGTCGTACTCCGTACGGTGAATCTCGAAGCGATTGCGATCGACCTCGAGTACGCCGAAGCTCGCTCGCCAGTCGCCGTCGCGAGGTTGCCCTACGGAACCGGGATTGAGTAGCACGGCTTTGGCTTGTGCTGGCCACTCGCAGACTGCGTCGGCCCTTTCGATGACCTGTCCGGCGTAGAGCCACGCGGCGACGGCAGTATGCGTGTGTCCGACCAGGCCGATGTTCGGCCAGTCCTCACGGGCTGCGATTCGCTCCAGGTTTGCCGGCATCATCGTCGAGGTGACGTAACCCGAGTAGTGGTGATCGTTGAGGTAGCAGCCGTGTACCGCGATGAAGCCTTGCTCGTGAATCAGGTGATTGGGGAGCGAGGCGAGCCAGTCAAGCTGACTCGAGTCGAGCCGTTCCCTCGTCCACGTCTGCACCATCCGGGCAACGGCGCGGGTGCCCATCGTGGTTGCTGGGTTTTGAATGTCGTGGTCGTGATTGCCAAAGACCGTCGCTGAGCACGCGCTGGCTACTCGGTCTACGCACTCGCGGGGTTGAGCGTTGTACCCCACGATATCTCCGAGGCAGATGACTTCGCTTACGTCCTGGGTCCGCAGTGCCGCGAGCACCGCATCCAGAGCGGCGAGATTCGCGTGTACGTCTGCAATGACCCCGACGCGCATGCATCAACCTGGGGCGCACGAAGAAATAGCCGCGAGGAAACGGTCTTTGGCATCCAGGGCGCCTGGGGAGCGAACGATCGCATCCTGCAATGCGCGCCTCAGGTCGAGCCGCTCGACATCCGCTTGGGTCAAGTGCTCTGCCAAGCCCGCGGCAACCACGTCGACGTACGCCTTGGTGGCGGCTGGCCAGTCCGAGTACTCTTCCACTCGCTTGAGCAAGGCAAAACCCACGGCGGGCAAGCGCGACCCCCGTGCAACATCGTCATCCAGATAGTAGCAGCGGGTGCGTAGCGAAGCGAAGTTTGACGGATGGATGTCGAGGATGATGTCGGACCTTGCCGCGAGGATCAGCGAGCGCACCGCCAGTTCTCCAAAGATCACCAGGCTACGTTCGAGCTCTGCTCCGTCCCTTCGGTGCACGGCGTGGCTCATCGAACCTCGCAGCGTGGTGAGCCAGGGCGTGATCGTCCACAACCAGAAGTCCCCGGTTGGTCCGCTTTGGACCGTGAGGACCGTGTTCTGCACCAGCAGGTCGCCGAGCAAGATCTTGTGCCGCACCAGCTGGAGCAACGCGTCCCTTGCTTCGTCCGCGTCGAGGTAGCGCCTCCTGAGGGCGGTCTTGAGACACCAGATCCCTGCCTCGTAGATGTAGGCGTCGGAGCGCCCGCTCCCGTTCGCGGTTCCGGAGCGTCCCGTGAGCTCGCTATGCAGGATCGCGTCGTCTATCGGGATTCGTTGCAGGATGTCCCGACCGTTTGCTGACGGCCAAACCAAGCCACTTGGCACATCCGCGCGAGGCAATGGAGGCAGCGGTTCGAGCACGCGACTCGAGCTTGGGGGCGGCCTGGTTGGGCGCTCTTGAAGGGTTGAGGCGAACTGGCTGGACCCGCCTTCGGCACCCGGTCGGCTCGAGATTGGCGTCGCTGTAACGCGTCCCGCGGAACCAGCCCGCGAGTTGATTGCCGCCGCGACCAGCGCCGCGTGAGGATCCATCGCCGGTTGATCGTCGCTCGGCTTGACTGGCGGGAGGGGCTCGACGCGGGTGAGCGTCGCCGCGGATGGGGCGTTGCTTGGAGGCGCGGGAAGCGTTTCCGGGAGGTTTCGGTCGTGGACGAGTTCTGCCTGGCTTTCGGGTTCTGGCGGACCACATGGGACCGACCAGGAGCTGTCGACCTCCGAGCTCGTCGGAACCTCTGACTCACGGGCTTGAGGGTACTTGGAGCTTGGAGCTTCCGGCGCGGTAGACGGCGGTTTGGTTTCGAGCGGCTCGTCCTCAGCGTCCACCGCGTTAGCGGCGGGTTCGTCCAATGCCGCTGCCGCGTTCGACCCATCGCTCAACCGCCGCGCCGTGATGGCTTCGCTCGAGGGCGGCGGCTCCGAATCACCGTTCTCGTCGTGTGCCTCGGATGCTGGAGAGGGTGAGTCTTGAATGCGCGCGCTGCCGGCTTTTGGCTCTTCAGTCGCGAGCGTGTTGTGATGGCTCAGCACCACGTCCAGGGGCGACTTGGGATCTTGCTCCTCGCGGGCTGCCATCTCTTGCATGAGCGCCTCGCCGCCGAGCACCTCGCCCTGCAGTGCGTGCAAGCCACGCTCGAGCACTTGTCGTTGCACGCGTTCCGCTGCCGCGCGGATTGCAAGTACGACCGTTTCGCGCACGCCCGCGCCGGTAGCCGCGTTGGCTGAAATGGCCGTGGCGCTCGGGGTACCCAGCGCCTCTGCAACGGTGTGGGGAGCGGCGGACCCGGGCAGGTCCTGCTTGTTTGCTTGAATGAGGACGGGGATATCACCCCGATCCGTGTTCTGCAGGTGCTGGCGCAGCAACTTGTACATTGGCAGCGCGTCCTTGAGCTCACTGAGGGAACTCGAGGTGACGAAGACAACCACGTCGGCGATGTCCAGGAGGTGCCAGCGCCTGCGCGACAACACAGCCTGCCCAGGCACGGTCACGAGGTGGCAACGCAGGCCGTAACCCGCGACCACGCCCCCCTCGAGCTGGAGCCAGTCGAAGAACAGCGTGCGGCCAGCGAGCGCTTTCGGCGAATAGAGTTCGCTCCTGCGTAGCGGCGTGAAGAAGTGACAGAGCTGCTCGAGGTTCGTCGTCTTGCCGGCGAGTGCCGGGCCATCGTAGACGACGCGCACGACGATCTTTTGCTCTCGCTCGTCGAAAACGGCCACGGTTCATCCCCCTGCTTGTTTCATCGAGATGCGCCTCTAGCAGGATGCTGAAGAACTCCGTTTTTCAGCATCCTGCGTGCTTATCCGCGCGGATCTTTGAACCACGCTCGCCGAGTTGTGCGCGGGCACGGTTGTTGTTGTTTGGCAGGGTGTTTTTCAACACCCTGCTAGAGTTCTTGGCGGACACACCGCTAGGTTGGCGTGTGTGTGCGCTTGGAGAGCACACGCGCGAGCACTGCCGTCGACTCGCAGAAGACGGTGTAGACCACGTCTCCTTCCAGCCAAGTCGTCGCGAACCGACCGCTGCTCGTCCCCGCGGCATACACGTCGGCCCGGGCGCCCATGGCAGCTGAGACGTCTTGCGCGCCAACGCTCCATTGGCCCGCCTCGACGATCTCGCTGACCGAGACCAAATCCGCGCCAACGACGCCGATTGGGGTCGGAAGCGAGGATGACTTGGACCGATGAAACGCCACGCCAAGGCCACCTTGAGCGAGCAGCTCACGCAGACGCGTCCGCGCCTGAGTGGCCAGGCTTGGTTCACGCAGAGCGCCAATGGTGCACAACAGCTCCGCGGGAGAATAGGTGAAACGCGCATCGTAGAGCCGTTCTCGGCTCTCTCGGAACGCAACCGGCAGGTTCCCCAACAATGTCAGGACTGCAATGCTCTCAGCGCTGTGCTGGCGCAGAGTTCGTCTTAGCCCGTCCTCTGAGACGATACCGTCGGCGACCAGGGTCTCTCCGAACGGACGCCCAGAAGCGCGACACTTCTTGAACGCCGCCTGGAGCACTTCCGCGGGGATTGGCGGGTCGGAGTTCTGACGCAGCAAGTCCGTGAGGCGGCGGCGCATGCTATCCACAGCCGCCCAGCAGATTCGCCCTGCCTCCACCAAGATGGCACCCGCCGGTGCGCGCTCGGCTCCGAACACCAGCGCCCCAGTGGCACCCTCCGGCAGCTCTTCCACGCGCTGGAAGAGTGGAATGACCGCCGCCGGAGGTACGGAATGAGCCGGAGACGACGTCGAGTCACGACATGGGATCGTCGGGGAATCGCGCCGTCCACTGGACATGTTTAGACAGCCGCTTCCACTGCCTCGAGGTTTCCTCGACTCTTGGTCAGCACCATACCGAGGTTGGCTGAGATTCGGCATACGACCACCAGGACCATGTCTTCGTTGCGCTTGCAGCGCTGAAACACGTGAATGAGGTTGTCGGACATGATGATGATCTCCTGAAAGTAGTGGTGACCATCGTCGCGGACTCCCCGCATCCGCTTGAACGTGCTCTCAATCGCCGAAACGTTCTGACCTTGAAACAGCTCGCCGGTTGCAGCAGCAACCAAGTCCAGAACCTCTTGTGGATGGCTATCCACCGTCTTCACCGAGAGCAGCATGCCCGTCTTCATGTCGACGAAGCCCGTTGCTACGCACTCGGGAACCGTGGACCGTACTTTGTTCAACGCATCATCAAGACTCATTGCCTTCCACCCTTCTTTTTCTCGTTCGTAGACGAACAATCAACACCGCGCGCCCAGGAGGCGCGAACAATCACTTCTTGCTGATCCTCACGGCACCAAAGGTTCCACTCTGGGAAGGGCCGCCTTGAGCTCGGCCCATCCCATGCCAATGTTCGTGGTCTTTTTGGTTACCAACATCATCACGGCCTTTCCGCCCTTCATCGTTTTCGCGAAGTGGTAGTTGTTGGCCGACGTGATGTGCACTTCTTGGAAGTAGTGCTCGCCGTCTTCGGGGATGCCCCGGTGAGCTCGCACCATTTGCTCGACGCGCCCGACGTTTGGACCTCTGAAGAGGTCCATCGTGGCCGCGGCTACGACCTCGTTCAGGGTTTGCGTGTACTGAGCCGAGTTGTGGATGCCCAGCAACATGCCTGTGTCGAGGTCAACGACACCGCACGCGACAGCGCCATCCACGTTGTTCACCACTTCCTTACAGGCCTCATCAATCTTCCCCATCATGGCTTCCTCTTCGTTTTCCCCTTCGAGCGCCGCTCCGAAGAAATCTGCTTCGCCGAGGTCGAGTTCGGCGTCGTCGCGTTGTTGTTCGTCGACTGACCGCAACAGGTCGAGCAAGAGAGATTGAAAGGAGCGTTCGATGGTCGTGGACCCGCTCTGAAACGCTCCCGTACTGAGCGATCCGGTGGGCATCGCCAAGATCGCCTTCAACGCTTCTTCACCCGTCGATTCGCCATGCTCCGCATGTACGATCTCGCCGTCTTCGAAGTGGATTTGTCCTGGGATCGTGTCGTCGACCCGCAGCGTGATCGAGCGCCGCCCGTAGTGGAACATCTGGAGCATGTCGATCAAGCTGAGGCCGTGGATAGTGCCGCGGAATCCGGTTGCGCAATCAATGGCCTGCTGGATTGCATCGAGTAGTTCTCGTGAACCGAAGGGCTTGCACAGCACCCGCACTGCGCCGAGCTCGACGGCCTTCTGATGATCCCGTGCGGTAGCGTAGGCGCTCATCAGGATTGGCCGACTGCTCAGTCCTCGTTCCCGTATGGCAAGCAACAGGTCGATGCCGTCGGCCTCTGCCATGCGCAGATCAGTGAGCACGACGTCCGATACTGCCGCTTCGAGCTGTTGCAGCGCACCATCGACGGATGACGCAGAGAGTACGTCGTATCCGTTGGCTCGAAGGTCGCGCGAGATGGCGGACACGAGTTGCTGGTCGTCGTCGACTACGAGCACCGAAGTCACAGCTCAGCAGTCCCTTCCGCTACGGGTTGTCCTTTCGGCAGCAGCACGACGATGCTGGTGCCGGTGTCGCTCGGTTCGAGCACTAGATCGCCTTGCAGGTCGCGCACGGCTTGCCGCGAGGTAGTGAGTCCCAGTCCGGTGCCCTTGGTCTTCGTAGTGAAGAATGGTTCAAAGATGCGATCGCGGAGCTGGGCTGGCACACCTGGACCGTCGTCTCGAACGCACACGCGCACCAGCGACCCACCAGATGAGTCCGCCTCGATCTCGATGTGAGCGCGCTCTCCTTTTGCTTCCGTGGCGTTCACCACCAGGTTCACGAAGACTTGTTCGATGACAATCGGGTTTCCCCTCACCCACTCAGCTCCCGGTCCTACGGTGAACGCCAGGCTGTGTTTGCCGTCGCGGAGCAGCGGCCGAACGAAGGAACCGACGCGCTCCAGGGTCTCCTTCAGCGAGAGGTCGATCTCGACCTGAGGTCCAAGTCGCGCGTAGTCGAGGAGGCCGTCTATGGTCCGCTTCAAGCGCCGACAGGCGATGCGGATGTCGTGAACGACCTCGCGAAGCTCCATCTCCTCCAGCGTGTTTTGCTGAGTGAGGAGTTCCGCGTTGTAGACAATGCTCGAAAGCGGAGCGCGAAGGTCGTGTGCGATCGCAGCGACGAGCTTGCCGGTGCTCTCGAGCCGTTGACGATGTAGTGCGCGCGAGAGCTTGAGGCGCTTGTCTGAGACCTCGCGCATCACCAACAGCAAATGGCTATCGCCCAGGAGGTACGGCGAACAGCCGAGGTACGTGCCCGGGTCGTGCTCCGGTGACCACTCGGTTGCGTCCCCGAGCTGCAGGTTGCCGAGCTGTGTCCACAGCGAGTGGGGAAGCGCAAACGGAACGGAGTCGCAGTCGATGCCCACCCGCTCGAAGGTCGACTTCGCTTGTGCGCTCAGACCAACCACCCGTCCATTGCGGTCGCACACCGCAAGGGCTGCGCCCACTTGCGCGAGGTCTAGATGCAGTCCGTCGAAGTCAGTCATCAGAGCCAGAGACTCGATGCCTATGCAACCCACAGTCCATCGCCCCTCGCGTTCTCGGGCGAGGGCACCAGCAGGATTTTGTCGCTAAAAGTGGCAGCGACGCTGACGGCGTCAGGTGGTTCTGCGCGGAAAGATGTCCTGGCTGTCGGAATCCGACACCTTGGTCAGTCGGAGTCCGTCAGTGTCCAAAACGGTGTGCGGTGGCGCCACGATCCCATCGCTGGTCGACCGAGTCGCCTGCGGGGCTGTGGGTGTCAAAGGCTTGACGCTCGGGCTTGGCCAGCGCTGCGCGTGGTCACGACGCCTAGCGGAAGCCGTACTTGCGCAGCTTGTCACGCAGGGTGGAGCGAGGGATGCCGAGACTGCGGGCAGCCAGGCTCAGGTTGTGAGCGCTGCCCTCGTACGCGGCGACGATCATATCGCGCTCGACGTCTCTCAACCCACGCACGTCCGATTGGTGTTCGCCGGAATTGAAGACAGGAAACTTCCCAGACTGCGGGTTGTGGGAGCTCCTCTGGCGCATGGCCCGCTGAAGGTCCTCTGCTTCAATCACCGCACCACCTGCGATCACCGCGGTGTGCTCGATCACCAGCTTCAACTCGCGCACGTTGCCAGGCCAGTCGTGTTGGCGAAGTACATCACCCGCGGCCTGGCTCAACTGCGTGGGGACGCCGGGATAACGCGCGGCGAACGCCTGTAGCAGATGCAAGGCCAGCGGCTCGATGTCGGCGAAGCGCTCCCTCAAGGGCAGCGTGAAAATGGTGAACCCAGCGAGTCGGAAGTAGAGGTCCGAGCGCATCTCCGAGTCGCTCTGATCGAGCACGCGGTTGGTGGCGCTGATCACACGCGCGCGGAGGGGGATGTCTCGCGTGCCCCCGAGTCTGCGAAAGCGCCGCGTTTCAAGCGCCCGAAGCAGCTTGGGCTGCAGCGCGAGGGGCATCTCCCCAACTTCATCCAGGAACACGCTGCCAGACCCAGCGGACTCGAGCAGACCGACGCGTGTCCCCCGGGCGCCGGTGAACGAACCGGGTTCGTGGCCAAACAGCTCGCTTTCGAAGAGCGCCTCCGGGATAGCTGCACAGTTGAACGACGCGAACGGTTGTTCCTCGTGCGTCAGCTTGTGGATGGCTTCGGCGACGAGCTCCTTTCCGGTTCCAGTCTCCCCCATGATCAGCACGGAGAGATCGGGGAAACGTGCAACGCTACGCACTTGATTTCGCACGTGGCGAACACCTTGAGTTTCCCCGAGGATGCGATCGGCGGCATCCCTCAGCGGTTCCACGTGGCGGGGCGCTGGATCCGCGTTGTCCGTCCCTTGCCAGCCCTTGCGGAACCTGCGGTCTAGATCGTCGATGGTCACTGGCTTCTCGACGACGTCATACACGCCGGCGCGCACTGCCGTGACAGTGGCTGGGACGTCGATATAGCCCGAGAGCAGGATTGTCAACGGTGCCGCAGGGAAACATTTTAGCTGCTGGATGACGCTCCAGCCGTCCATCTCGGACATATGCAAGTCGAGGACCAGGCCATCGAACGACTGCTTCCTCAACAATTCAATCGCGTCCACCCCGTCCGTTGCGGTCGTGACCCGATAACCCCGGCGCTCGAAGCCGTGGCGCAGGTAGCGCACGATTGCCGGATCGTCATCCACCAACAGGATGCTTCGGTTCGCGTGTCACTTCCGTTCGAGTTCACTCCACCCTCCACGAGACAACGCTTTGAGCTTAGCTGCTTCCTCGTTACACGAGAACGTCTTCGCCTTGGTTTTTTGGCCGCCGTTGCTTATTGGGCCGCCGTTGCTTGTTTGCACGTCTGGTGTGACCGCCTGGCCGACTGTCGCGGTTATCCATCTCCGCCCCGGCCAAGGTCAGCGCCCACACCTCAGGGCTATCGGTCGCGGAGCTTCCATCGTGAGCCAAGTCTGGGCCAATAAACGGCCTGTAGGACCTGCAGCTTTACTTCTTGTTCGTAGCTCTCGCAGATAGATGCAGCGCAGATCGAGGCGGCGCAGATCGAGGCGGCTCAGATCGAGGCAGTTACGGCACTGGGTTGTCGGTTACGGCACTGGGTGGCCTTGATGGCCAGAACGGCCAGGTCTCCGACAGTGTTGGCCGTTGATTCCTCGCGAAAGCGACATTCGTCAGGAGGTGTGGCTTGCCTAGCTCTCGGGCGCTTTGGAGTAACTCCAGTTTCTCCAGTGCGACGACCTCCTTCCCGAGGCTGGCATCGCCACGTTCGCATGTGGAAAAACGAGGCGCCGCAATCCTTGCGCTGCTGCACACAGGACCAGTGGAATTGGTGTGGGAGGGGGCGCGCCCCACGGATCCACCCGGGTCAGCTTCAGCTCGAACGGAGGTCCGAAACGGGCGCTCGCCGCGGCTGATCGGTTCTCACCGATGTGTGGTCAAGGGGGGGGAGAGGTAGTACCCCCAGCGTCGACAATGCCTGGCGACGTCTCGACGAGCTCCTTCGCTCGACCGACGCGACGCGGGTGAAAACCAGCGTATCTTGTCGATCATCGCGTGCTCGCTTGCTGTCTCTCCGTCGCCCGGGCGGCTTCCAACACCAGCAGACCGCGCGGAATCGTCAGACTGCTGGAGCTTTTGAGCACCGGTGATATCTTGCCGCCATGCTTGCCGTGGTGCGTCGCATCGTCTTCTTCCCGACCTCTCGTCGATTCGTTTCAAAGCTGGTGTTCGGCGCGGGCGCCAGTGCCCTGTTGCTTGTCTCGAGCTGTCTGCACCGGGGGAGCACCATCGGGCAGCGGGAGCCGGCTAGTCAGGATGATGAGCGCTGCAAGGGAGACGAGAAGTGCTTGGACGCGTGTCGGTTGGCTGAGCGCGACTCGGGGATGTTGGGGCAGTGCGCGGACATGCGGCAGAAGGTGGCGACGTTGGGCGCGGTTCCGGACGATCCGGTGCCAGCAGCCAGCGAAGAGCCCGACTGGTCAAGGGCTGGCGCCGCGCGTTCGCACGAACGCCTCGCGGCCCCAGAGCTCTTCTCCCGGGCTCTGCCATCTATCGTATATATCCGTACGGATTTGGGTGCGGGCACTGGATTCGTCGTTAGCGCCAAGGGCGTCATCGCCACCAACCTCCACGTCATCGCTGGGGCCAAGAAGATTCAGGCGTTCCTGATGAACGGCGCTGAGTTGAAGCTAAAGCCTGAGGTAGCGGCGGATCCAGAACACGACGTCGCTGCTCTGCAGACGGATATGAACGTCGCGCCTGTGGCCTTGGCCCACGTGAACGCGGTGATCATGGGGCAGAAGGTGATCGTGATCGGCAACCCGCTAGGCCTCAAGGCGACGCTGTCCGAGGGCATCGTGAGCGGCGTGCGGGAGATGGATGACAAGACCAAGGTGCTGCAAATCACCGCGCCGATTTCTCCGGGAAGCTCCGGGGGACCTATCTTCAACGAATACGGCGAGGTGATCGGAATCAGCACGTTCGTGATCCTCGGGGGCAGCAACCTTGGGTTCGGGATGCCAATTCGCTACCTGAAGGAACTGATGCTCACGCCTCACTTCCTCTCGCGGGAGGAGGTCGCGAAGCTGACGCCTCCGCACTCGTCCGGGGATGATGCAGAACCGGAGGAGAAGTCAGCTGATGCGAGCGATCTGCCGCTGATTCAGCGGGACATCCCACAGCACGACGTGAAACTCCTCAAGGGGTGTGGCCAGGGAGATTACCGCCAGATTCGAGATCTGATCGCGGAAGCGGTGAAGGTAGGCGCACCCCTCTACAACTCGAAGAACTTCCGCGCTTGTGCCCAGATCTACGAGGGGGCGTCGAGCGACCTCGAACGCAGTCTAGCGGCAAGCTGCAAAGGTCCGAAGAAGGCGCTCGCAGATGGGCGCAAGAAGGCCTCCAAGCAGGCCGACGATGCGCGCCGCGCATGGGCGCTACGCGACAGCTTCGACGGGCTGACGCGGGTGATCGACAAGCTCGAGGCCCAATCCAAACAATAGGTCCTCTAGGTCTAGCGAACTCCGCCGCAGGCCCCCGAGGCGCTGTCGGTGTCATTGTCCGTTCGGCACTGGACCCACGCATGGGGCGGGTTGCCGTCGTCCAGCACGACGAACGCTAGGGTCTGGCCCGTTGTGAGAGCCATCGAGGCGGACGGCAACTCGAGCGTGACGTCTTCGGCTTCTGCGGGCGCCAATGCCTTCGTGGTTAGCCCCTCACCAAGCTTGGTGCCGCCGGCTGTCGGGTCGCCCTCGTAGAATCCGACCAAGACGCCCGGAGGGACGCTCGCCAAGCCGATGTTCCGCACACGCGCGATCAAGCCATAGGCGCCGTCGCATTTGGGTCGCAGGTCGACCACCAGGTCTGGTGCGCTGAACTCACCGGAGGGCTGGATGTTCTGTCGGAAGTTGTTCAGCCGCGTCTGTTTCCAGTTGGCCAGTTCATTCAGGGGAATGCGGCCGTCTTCCTCGACATTGGTGACGTGATAGGTGTGCTGATTCCAGATCCGGCGCGTGCGCACCCATTTCCCTGCGGTATCTCCGAAAATCCGCACTCCGCGCACCTTCGTCGTCCCGTCGCCTAGACAGGTGATCCCAGAGTAGTCGTTGGAGATCACGATCAGATCAGCGTGCCCGTCGTTGTCCACGTCCGCGACGAGGGGGTATTCCGTCAAGGTGCCACTGGTATTGCAGGTGCTCCAGAGCTCGGTGCCGTTGGTCCCATCGTAGATGCGTAGCGTGTGTTCGTCGGCGTAGACCACCTCCGCTTTACCGTCGCCGTCGAAGTCGAATACTGAGCTACCCGTCGCGGCGGATGAACAGTCCTTGGTTTCCTTCAACCAAATATTGGTCTGATCGTTTGCGACGTTGGTGTCGAGGAGCTTGGTCCCGCCGAGCACCGTGTAGCCAATGCCTGTAGCGATGGCCACGTCCGCGGTCCCATCACCATCGAAGTCAGCGACGGTCGGCGGACCACCACCTCGAGTCGCGCCAGCCGAGCCAGCGGGGCAGTTGTTCACGAACGTCCCGTTCATGTCGATGTTTTGCCGCAGGATCTTGAAGCTGCCCGTCTCTGCGGGGTCGTAGTGCCAGACGTGGACCAGGTGGGACGCTGAGTCGACGGCGACGATCTCTGGATTGCCATCCTTGTCGAAGTCACCCATCGCCATATGCCCCGCTGTGAGGCCAGTGGCGACGAGCTGCGTTCCGTTGTGGTCGTAGACACTGGTTGGGGTCACTACCTCGAGGAAACCATCGCCAGTGATGTCGGCGAAGACTCCCGTGCTCGCGCCAGCCACGGCGAACTTGGTGCTGCCGTCGGAGCCGTTCAGCACGGCGCTGCCCGTGAGCACCTCGGGTGACCCATCGTGATCGATGTCGCCGATGCCCGGCATGAAGCAGCCCGTGGCTGTGGAGACCCAGAACTCGGTTCCGTCGGCGTGGAGCGCGCGGGTGCGCCCATCTTGCGTGCACACAATGACTTCGTTCCCCGGCTGGCCGTCGATATCGCCCCCCGCCAGGTGCGTGCCAGGGTTGAGGCGATCATCGAACGGGGTATCGGGGTGGTAGCTCCACTTCTCGACGACTTGGCCTCCGACGATGCTGATCGCGTGGAGCGTTCCATTCTGGGAGTAGATGGCCTTGCCGTTGTCTCCGGTCGCAGGCTTCGTGTACTCGAAGGTCGTAAACAGGATCTCTGGGATGTCTTTGGCGTCGACCTTGCCGTCGCAGTTGTCGTCGTCGAGTTCAATGACGATGGGCGTCATCATCACGTTGCCACCGTCCCAGTGGTACTTGAGCTCTGGGTCGAAGGCGGCAGCTGGTGGGTGGTACTCGCAGTTTTCGATGCAAGTGATGGGATCGCCCGGGTCCTGCCCAGCGGAACACTGAGGCGGCCTCGGGAGGCAGCGTCCGGTCGCTAGTGAGACGCCTCCGGTGCAGGTTGCACCTCCAGCGCCGGCGTCAGGCTCTTCAGCGGGATCCCCCAGGGAATATTCGCAGTAGTCTCCGCCACCACAGTCGTCTGAGTCGACGCAGGTTTTGCCCGGAGTCACACACTGCTGGAACGAGCAGACGTCGCTGTCGCCGCAACACACCGCGCCGCAGGCCTTATCCGCGAGGCAACAGGCGCCCTGGATGCACACACCGCCGTCGCACTCGCAGTCGCCGCCATCGACGTTGAAGGTGCCACCGCTGGAGGAACCCCCGGTGCCACCGCTTCCGGAGCCGCCGCTACCTGCGCCTGAGTCGAGGAAGTTCCCGCCGCCCACGCTGCTCCCGCTGTCCGAGCCGCAGCCATTCAGGGCGCCAGCGCCCAGCGCGATCGCTCCAATCGAAGTCAGTCCCAGTATGCCAAGTCGCTTGGTTCCCACCGGAGCAGTCTACTGGACTAACGCCCGTTCGTCTTACCAGGATGCTGACTGGCGGCCTGTTTTTGGGTGCGCTGTCAGCCATCGCGCCCTCAGTCAGCAGTGTCTCAGCTGGATTCTCTGAATCCACCAACCGGCTGGCGACGTTGTATCGGGGTACCGAGCCTCAAGCCGCGCACTGCCTTCAACGCGCTGCGTCCTAGCTTTCCAGGAGCGCCGCGAGAGATGCTGTGCCACGCGTGCTGGGTCCGATTCCATAATCCCGCGCGGAAAATTGCGATCCGCTCCCCAAGGCCGAGGGACTCCGGTCGCCGAGCCTTCGCGAATGCCTTGCGTTCTGCGATCAGGCTGCGGGCGAAACGGCGGAACGCCTGCTCAGCGTGCACCTGCTTGGCAAGGGCACCTGAGATGAACCGGGCACGCTCCTCCAGGGTCTCGAAGCGTACCGAAGCGTACCGGCTCAACGCTTGGGTGACTTGGTGCTTCGGCAGCTTGCGGATCAGCCGCGCTTCCTCGATCAGCATGCCCAGGCGTAGGTCGATTCGACCCTCCACGTAGTCGGCGTAGAGGAACGTGCGCGCGCTCGGTAGCGTGCCCTTGTACTTGGCAAAGCGCGATAGCTCGCCTTCGCCGTCCTGCGCGAACGCCCGGTCCCAGTCGATGTTGACCGGGAACCCAGAGCGTCCGAGCAGCGCGAACTGACCACAGTTGGTGTCCAGGTTGTCGAGGAACCACTCCCACGCGTGCTCCATGAGCATCACGTGACGTTGAAGCTCGCTCCACTGGGTCGTGTCCGCCGGCAGCTCAGCTTTCGGGTCCCATTTGACGAATGGCTTGAGCAAGCCGTGCAGCGTCACGCCCTCGAGCGTTACCTCGCGGATTTGCGCAGGGACAGTCGGGCGCCTGGCGAGGTCACGCAGGTGATAGGCCACCACCTCAGCCTCGAGGAGTGCGGGCTCCCCTCGCTTGAAGATGAACCGTTCGCCGTCGGGGGACTCGAGGATGTGCAGCGGCTTCGAGCCTGACTGGGGGGCAACGTCGATCTCGCGCAGCGCTCCCGCCTCGACCGTAGCGAGTTGCCTCGAGCTGAGCTGACGATGAAGTCGGCGGTTTTCTGCGCGAATACGCCGGATCAAGCTGCGATAGGAGCGGAACGGGGGTTGCATCGATCGCTTCGACATGACCGGTGATTGGCAAGCCATAGGCCAGAACGAGCGACAGCACTTTTCCCAAAATTTCGAGGTAGCGCACGTCTCGGATCTCCACTTTGGCCGCACTGAGCCACTGCGTGTTCGGGCGCTAGCAGAGGCGCTCGTTCACTCGCCCCCCGACCTCTTGGTCGTGACTGGCGATTTGACTCAACGAGCGCGCCGGTCGCAGTTCCGCCAGGCGCGTCGCTTCTTGGATGACATCCCCTGTCCCAAGCTTGTGGTGCCCGGCAACCACGACATCGCGCCATTCTTCCGGCCACTCGCGCGGCTGTTCTACCCGCGTCGCCGCTACCAACGCTTTCTCGGCGACATCGAGCTCGTGCAGCGTGACGGCTTGATCGCCATCGGCATAGACAGCGTTTCCCGCTGGCGAGCGAAGGAAGGTTCGTTGACCCGCGGTCAGCTGGCAGACGTGAGACGTGTCCTGGCCGACTTGCCTCGCGGATTCAGGATCTTGGCGTCGCATCATCCGCTGATTCACCCGGAGCGTGGCGTGCGGCACCGCGTGCCCGAACGCTTGGTGGATCTGCTGAACGAGCTGCAGATCGACGTGGCGCTGTCTGGGCACCTGCACGAGAGTTGGGCAGGGCCCCGCTGCCACTGCTCGAGCCACGACGGGCGTTTGAACACGCTCTTCGTGCAGGCATCGACAGCTACCTCCACTCGCCTGAGAGGACACCGCAACGCTTACAACCGCCTGGAGATTGGCGATGGTGGGGTGACGCTGCGGGTCGAGACCTTCGACGGCTTCGGTTTCACCACGACAGACACGCGGCGGTACGTTGCTGGTACGGAGCAGCGCCCAGCGGAGCCTGCGCTCATCGGCTTTCGCAACTCGGACTGGGAAGGCAGCTACAGACCAGACACCGGGGGTGCTACAAGTTGATGAGTGACTGGCCTCCCCTCTGCCAGGGTCGCGCTTGCCTTGTGCTTGCGCAGCTCATGCTGCGTGGTCCTCGCTTGCGTTGGCTGTGAAGCCAAAGGCCAGAGCCAGACAGCGCCTGCCCCTCCCCCCCAAACCTCAAGTTCTGTGGAGCCGCTCGCGCCATCGGCGACTGCAGTCCGGCTGAGCTGCCCGCGAGGCATGCTGCCGGTTCAGCTTCCCGAGCAGCCGAGCTTCTGCGTCGATCGCTACGAAGCTAATTTGGTGGAGGCCGATGGCGGCGCCGCGCTTGCCGCAAGTCAACGCCCTGCGCGAGGCGTGAGGTACCGTGCAGTGTCGGTTGGCGGCGTGAAACCTCAAGCTTACGTCAATCGTATGGAGGCTTCAGCGGCTTGCGAGGCTTCAGGCAAACGCCTGTGCAAGGCCCGGGAGTGGTATGCAGCGTGTGCAGGTGCCGGGCATACGAAATATCCGTACGGCAACAAGTTCGAGAAGAATCGCTGTAATGTGGACAAGGGTCACCTGCTGCACAAGCTCTTCGGAAACGTGAACTACACGTACGATGCGCACTACAACAGCCCGAAGCTGAATCTGGAGCCAGGCTTCTTGGCGAAGACCGGGGAGTACGCGGACTGCAAGAGCGAGGTGGGCGCTCAAGACATGATGGGGAACCTGCACGAGTGGGTCGCCGACGACGTGAGCGCCAAGCTCAGGCAAGAGCTGCCTCTAGAGAAGGGCGATCAGTGGCTGGGCAAGCGCGGCATGGGTGTGTTCATGGGAGGCTACTTCAGCTCCCACGGTGAGCATGGAACCGGCTGCCTGTATGTCACCGCGACCCACGCGCCGGACTACCACGACTACTCAACCGGGTTCCGCTGCTGCGCTGATCGCTAGTCCTAGAACGACGTCTGCCCCTTATCTTCATATTCCGCGAGGAATTCCCGCACGCGCTCGCGTTCCTCTGGGTTCAGGCTGTCGTGTAGGTGGGCGAGGGCCTCGCTTGGTTCATGCATCACCTTGCGGTTCTCGTACCCCGCTTCGCGTACGATGCGTTGGAGCTGCAGGTTCAGCGTCGCGTTGGTGGGCGACACCAGAATCGCGATGCGGTCGAGCCGGGTGTTCATCTTCTGGAACAACTCGGTCAGGCGATCCGCGGCGGGCTGGGGGTAGATGCGCACCGGGCGATGATCCGCACACAAGATGGGCTGCATGGTGGCGGGCGTCCTCATCACCTCCGCAGCCAGGGCCTGGGAATAAATGTCCGCGTCGTCGCGGGTTTTCAGAGCGAAGACTCTCGCTTCGATCACCCGACCAACTCGGCGCTGCATCGTGAAGGGTTCCGACACGCTGGGTCTCTAGCATGCGGAACGACCCCTGGAGGACGCAAGAGCCCAGATGTCTCACACCGGTGCCAAACCGTAGGTTTGGCGGTTCACCAGCGTACCTACCCGTTGGGGTGGGCGCGCCCGCTACTCCTCGAAGCCTGCGCGCTGCAGGCCTTCTACCACGCGATCGGCCACGTCGGTCTGTCCGCGCGGAATCATCGCGTGAATGCCGGCGAGGCGAAAACTCGGGTGATAGCCCTGCAGGCGCACCCGTTCCTGCTGCGCTTCGGTGTTGCGTTCTGCCATACCGAGGGAGGCGCACAACAGGGCGTGCCCGAAGGCGTACTGGGGCCGTGTAACCAGCGCGTCCCGGCAAGCGCTCACGGCGTTTTCGTAGTCGTTCGCGATGAAGTGCGCAAACCCTAGGCCGGCGGCGTAGGCGCGTGGGCTGAGCCGCGCAGCGAGGCGCATGCTGGTGAAGCCGCTCTGGTCCCCTCGCGCGAGCTTCACGTGGCCCAGGGCAGCGTGAGCGGACGCGAAGCTCGGGTTGATGTCCGTCGATGCTTGAAACAGCCGGTCCGAATCGTAGTTCCCCTGGCTCATCTCCGAGCGGCCCTTGAGGTACCAACCGATCGCGTCCTTCGAGTCGGTTGCTAGCGCGCGCTCGGCAGTTGCTCGCAGCGCGTCGTGGCTTTGGGTCACGTCGGGGACCCACTGGTTGATGATGTTCTGGTACAGCGCATAGCCCCGTCCGTAAAGCGCAAGCATGAACTTGCCGTCACGGCTCAGGGCTCGCTCAAAAAAATCAAGGGCCCTTTCATTGCCATCGCGCGAGCGGTCGTCAGTGCCGAGCAGCCCTTGATGAGTTAGCTCCCAGGCATTGAGATTTTCTGTGGGGAAACCAATGCTGCGTTCCCCTTCGGCGCGCATCAACTCAGGGTACGCCTTGCCGACGATGTTGCGAGCGAGCTCGTCTTGCAGCTCGAACAGGAGCCCCATGTTGACGTCGAAGTTCTCCGACCACAACGTGTGACCCTTGCTGACGGCGTCGAGGCGCACGGTGATTCGCAGGCTCTCTCCGGAGCGACGGACGCTGCCGGTCACCAGGTACTCGGCGCCCACCGCTTCTCCAAGCTGCTGCGTCGGATGGTCGCTCCCGCCAACGTGGATGCTCGTGCTGCGCGCGATGACCGGGAACCAGCGCCACTTGCTGAGCAGGGTGATGAGATCGTCCACCAACCCTGCGGCGAAGCTCGCCTCTATCGGATCATCGCCATAGCAGTCGAAGCGCAGCACGGCGACCGCGGGTCGCGCTTCGAAGGGTGCGGCGGAGAGTAGCCGAGTGTGGCTACCCGTGTCGCTCGCGGTGATGTCACCCAGGGTACGGGCGATGGCTGCCGCTTCCGTGCGGTTACTCGCGCCGAGAGCTTTCAGCAAGTTCTCGACGTGAGTCTTCACGGTGGACACCGAGAGCTGAAGCTGCCCGGCGATTTCCCGGTTGGGATAGCCCTGCGCCAAGAGATCCAGCACGTCTCGCTGGCGCTTGGTCAGGCTATTCAGGCCCTGTGAGGCCCTTGGTTGCGATGGATGGGTCTTTGGAGTCACGGTTCGTACCTCCGCGCACGACTGCTAGGCGGTTCAATGAGCAAGCGTTCGAGCATCGCGCCTGTCGTCGCTGCGTTTGCAGCGTCTCGCTCAATACCGTCGCTTGCTCGCTCCTGAATGTCTACGGACCTGATGACAAACTATCCCCGGATGTGGGCGGAAAGGCGATGTCAGTGCCTGATATCGAAAGTGCACTCGAAATCACTCGATGCCACTCCGCTTGTTTCAACACGTATTCGCGTGACCAAACCCACTTGGAAAGACCTGGGTTGCTCACGCGTTCGCGTGACGAGACACGCGCGGGTTGGTGACGCCTCAGGCTCGAACCCAACCGCGATCGAATTTTTTCGATCGACCAATCGAGAGGATTTCGGCTGCTTTTTTGGGGGTGAGGCTGGCGGTTGGTGCCGGCGTCAGCCCGGGCAACGGCGGGCGTTCGGGGGATGAGCTATGGTCCGCGCCCCGGCGAGGAGGGCGAGCCGTGCGTGCCCGTGCAGGGGAGGCGGCGAGCTCCACGGAGTCGATCCATGGCTGATGCACTAGAGATTACCGCGCGGATAATAATCCCGGCTTCTGATTTGAGCTGGTCAGCGGTGCGCGCGTCGGGGCCTGGCGGACAGAACGTCAACAAGGTCGCCTCGAAGGTTGAGTTGCGTTTCGACGCGGGTAACTCCCGGGCGCTGAGCGAAGAGACACGCGCGCGCCTCATTCAGCTCGCAGGCTCGAGAGCCAGCTTGGAAGGCGTGATCGTGATCGTCGCCCAAGACACCCGCGATCAGCGGCGGAACCTGGAGCTCGCGCGGGAGCGCTTGGCGGAGCTGGTGCGTCAGGCGTTGGTTCGCCCCAAGCGCCGGCGCCCCACCAAGCCGAGCCGCGCGGCCACCGCCCGGCGTTTGGACGCCAAGAAGCGTCAGGGCGACAAGAAGCGCTCGCGCCAGGCCGGCTTCGACTGAGCCAGCCCTGCAACTGAGCCAGCCCTGCAACTGAGCTAGGCCTGCGATGGACCTAGCGCAGAGCGGCGCGAGCGCCGCCGCCTCAGTAGCAGCAACCCAAGGAGTGCAAACAGCGCGCTGGGCGACTGCCTTGGGGCGTCGTTCCGCGTCAGGCGGCAGGCACAACCGGAGTCTCCGTCGGAGGTGCTGGTTGCGGGGTTGAAACCCGCCCCGGCGCTGCCTGCCGCTCCTGCGCCGCCGCTGCTGTCGGCGCCGCTGCCACCGCCTGGCCAACTCCCCGCGGAACCAGCTGAGCCTCCGTTTGCCACGCCCCCATTGCTGCTGTTGCTGCCGCCAGTGCTTGCGCCCGCGGCGCCACCTTCTGCGCCGGCGCCTCCCGCGCCTCCGTTGCCGGCGCCTGCGGGTGTCCAGCGCACCGCATCGAAGCTGAGCTTTCGCATCAGGCTGTCGTAGTTCTCCCCGGTGTTGTCGCCGAGGCTCACGTAGCGGTCATCCCCTTGAGTGAGGGAGTACACACCCAGGCTCACCCAGCCCTTTTGCGCAGCTTGATTGACGCTAGGGCTGCTCGTGATGCCTGCTCCATCGAACACGTCATACACGGCGTTCTGGGAGCTAGCCTCGCTATTCGGGACGTGCACCGAGAGCTCGTAGTCGCCGGGCGTATCCACGTGGAAGTGCCAGCGACCGTAGGTCTCCTGGTCCACGGCGTCGGTGGTGAATGTGTAGTAGTGGTGGTCCCCGTAGCCCTCGGCGACATCCCACCAGTAGGAAGTGGCGCGCTCGAAGCAGGCGGAGTCGCTCTCGTCGATCACCAGCTCCGAGCCGTTCAGCCGGGCGTCGCAGCTTGGGGGCGGACCGCAGTTGTCGCTCGTGATGTTGGTGCCGAGGCTCGGATCACCGAAGTTCTGAAAGGTGCTGGGCAGGCTCTGGCACCACCAGGAGCCACAGCTTTGCTGGATTTGAAAGTGCAGGTGCGTGCCGCAGATCCATCCGCTATTGCCGACGCGGCCGACCACGTCGCCACGTTTCACCGACTGTCCGACGCTGAGGCTCGAGCTGCCGGCTTGCAGGTGGAGAAACAACGCCTCCGTACCGTCACCGAAGGCGATGATCACGTAGTTGGCATCGTTTGCGTAGGCGGAGTCACAACCGTAGGAGCTCGAATCCATGCGGATCATGCGCACGGTGCCATCCGCGGGCGCGCTGACTTCGCCTCCAAGGCCGATGCCGATGTCCCAGGCGTAGGCGCCCTCTGCGGTGTGACTACCGGTGTTGTGCCCTTGGGTGACGGAGCAGGTCACGCCGCACGGCCAGGGCGCGGCCAACTGGGGCGTTGCGCCAGCCGAGCCGGCGTACAGCAGACCTAACCCCAAACCAAGCAAGCAAGCTGACGTGCGCTTCATACTCAAGGCTCGACCGCGGTGGTCGACGTGTGAAGCAGAAGCAATCGCCATGCCCGTTCGGGGGGTGAGGAGTGTCGGGGACTTAGCGTCGCCCGCTCGACCGTGTTGTGCACTTGGGCCTGTTGCCTTGCACAACCCTGCACAAGCGGACCACGGATATATCCACGTGGAATCGAGCGTGAGGGTGCCCTGTCATGACTCGAAGGCCACGCACACGCTCTGCAAGATGGGGGACACGTCGTCGCTGACGGTGAAGGTGATGCTCACCGTGGTTCCGCTGCCATCCTCCACCAGTACCAGGGTGATGGGTGTGTTCACCGGTAAGTTGGTCAGCTCGTAGAAGCCCATCGGGTCGTTGAAGAAGCTGCCAGCGCTGATCGACGCCACGGTGTAACCACTGCCGGAACCGGTCCAGGCCATGGTGTCGAAGTCGAAGTCGATGGCGAGCTGGTCGGCGGCGGGAGGCGTGGGGCTGGCCGCGCAGCTAGCGTCCGTCGTCGTGAAACTGACGCCGGCGGCGAAGAGGTTCGCCGTCTGCGCGCTGAGGATTGCTTCCTCAGGGTTACACGCGACACAGGCACCGAATGTCGCACCGCCGCTCCCGCCGCTGCTGACGGAGCCGTCGCCGTTGCCAGCGTCCACGCCCGTGCGGTTCTTCACGGAGTCCTCATCGTCACAGCCCACGGCTAGCGAAACCGCGAGGCCCACGCAGAGCGCACCAACCAGTCCCATCCCCAATCGCATCGCCTGAGCATACTCTGGGGCCTCGCGGTCGTCGCGCTGGTCACTCGCAGAACCGCCGATTTTAGCGGCGGCCGCACGCAGCTGCGCTGTTCGCCCACAATCTGCGCAACCGGTGGCTCCAGGGGGCGAAAGCAGACCCAGCCAAGGCAATGGCCCTCCAGTGAGGCAAGCGCGCCGGGTCGTACCCCAAGCCATGACCCGGCGCGCGCCTCCCTCGAGGGCACTCAGCTCTAAGCAAATCGACCTGGGGAAACGCAGCCGCTCGCAAGGGAGCGTGCGGCACGTGCCCTCGATTCCGCTGGGGTCAAGCGTGGAGGGCCATTGCCGAGGCTTCTAATCCCCAAGGCCTTAATCCCCAAGGAAAGAAGAGAGCCATGACCCAACGAGACAAGCTGACCCTGATGACCCTGGACCGCATCGAGCACGAGCTAGCAGAGCAGAACAAAGCTTGGGAACAAGCCCTCGCCGCCTTGGCCGAGTTCAAGGACGCAACCCTGGTGCTAGACGAACAGACCTTCGAAGAGCTCACCGCGCCGCCTCCGGCGCCCAAACTCGCGGCCTTCGCCGCCCGCTGCTGAAAGGAACGAACGATGAATCAAGGAGTGACACCGACTGGACCCAACTACGCGGCGATCGATGCCGTGAACTTCGGCGGGAGCGAAGAGTGCTCCGGCATTCCGCAGAGCCCCTACCTTGGCGTGGAGGAGATGATGGTGCTGCTGTCGACGCGGCTCGGGAAGCTCGACGATGAAGTGAAAGTGATGATGGCCGATCAGAAGAAGCGCATCGAGCAGCGCTCAGCGATCAAGGACTTTGAAAATGCGATGGGGGAGTTTCAGCCGCCCAAAAACGACGCGGAGTACCAAAAGATGCGAACGAACATGGAGAAGGCAATCAACTCCTTGCCGGAAGGTGACCCGGTTCGGTCCGACCTCGAGCAACAGCTATCGGGACTCGACGGTGCGAACCGCGCTTGCAGTGTCACCATGACGACTCCTTCGACGGAGACCCAGGGAGTGGTCGAGGGGATCGTGTCATACGTTCCCCGTTCCAAGGATGCTTGGGTCGCTGACAAGCAGGAAATCGCCAACATGGCTGAGAACCTCGGCGACAACGCGGAGATGGAGATGCTCACGCTGCAGAGCCATATGACCAAGCGCACTACGCTGGTTCAGCTCACCACCAACATCGTCCAGAAGCTCGAGGCGGCTCCGGACATGATCGCCAAGAACATCTGAGCGTCATGATCCACACGGCAATGGAGGGCTCCGAGGAGCCCTCCCCCGAGCTGCTCTACGCCGCGGGGCACTGGCTGTTCGAAGCCGAGCGCTACGCGGATGCCGCCACGCTGTTTCGCTTGCTGGCGGTCACCAAACCAAACGACGAGCGCGCCTGGGTGGCCCTGGGCGAGTGCCATGAGCGCGTCGGTCACCAGCGCGTTGCCCTGGAGATGTACGGCGTCGGCATGGTCGAGGCTGAGCCGGCGCCGCGCTGCGCCTTGGGCCGCGCGCGGCTACTGAAGAACCTGGGAGAAGACGCCGACGAGGCCTTTGCGCTGGCCCGCGACTGCATCTACGAGGCCGACGCCGAAGAGCTCCTCCCCATTCTGGACGCTTGTGAGCGAGAGGCGCACTGAATATGCAAGTCACAGCATCGAACAACGCGGCAGCAGCGATGCCGCAAGGAAACAATCAAGCCCCTGCGGCTGACCTCAGCCAGGTCAGCCTGCTCCCTCTAACGGGTGAAGACGGCTTGATGGCGCTCTTCGCCTACCAGAGCGCGAACCGCGCCATCAATATCAAGTCGGCGAGCAAGCAGACCGCGAACAACCACGAGCTGCGCAAGCAAGCGCTGCAGAAGCTGCGCAAGGCCATCGCGGACGCCGCCAAGGCGCGGAACAAAGGTGGCTTCTGGCACAAGGTCGCCAGCGTGGCTTCGACCGTCGCGAAGCTCGCGGCGGTGGCGGGCTGCGTGGCGGCGGTGGTCGCGACGGGTGGCGCGGCGGCACCTGTGGTCGCGCTGGCGCTCTCTTCCGGAGCCTTTTTGCAGGGGGAGACGCAGATCTTGCAGAAGCTCGGGATGAGTGACGAAGCCGCCAACTGGACCACTCTCGGGATGTCCGTGGCTGGCGGCGGCATCGCTGGCGCGTCGGCGATGGGGGTTGGGCAGGGAGTTTCGATGGCGGCTCAAGGCGCAGCCACGGCGACCGCTGGCGTGGCCACCATCCAGGCAGGTGAGGCAGACGCCAAGGCCCAGAGCAAGATGGCAGACGCTGAAGCAGCCAAAGCCGATGCCGCGCGGATGCAACGACTGCAGCAAGTGCTGCTCCAGGCACTGAAGGACGAGGACGAGGGCTCGGAGCGGGTGCTGAGCAGCATCCGCGGCTCCCTCGACGAACAACAGCGCACCCTCGAGGCGTGCTTCTACCGGAGGATTTGAGCCATGAGTGACTTGAGTGTGGGTGCAAGCAGTGGGGCCACAGGGGTTTCGCTCGATGGCAGTGAAGCGCCGGTGACAGGGGACGCCGACAGCGCGTTGCTCCCCTCCCCCCAAGCTAGCCTCGAACCCGGATCCGTGTTGGCGCTGGTGGCGTTGCTAACCAAGAGCCATCAACAGGACCGGGCAGCGTCTCGCAAGCAGGCGATGATCGAAGACGCGAACCTGGTGAAGGAAGCGCGCGCCCGTGTGGCCGAGATGCGTGCGCGGGCCGACGACATTCGAAGCGGGGCGTGGGCCTCAGGTGTGTCGCAGATCGCTTCCGGAGCGCTGACCGCTGCGGGGGGCGTGATGAAGGCCAACGCCGCCAGCGGTCAGCTGAAGGCCGAAGCAGACCTCGCGGAAGTGCAGGCTCAGGCGGGAGCGAACAGCGCGCAAGCCGCACAGGCGGAGGCGGCGGCGAAGATCGCCAGCGCCCAGGCCGACTGGGCGGATGGTGTCTCGAAGGTGCTGGATGGTGCGGCCAGCGGCGCTGCTGGCGCAGGGTCGATTGTGAAGGGACAGTACGACGCTAGCGCAGCGGAGCACGACGCGAGCGCTGAGGAGCATCAAGCGGCGGCAGACGCTGCGGATAGGCGGCGCATGCTGATGCAAGACGACGTCGACAAGGCGAATGATCAAATCCGAGCCGTGATCGACTTCTTCCGTGAGATGAACGACGCGGACAACAAGGCGAAGCAGTCTGCCTTGTTCCGCGGATGAAATGGCTATACTCCCCGGCATGAAACTCGAGGGTTCGTGCCACTGTGGGAAGGTGCGGTTCCGGCTCGAAAGCCACGAGCCGGTTCCGTACCAGCGCTGCTACTGCTCGATTTGCCGCAAGACGGGCGGGTCCGGTGGCTACATGATCAACCTGGGCGGTGACGCGAGCACGCTCGAGGTCGAGGGGCGCGAACACGTGCGTGTGTATCGCGCGACGCTCGCGCGCACCACTGACGCCGGCGAGCAGGAGCAGTACCAGAGCCGCCATGAACGGCATTTCTGTGGGGAATGTGGCTCGCACCTGTGGGCCTTCAACAGTCGCTGGCCTGAGCTCGTGCATCCGGTGTCGAGCGCCATCGACACCGAGTTGCCCAAGTCGCCGGAGACGACGCACATGATGCTCGGGTCCAAGGTGAGCTGGGTGGAGCCGCAGCTAGGGCCGACGGACAAGCGCTTCGAAGAGTACCCGGACACGAGCCTCGCGAAGTGGCACACAGAACACGGCTTCGGTAGCTGAACATGCAGCAGAAGCCGCTGATCGCGCTGGTGATGATCGTCAAGAACGAAGCTGCTGGCATGCGCCGTACGCTTGAATCCGTGAGGAACTGCGTGGATAGCTGGAGCATCCTCGACACCGGGTCGACAGATGGCACCCAAGACATCATTCGCGAGGTGTTGGGTGATCTCCCGGGGGACCTTCACTCCGGCCCCTTCGTGAACTTCGAGGAGACGCGCAATCGCGCGCTCGAGCTGTCGGGGGAGCGAGCAGTCTTCAATTTGCTGCTGAATGGCGACGACGCCTTGCGAGAGGGTGCAGCGCTGCGGCGCTTCTGCGAGTCGCGGCGGGCGAGTCAGCGCGTCGAAGACGAGGCCTTTCAGGTGCGGGTGCGCTACAGCGCCGAGCTGATCCACGACTCGCCGCGGGTGGTGCGCTCCGCTGCAGGCTGGCGCTACCTGGGAGTGACTCACGAGATCTTGTGTCACCCAGATCGCAATCCTCCCACAGAGCGCGTTCCCGACGCCTACATCGAGCACGATCTGCGGCCGGAGGACGATCGAACCAAGCGCTGGGAGGAGGACCTGGAGCTTCTCCGCGCGGATCTACAGCGCCGCCCGGGCGATGCGCGCTCGACCTTCTACCTCGCGCAGACCTACGAGTGCCTGGGTCGCCTGGAAGAGGCGGAGCAGACCTATCGGCAGCGCATCGCTCTCGGCGACTGGGAAGAAGAGGTCTACGAGTCCATGTTTCGCCTTGGGCGAGTCGCCGAGGCACGCTCGCGCCCTTGGTCTGAGTGTCAGCAGCTGTACCTCGACGCTCACGCTCATTCACCTTTCCGTGCGGAGCCCTTGTTCGCCGTGGCCTGGTACTGGTATCAGGCGCAAAACTGGCCGCTGTGTTATCTGTTTGCCCAGCGCGGCGCGCAGATCCCCTTCCCTGAGCAGTCCAAGCTGTTCGTGGACGTGACGGTGTATGAGTCGAAGTTGCTCGACTTGGTGGGAACGGCGGCGTTCTACGTCAAGGAGTTCGCGGTGGGGCGCAGCGCCCTGGAGCGCTTGCTCGAGAGGACGCCGGATGATGCGCGATTACGCGAAAACCTGAAGCTCTATCCCTGACGTTGCGATTGTTGCCGCGGGGCAACGGGTCGCGCTACGGCCCGCTAAACACGACCAGCAGTGTCAACACCACTGCGACAACCAGCGTTGCGATCCCCAGTACGGCGACCCAGCGATTGGAGCGGAAGTCGGCGGCGGCGGACGAAGAAGGTACCCCAGAGGTGGAGCTCGGCATGGGCGGTGGTCGGCCGCTGTTGCGTACCTGTTCGGCGAATGCGGCTGCCCGCTTGCGCTCAGTGCTCAGGCGCTCGGCGCGCACCTTGCGCCAGCGCGTCATCACCTCGCGTACGTCGGGGGGCAGCTGATCCAGCAGGCGATTGATCTCGGTGAACTCGGTCTTCTCGTCGTCGTCCCACAGGCTATGGAACACAGGTTTTTCTGCCTTCATGCGCGGGTCCGATGCGCGCAGCTCTGCCAGGTGACTCGCGGCGAGCAAGTCATCGACCACGGTTTGATCGTCGACGGCGAAACCGGGCGGGGGATCCGTCGCGCGCCGCGCGAGCTGCTCACTCGGCGGCTTGACCTGAGTGAACTCCGGGCGCCAGTGATCCTGAGCGCGGGTCGAGGCAAAGGGCAGCATCGCGAGCCCCATCTCGCGCAAGCTGGGGAAGCGGTCGCCCGGAGCAGGCGCCATTGCCGTGAGGATCACAGCTTCCATCTCTGGGGTCATCTGCGGTCGCCAGGCACGCGGCGATTCGAAGCTGCCGAAGGCGATGGACTGCATCAGCTCGTTGCCATGCAGGTCCTGACGGGGCAGGCGGCCGTCATCATCTCGTACAGCGTCACCCCAATTGCGTACTGATCCATGTACGGCTTCACCGGGCGCTCGCCGCGCGCTTGCTCCGGAGACATGTAGTGCGGCGTGCCAATCGCGGTGTCTGGTAGCGTGATCGCGTCCGCCGCGCTCATCGCCTTGGAGACACCAAAATCGAGGATCTTCGGTGTGGTGCGCCGGCTGCCGTCTCGGGCGAGGAAGATGTTCTCGGGCTTGAGATCGCATGCACGACGCCTTTCTCGTGACCAGCCCAGACGCCAGCGATCACCGGGAGCAGGAGCTGCGCGGCTCGCATCTCGTCCAGCGGGCCCTCGCGGTCCATCAGGTCCGCGAGGCTCTCGCCCTCGAGGTGCTCCATCACCAAGAAGGGCAGGCCGTTGAGCTCGCCGACGTCGTAGATATCGACGACGTTGGGGTGGCGGATCAGTGAGGCGTTCTTTCCCTCTCGGAGAAAGCGCGCGCGCACCTCGGGGTGCTCCCGAACCTCCTTACGCAGCACCTTGAGGGCGACGCGCTTGTGGAGACCCAAGTGCACGGCTTCGTAGACTTCAGCTACGCCGCCCATCCCCACCAGGTCGACGACGGCATACCGCCCTAGCGCCGTCCCAGCGGGGATGCTCTGGGTCGATCCACTCAGATATGCCACGAGATCCTTGCGGGCGGGTTAGAGCACCGGACTGTGGAGAGTATCTCAGCGGATGTGTTGACGGCACGTTTCATGGTTTCCACGCGCCTCAGGCTCGGCGAACAGGTCCTCACCTCACTTATTAAAGCCTAGTGATTTCAGCCGATTGACCGCAGCCTCGCTGACTATACGAGCACTCCACTAGGCGGAACAAACAGGGAGTCGTGCTACCAAGCCGCCTCATGTCCCGCGCTGGTGTTGCCTTGGTTCGCTCGTTCGGCGGTCCGTTTCGCTCAGCCATCCCCCAGCGGGGCGGTGTGCGCGGTTGGCTATCGGTAACAAGCCGGGCTCCAGCGCTGCTGTTGATGGTGGGTGTCAGTGCGTGCCTGACTGGCTGCCCCAACCCCAACTTGTACCAAACGGCGCGCACCACACCGAAGGGCAAGCTCAGCTACAGCGTGGCCGCCGAGGCGCTCGGCTTTCAGGCGGAGACCAGCGTCGAAGACAGCAGCGGAAACGTTAGCACGGAAACGACCTCGCACTCCGTGCCGCTGCCACCCACCTTCATGCTGCGCTACGGTTTGAGCGATGAGCTGGATTTTGGGTTCCACGCCTACAACTTCGCTTCTCCGGGTGTCGACCTGAAATACAACTTCCTCAAAGACGCGGTGGACCTGGCTATCGATCCGGGCGTGCAGGTGTTCAGGGCAAGCGCTGGGGACGAGGACTTCACTGTGGTGTACGGCCACCTGCCGTTGATCCTCGATCTCAACTTCAGCTCGAGCATCAGCATGGTGTTGGCTCCCGGCGTCACCTACGCGCGCTCTTCTATCGACCACAGCAGCGACACCATCTTCACCGACGTGAACAGCAACTCAGGCTTCATTGCCCGTGCTGGCATTGGCTTCGACTTCCGCGTCAGTGATGGCTTTGCCGTGCACCCCGAGGTGACGTTCCTTCGGGCCTTGGACGACACCAACTGGACCACCTACGTCGCAGGCATCGGCTTCAACTTCGGCAAGCTGCCAAGCTTCAAGGATCTCGAACAGTAGTGTTGTTTCCCTGAGGCAATGCTAGCCTGCGATCGCACCGAGACAGATCTGGCTCGCGTAGCGAGCCGCTCCGCCTCATGTTTGGCGCCCGCCCAGGAGGCGGGCGAAGGGAGCAGCGTCACTGAGCTTGGATTGAGATGCGGCACTCGTCGCTCGTGGGCACTCCGCCGCAGACCTTTGCGGCCGCGGGGAGCCAAACGCATTTGCGCTTCAACGGCAGGCCGATGCGTGTGATCTTGTTGGTCTTGGCGACGATGGCATCCCAGGTGTCCGCGGTCAGCGGGATCACCGAGTAGTCCACGTACTGCATCGGCGCCTTGGCGAAACCGGCGGCGGGCTTGTCAGGGATGTCCGTGCATTCCCAGATCTTCTCCAGGCCCATGCCGGTGTACTTGGTCTCGAAGCCGCTCTTCAGCTCGTTGATGTCGACCTTGCTGCGCTTGTAAAAGAGCCGGATCTGCGGAGGCTGGGAGCCATAGGTGCTCATCGGGATCGCGGAAGTGAGTCCTTCCGTGGGGACATAGGCTTCCCACTCCGGCGCCACCTTCACCTTCTTGCACGCGAGCAGCGCCGCCCCACACATCAACAGCCCAAGCATCGCCGTCCGCGTTCTCATGCCGGAACGTTAAACAGTCGAAGGGGCGTTTGGCAACGCGCGCGCCACCAACTCGTGATCGCTTTGGCCACGGAGCTCGCCGTCACGCAGGATCCCCGACTCGTGCCCTTTGCCCGCCACGACGATGGTGTCGCTGGGGTGCGCTCGCTGGATCGTCTCGGCGATTGCGAGTCCTCGATCAAGTTGGATTTGGGGGAGAGGTGCGCCGTCGACGCTCTTCAGTCCTTCCGCGATGGCTTCGGCGATCGCTTGGGGTGATTCGTCTCGAGGGTTGTCCGTAGTCAAGACGACGTGGTCAGCACAGCTGGCGGCTTTACCCATCTCGGGTCGCTTGGCTTTGTCACGGTTACCGCCCGCACCAAAGATCACCCAGAGCTCCCCGCCACACAGCGAGCGCGCTGTGCGCAGCGTGCGGCTCAAGGCATCGGGTGTGTGTGCGTAGTCGATGATGACGTGGGGCGACTCGTGCACCACTTCGAAGCGACCTCTGGGTGCCTGCTCAAGCGCGAGGACGCGGGCGGCGCGGTCGGCGGGCACTCCGAGGGCTGTGGCCATGATGAGCGCGGCTAGGGCGTTCTCCAGGAAGATCTCGCCGATCGCGCCGAGCTCGAGCTGCTCTGGCAGCTCGAGCGCGCGGGCAGCCTCCGTCAAAGCCACCACCCGCGCCCGCGTCCCCTGCCAGCTCAGGCTGATGTCTTCTACGCTGACATCGAGCGGCAGCTGCGGAGCTCCGCGGGAGGCGACGCCGTAGAACAGCTTGTTCACGTGGGCTGGCGTGACCTCCGCGAGGAGCGGCGATACCTCGTCGGCGCCGTTGATCACCGCGCTTGCACCCGGAGGGAGGTGCACGAAGAGCTGAGCCTTTGAAGCAAAGTAGTGCTCCGGGCTCTGGTGCGCGTCCAGATGGTCGTGGCTCAGGTTCGTGAATATTGCCGCGCGGAATGGCCATT
Source organism: Polyangiaceae bacterium (assembly GCA_020633205.1). Taxonomy (NCBI): domain Bacteria; kingdom Pseudomonadati; phylum Myxococcota; order Polyangiales; family Polyangiaceae; species Polyangiaceae bacterium. The sequence goes on from JACKEB010000011.1 coordinate 351,380, forward strand.
TCTGCGCGAAGCCTTGAGCTAGCACCTCGCTGGTGACCTCCAGGCTGGCGAAGCGCGCGCCGCGGTCTCTGGCGCGCTCTAGCAGGCGGATGAAGCCGAGGTACGTCTGGGGCAGGTCAGTCTGCTGCTCGGGGCCGAGCCACAGGCCCAGGGTGGTGGTGCGCGGCACTGGCGGCGCGAAATCGTCAAGTATTGCCGCGAGGAAACTCGTGGTGCTGGTCTTGCCGTTGGTCCCGGTGATGCCCACGCTCAAGAAGCGCTCGCTCCAGCTGGGAGGGTCAGGGAACGGTTTGTGCGCCATGGGTTAAGACTATACCCTCACCCCCAAACGAAAAGCGGCGCCCGAGCCATGCTTCGAGCGCCACCGATCACGGGGAGATGCGAGCTCCCCGTGTCCTTTCCGATTACTCAGTTGCCGTGAAGAGCACGCCTTCAGCACACAGGTACACGTCGCAGTCCGTGGCCATACAGCTCGCGAAAACGGCGCGCGAGGCGGCGGTCATACCGCTCGTGTACTGCTCGCACTCGGTTTGATCCACGGCGACCGTCGCTGAGCAGGCCGTGACCATGTCCGCGCAGGGCTGGGTGACGTCGGGATCCGGGCACGAGGCCTTGAGCGCGTCGAAGTAACAAGCGTAGCCCGTGGTGTAGTCACAGACATCGCCGAGGTTCGTCATGCAGTCTGCAATGGCTTGGTCGCGGCCCGGCTTGAGCTTGCCAGCGACCAAGTTGCAGAGGTCATTGCGGATGTCACACACGCCTTCCGTCGTGGGCGCGGGGAACTCCGTGCTGCAGTCGGTGATGGCGGTGCCCATGCTGTCGTCACAGGTCGCGCCGCCAGTGCCTGCTGTGCCGCCGGTTGCTCCGCCAGTGCCGCCCGCACCTGCCGTCGCGCCGCCGGCGCCACCGCTTGCCCCGCCGGTGCCACCCGTGGTGCCCGCTGTGCCACCGGTGGTGGAGCTGCCCGCGGAGCCTGCGGTGCCGCTTCCGCCGGTGCCCGCGGTGCTGCCTCCGGAGCCGCCGTTGCCGGCGTTGCCGCTGCCCGCCGTGCCCCCATCAGCGTCGTCTGCGCTCTCTTTGACGACACACGCGCTGGTCGCCAGCGCACCTACCAACAACAAAGCCTTGGTTCGATCGATCAGCATCTCAAGCTTCCTCCCAGCCCACGGTCACGGCGAGAAGACGTCCCCCACGCACACGCCGTCAGCATACGTACGCCCCTTCGGCGTAGCCTCTTCCCCAACTCCCGAATCTCCCGGTCTGCGTCGCTTGTCGCAAGCTCGATCGACTCGAGGAGCCTTCGAGTTCAGGCAAAGACGAACGTCGGCGGGAAAGGATCCGCTATACCTATTTCCACCGCCGTATCTATTTCCACAGCATGAATCTCCACAGGAAACGCATCACCGTCGCCGGGAAGCTCGTCCAGCGTTACGCGGGAAAGCTGAGCCGTGCCCTCGCGAACGACCTGATGCGCTGTTTCGAGAGTGAGCTCATCCCCGAGTTCGATGAATCGGCCGACGTGGTGATTCTCGGGGCCAAGGCCAAAGGGTTCCTCAAACGCATCGAGCGCTGCGGTGCCGAGACGATTTCCGAGGAAGCGCTCCAAGCCGCGGTCGATGCCGCGTTGAACGCCAAGCAGTCAAGTTCCCCGAGGAAACCCAAGCGACCCTCGCCGGAGCAACTCCACGACCGTTTCATGGGCATTCGGCGTGCGGCGCCAGAACAACGGCGGGCACAGTTGGTGGAAGCCATAGAACTTGCCGCAGGCAGCATCGATTTCGGCCTCACCGAGCAGGCCGCACCCGTTGTCTCGAGCTCACGCATACTCATGCTGCTTGGTCGGCAGGAAGCTGAGCTTTGGGCGCTGCCCGCGGGGGATCCTCTAGAGTCAGTGGCGCAGCGGCTCGACCAGCAGACGCTACACAGCGACGCTCCGCCTCAAATTTGGCAGGCGGCGATGCGGTTGTGGGTCGCCTTGGGCCACCGCCCGGAGATCGTCTGGAAGCGCTTCGTGGGGGCGCTTGAGGACCAAGACGCAATCGACTTGCTGAGTTTGTCCGAACTCGAAGCGATCGAGCCGTGGTCGGCTGAGCGTCGGGTGCAGTCGCTAGCGGCGCTGCCTCAGATCGTCGACCAGGTGTTCGTCGTGCGTGAAGAGATCCTCTGGTGACTCAGGCACCAGCGCGCTGGACTCGCGCTACTTCAGCCAACGTGCGTCCGCGCTGAAGCGGCCTGGGCCGGCCAGCAGCAGCGCGATTGCCGCGAAGGCGTAGCAAAGCGCCAGTTCCTTCTTTTGGAAGGGGTCGTTCGCGTGCACCACGAAGGCCGCCACACTCATGGTGCAGATCAAGCTCGCCGCGGAGAGTCGTGTCATCAGACCCAACGCGAGCAGGATTCCGCCCAGAAATTCACTCAAGCCTGCTGCCGGGCCGAGCACGCTGGGAATTGGTAGCCCGAGCTTCGCTACCTTGGCGCTGAAGTCGCCTAGGTTCATCAGCTTGCCGTAGCCGTGCACGATGGCCATCGTCAGGCCAAACCACAGCCGCAACGCCAGTAGGCCAAGGTCGGTGGTGAGGGGATTCGAACGGGCCAAGCGCTTCAGCAGGTTCATCGTGGGGGAGCCTGCCACGGCCATCGGGGTTCCAGTGTGGGGGTAGTTGGAACACTTCGGTGCCTGAGAAAGCTAAACCCCTGTTCAGTGAAGCTGAACAACCGTGCGGATATTGGGTGGTTTGGCGGACGCATTGTTGTTCGTTCGCGCCTCCCGGGCGCGAATTGCTGAGGCGTTCGCCTTGCGCAGGCTGCGGCCGCTCGCTAGCGTGCCCCTCCCCTATGGCTCGCGTTACCGTTGAAGATTGCTTGGAGAAAGAAGAAAACCGCTTCGCCCTCGTGGTGTTGGCGGCCAACCGCGCTCGTCAGCTGATGAAGGGCTCGGATCCGCTGGTCCGCGCCCGCAATCGCGACGCAGTGAACGCCTTGCGCGAGATTGCCACGGGCAAGGTGCGCTTCCACCGCGACAGCACGGAAGTGGTGCGCGAGTGGATCGAAGAGAACCGCATCTGAAGCGGCCGTTGCCTCCGGGCAACGTCACTTTCAAGAGCGAGCGCTGACGCGTGTCCGGGCTGGATCTCTCGAAGCTCGGTCACGCGGGTGATTTTGGAGCGCTCGCCCACTACGCGGACCCAGCCTACTACTCGAAGGCGTACCGCACGCGCCGCGAAGACGTTGAGTTTTACGTGCGCCTGGCGGAGCGCGTTGGTGGTCCGGTGCTCGAATATGCAGTCGGCAACGGGCGCGTTGCGTTGCCCATGGCGCGCGCTGGGCTCGATGTGTGGGGCGTCGATCTTTCCGCTCCCATGCTCGAGTCACTCAAGGAGCGCCTGGGGAAAGAAGAGCGCGACGTTCAGCGGCGCATCCAGCTTGCCCGCGGCGATATGCGGACGTGGCGGACGCGCCGACGCTTTCCGCTGATCATCAGCGCGTTCAACAGCGTGCTCCACCTCTACACGCGCGACGACGTCGAGGCCTTTTTTCGCCGCGTGCAGGCTCACCTGGTTCCTGGTGGACGCTTCGTCTTCGACTTCTCGCTGCCACGTCCAGCGGACTTGGCGCTGGATCCCGACCGCAACTACAGCGGGATGCGACTGCGCGATCCGAGCAGCGGCAAGCTGGTGAAGTACTCGGAGCGGTTTGAATACGACCCGGTGCGGCAGATTCAGCTGTGCTGGATGCAGTTTCAACCGCTCGATGGCTCAGAGCCGTGGGCGGTGCCACTCACTCATCGCCAGTTCTTCCCCCAGGAAATGGAGGCGCTCCTGCACTACGCCGGTTTCCGCGAGATCGAGTTCAGCGCCGACTTCGAAGAGCGCCCCCTCGATGTGGACAGTGACTGGGTGGTGGTGAGTTGTCGCAGCCCACATCGCGCGAAGCAGGCTAAGCGTCGGAAATAGCCTCAGAAGCCCCGATGGAACGAGGGTTGCCGGCGGGCGAGAGCGATTTACGTTGTCCCACCGGCTAGCGCCTGAGCGCTGGCGAGCGGGTGCCCACTGCACCCCATCAGGAAACCAAGCATGGCCAAGGACTACTACGACGAGCTGGGTGTCAGCCGCAGCGCTTCCGCCGACGAGATCAAGAAGGCGTTCAAGAAGCTCACGAAGGAGCTGCACCCCGATCGCAACCAGGGAGACGCCGACAAGGAGCGCCGCTTCAAGGCGGTGAACCGCGCGCACCAGGTCCTGAGCGACGAGAAGAAGCGCGCGCTCTACGACGAGTTTGGTGAAGAGGGGCTGCGCGAAGGCTTCGATCCTGACGTCTATCGCGCGTACCGCTCTCGAGGGCGACGCGGCGGCGGACCTCAAGGCAACATCAACTTCGAGGATATTTTCAGCGCTGCCCAGGGCAGTGGCGTTGGCGACATGTTCGGCGACCTGTTCGGTGGCGGCCGGCGGCGCAACGGCGGCGGCGGCTTCGGCAACATGCCGATGAAGGGCAGCGACGTGCTCAGCGAGGTTCAGGTGAGCTTCGTCGACGCGATTGCTGGCTCCACCATGAAGCTGCGCCTGCAGGATGGTGGCGAGGAAGTTTCCGTGAGGATACCGCCCGGCGCCGACGATGGTGACAAGGTGCGCGTCAAGGGTCACGGTGCGCCGGGGATGGGCGGCGGACCCGCGGGAGATCTCATCTTGAGCATCCGCGTGTCACCTCACCCCTATTTCGAGCGCGATGGGCTGGACCTCCACGTCGACCTGCCGATCAGCGTCACCGAGGCCTACTACGGCGCCAAAGTGCGTGTCCCGACGCCCGGCGGAGACGTCACGCTCACCGTGCCCAAGGGCGCGCAGAGCGGCCAGCTCGCGCGGCTCAAGGGGCGCGGCGTGAAGCGCAAGGACAAGGTGGGCGACATCTACGCGCGCTTCATCATCAAGCTCCCGGAGGGTGAAGACGAAGCCATCGAAGCGGCGATCAAGACTCTGGGTGAAGCGACGGGTGACGTGCGCTCCGACTTGCGCTTCTGAGGGCGAGCTTCAGCGTTTGCGCTGCCTGCGCGTGCCGTTGGGCTTGGGCTTTGCATTTTGGTTGGACCGCCAAGGGCGCCAAGAGCGCCAAGGGTTTGGGCCGCTCCTTTAGGAGCCGCGAGGAAACGTTTCGGGGGCGGCCGGCGAAGCGCGCCTTGCTGTTGGTTCGTCGCGCTGACGTCGCGCGACGTTGGCTTGGGGTGCAATCCCTGGCATCTTGGCGTCCTTGGCGTCCTTGGCGGTTCAAAATCCAGGCGGCAGGAGGTTGCAGGGCGACAAAAGCAAGAGAGCCCCACACCGGGTGGTGCAGGGCCCTCGGACAGGCTGAGTGTCGCTCAGGCCTTTGCGGGTGCGGGGGCCGCTGCGGGCGGGCTGCTCAGCTCCGCACTCGCGCGGGCGCGCTTGCCTTCCTTGAGGGGAGCCTCCACTAGGTTGCCCTCGTCGTCGTAGCGGCTGAGCTCAGCGACCACATGCCGGAGCGCGGCTTGCTTCTCGTGGAAGGGCCGGAACGCCGACTTGAAGCCAGCCACGATCATGCTCTTAATCTCCTTGAACGGAACACCCATCTTGGTGTGCACCAAGTAGAGTTCCTTGGAGACGGTCGTGTCAGTGATCAGCCGGTTGTCGGTGTTGATGGTCACGCGCAGACCGAGGTCGAAGTAGAGCTTGAGTGGGTGGCTCTCCAGCGTCTCTACCGCTTGGGTCTGCACGTTGCTCGACGGGCAGCACTCGAGGGGAATGCGGTGATCGTTGATGTAGTGCAACAGATCGCCGTTCTCCCGCAGACGGCAGCCGTGGCCGATGCGGTGAGCGCCACACACGTGGATGGCTTGGGCGATGGACTCCGGTCCATACGCCTCACCCGCGTGGATGGTGCAGTTGATGTTGTTGTCGCGCACCAGCTGGAAAGCGCGCTTGTGGTGTGCCGCGGGGAAATCCGCTTCGGCTCCGGCCAGGTCGAAGCCGACGACGCCGCGTCCCTTGTACGCTACCGCGAGCTCCGCCATCTCGTAGGAAGACTCCGGGGAGATGTTGCGGATCCCACACACGATGACGTTGCACTTGATGCCGTACGTCTCGCGTGCGCGGCTGAGACCGTTGAGCACGGCTTCGACCACCTTGGTGAGCTTCAGGCCGCGCTGGGTGTGCAGCATCGGCGCGTAGCGCACTTCCATGTAACGCACGTTTTCGTTGTGCGCGTCTTCTGCCAGCTCGAACGCGATGCGCTCGAGCGCGGCTTCGGTTTGCATCACCTTGAGGGTGATCTCGAAGCCGCGCAGGTACTCGACGAGGGACCCGAAGTTATTGCCGCAGCCAATGGCTTTGCGCAGGCCGTCTTCGGTGTTGGCGGGAAGGCTGATGCCTTCTTCCTTCGCCAGTTCGAGGATGGTGGACAGCCGCAGAGAGCCATCCAGGTGGACGTGAAGGTCGGTCTTGGGGAGCGCCTGAAACACTTCGAAGGGCACGACGCGGGCACCGGACCCGTTCGTGCTTTCAGGCAATTGCTTACTTTTCTGTTCCATAGAGGACTCTACCATCGGTTTTGTCCCGTGCAATAGCCCCGAAACAACTCGAGTAGGCGCTGGTGCGACGACCGACACCGCAGTGTGACGGTCGCGCGGATTTCTTGGGGGTGAGGAATGCTGGGCTCGAGCCCGAGCTCGCACCAGCAGGCTTCGGTTTGCCCGGGCGCGTTGAACCGCAGCCGGACGGCGACTGCGTCAGACGTTCAGCTGTCGGCTTCGCGGCGCCCGAACCAGCCAACCGCGCCGACAGCACCAAAGCAGATCAGCGCGTACAGCCAAGCGGGGACGCCGTTTTCGTGCTCACCGCTCTTCAGCTCTGCTTCCGCGCGGCGAAAGGCATCGGCGTACACCGACTCGTCTTGGTTGCCGATGATGCGTCGACCGCCCACATAGGTGGTGGGTAACCCGACCATTTCGGCGTCGCGCAGGATCTTCTGGTCCGCCTGGATGGTCTTTTCCGTCGCTGGGTCGAGGACACACGCCTCGAACTTGTCCATGTCGAGGCCCAGGGCCTTGGCGGTCTTGGTTGCGCCAATGGACCCGATGGGCTCGCTGGTGAGCATGCGCTCCGCATACTCCTCGCCCTTGCCCTGGTTCTTGGCGCAAATGTGCCCCTTTGCGCTCGGGAGGGCGTTGATATGAAATGCCAGGGGGAAATCCTTGCGGACGAAGTGGACCTGATCCTTGTACTGCTCCTTGAGCTTCATCAGCTTCGGGTGCAGCGCGCGGCAGTGGGGGCACTCGAAGTCGAAGAACTCGACGACGTTGATTTTGCCCGAGACGTAGAGGGCGCCAATCGAAGCGGGTACGGGCGGCAGCGGCTTCACTCGCGGCCAGATGGCGGGCCCTGCGACGGCGATCACACCCATCAGCGCGAGCGCCCACGGTGCGAAGTCTGGCCCGTACGGGATTGAGCGGTCTTTCTGCTTCGCGGCTTCGGCGTCTTTGAACGCCTTGGTGTACATGATGCTCGCAGAGCCAGCGATGATCGCGCTGGTGTCGGCGACCATGCAGAGCCAGCACAGGTGCTTGACCACTGCGACCTGGAGCACGATCAGGAACAGCGCCGCGGCCGCCCCGAAGCTTGCGGTGTAGAGCAGGACCTTGCGTCCCGTCGCGGAGTCTTTCCAGAGGGATAACAGGTACAGACTCGCGAAGCCGGCCAAGCCGATGGCCGGCACTGGGAGCAGTCCGTTGAACAGGTACCCGTAGCCACTGCCGCGCACCTTCGCGCAGGCAGAGTCCGCGCCGCAGAACGCTTCTGCGGGGGTGGTGTAGTCGATCAACAGCGCCATGCTGGCGGCCAACGCCAGCAACGTGGCGATGCGCAACAGCAGCAGCCAGTGTCCTCTCTGCACTCCCGCGTTCTAGCGCCAAGAGGCTCTGAGTCGAAGCATTTGGCGTGCGTGGCGGGATCTGGGCTGTTGGGTCCTACAGATACGGCGGTCGTGCAACGCCGTGGAGGCGCGAGCCAGGTGTTGGGGCCCCGGCTGTGGGACAGGTGCCCGCCTGCAGCTAGGCGTTGGGTGCGGCAGCGGGACGGTCTATAGCGGGGGCCATGGCTCGTTTACCGAAACCCGAGGCAATCGTTGAAGCGCTGCTCGCAGAAGGCCGCCCGCTCAGTGTGGGGGAGATTGGAGATCTGTGCGGCGTGCCCAAGGGTTCCAAGCGGCGCTTGCCGGAGCTCCTCGACCAGCTGGTGGCACAGGGCAAGCTACGAGAGGCGAAGGGCGGGAAGTACCGCGCCGACGTGAAGACGCGCGCCGCGAGCGAGAGCTGGGAAGGCTTCCTCAACGTGAATCCGCGAGGATTCGGCTTCGTGGTCCAGGTTGGCAAGGACGACGTCTACGTTCCGCCCGAGGCCATCGGCGGTGCGATGCATCGCGACCGCGTGCGAGTGGGAGTCGTGGGGCGTAGCGCCCGCGGCGTCGAAGGGCGCATCGAGGAAATCGTGGAACGGCGCAGTCCGCGCGTGGCGGGCGTGATGCGACGTCGTGGTCGCAGCTTGTGGCTCGACCCGGACGACACGCGCATTCGTGGGCCGATCACGCTGCCGCCCGGGGAAAAGCGCGGCGAAGACGGTGACGCCGCGGTGGTGAGCATCACTCAGTGGCCCGACTCAGCCAACGAGAATCCCCAGGCAGAGCTGGTCGAGGTGCTCGGCGCTGACGGCGACCCGCAGGTTGAGGTCGCGAAGATCCTGGTGCGCGAAGAAGTCACCGAAGAGCACCCGCCAGAGGCAATGGCGGAAGCCGAAGGCATGGCCGCCAGGCTACGGCGCGTTGCCGCGGAGAACCGCGAAGACTTGCGCGGTGTACCTCTCCCCACGATCGACCCCGAGGACGCACGGGACCATGACGACGCGGTGTGGGCGGAGCGTGACGGCGACGGTTACAAGGTCTGGGTCGCGATCGCCGACGTGAGCGAGTACGTGCAGCCGGGTTCTGCATTGGACGCTGAGGCGCTGCGACGTGGCTGCACGATCTATTTGCCGGATCGCGCGATTCCGATGCTGCCTTCGGCGCTCGCTGCGGATCTATGCAGCCTGTTGCCGGACACGGATCGCCTGTGTTTGTGCGTGATCGCGGAGCTCGACAAGCAAGCGAAGGTCAAGCGCGTGAAGATCGTGGAGGGCGTGATGCGCTCCGCTGCGCGCCTCACTTATGGCGGCGTGGCGCGTGCGCTGGGCTTCACGGAGGAGCCGCCACGCAGCGCTCAGGCCGACGCCTTCAAGCGTGAGCTGAAGGTGCTCGCAGAGGTCAGCGGCAAGCTGCGCCGCGCGCGTATGAAGCGCGGTGCCCTCGACCTCGACTTGCCGGAAGCGCGCATCGTCGTGGACCCGGAGACGGGCGCACCGACGGCCATCTACCGCCGCACCCAGGACCCCGGCATCAAGAAGGCGTACCAGATCATCGAGGAGCTGATGCTACTGGCGAACGAGCTGGTGGCGCGCTGGCTGGGTCGGCGCAAGGCGCTGGCGATCTATCGCGTACACGGCAAGCCCGATGAGCAGAAGCTCGAGCGCTTGGGTGAGGTCGCGCACAAGCTCGGCGTGCAGTTCGACTTGGACGAGATGCTCGAACCGCTCGGACTGGGTAAGTTCCTGCGCTCGATCGAGGAGCACCCACGCAAGACCGTGCTCGAGAACCTGACGCTTCGCTCCCTCAAGCAAGCGACCTACGACATCGCGAACGTCGGTCACTTTGGCTTGGCGTCAGACGCGTACCTGCACTTCACCTCGCCCATCCGTCGCTACCCAGACTTGATGGTGCACCGACAGGTGAAGCACATCCTCCGGGGCGGCGCGGTGGATACGAGTGATTCCGCGCGGGAAGTCGCGGCGACTGCAGCGACACGCTCGAGTCAGCGCGAACGCTCGGTGATGGATGTGGAGCGCGAGGTGTCCGACCTGTATCGGGCGCTCTTCATGCGGAACCGCATTGGGGACAAGCTGGAAGGCAGCGTGAGCGCGGTGGTCGGCTCTGGGCTGTACGTCAGCCTGGACGATCCATTCGTCGATGTGTTGGTTCGCTTCGAGTCCCTAGGTCCAGATCGCTACGAGATGACGGAGGACGAGCTGGGCGCTCACGGGCTGAACAGCGGCGATTTGATCCAGATTGGCGACCGCATCTTGGTGGAGATTGAAGACGTCTCGGTGCTGCGCCGCCAGGTGCTCGCGCGACGTATCCCGCCCGACGATTTGCAGGAGCAGCCAGAGCGGGGGCGCCGTGGGCGCCGCACCCTCGAGCAGGTGTTGAACAAGCGCGGCGGTCGCAAGGACGACTCGCGCAAGGGCGGCAAGGACAAGGGGCGCGCCGGTCCCCGCGCCACGGGTCGCGACGCGGGGGGGCGCAAAGGTTCCGCCAAGTCGGGTTCAGGCAAACCGGGCGGCAAGCCTGGCAAGGCCGGCGGCAAGCCCGGCAAAGCGGGCGACAAGGCCAGCAAGAACAAGGGCCGACGCAAGAAGTAGTAGCCTGGCGCGGCGTCTCGGCAAACTAGCGCGGCGTGATGGAGCCGCAGGGAAACGAAATCTTGATGTCGTGATCGCCGCTCTTGATGGCGTCGCAGGCGTCACCCACCAACTCCACCTGGCTTGGGGAGTTGAGCTGCCAGCCGTTTGCGTCGCCTTGGCTAAGGGCCTTGCCGTCCAAGGTGACCTTGCCCTGGTTCTGCGCCTCGGTTGAGACAGTGCCGTTCAGGTCGAAGACACAGGAGCGCACGCCCTCGATGATGGTGTTGAAGGCGTCGATCAGACCGGACTGGTCGTTGGCCTTCCAGAAGGGCGCATTGGAACCGCTGGTGCCAGTCCCAGCGTTCGCGACGTCTTGCAGGTGGGCGTCGCTGATGTCCGAGCCCACGGCGATGACGTAGGTGCGGATCCCTTGGTTGAACGCCGCCGCCGCTGCATCCACCGAGATCTTCTGGGAGGTGGCGTTGTGCGCGTCGGCGTCCATGCAGTTGTCGGGCTCGCCATCGGTCGCTAGGACGATCGCCTTGTCGCCGGGCTCGGTGACTTGAACCAGCTCAGCGGCGACGGCTGTGATGCTCTCGCCAGTGGGGGTGTCGCCCTCTGGCTGATTGGCGGAGAAGAGCGCCTCCAGGGCGGTGTAGTTGCCGAGGGCTACGCTTTGTTCCGTGAGGATTGGGCACTCCCCGCCGTTGAAGCCACCGTGGCTGGTGTAGAGGCTCAAGCCAAAGCGCACCTTGTCTTGTAGCTGGAGCACCACGCCGTTTGGCTGGTCGAAGAGCGCGTTGTAGACGGCGCTCCAGCGGTCCGTTCCGCCGAAGTTGTCCGTCATTGAGCCCGATTGATCGACGAGCAGGACTACTGTGGGAGTTTGTGGCTCGAACTTGACGTCCTCTTCGATGCAGCCGTTTCCTCCGGTGCCGCCACTCGAGATACCGCCGGTGCCTCCGAAGCTCGAGCCACCTGCGCCGGCGTCCCCATTCTGGCATTGCCCTGTGGAATCACAGTGCTTGCCCGGTCCGCACTGCCCGCCGTCGGTGGTGCACTCTGCCGTGCAGCTACTCCCCTGTCCGCAGTGGGTGCCGGCTGGACAGTCTTGGTCGAAGGTACACTCGCCGCCACAAGCGCCTTCCAGTTGGTCACACACGGAGGCGCCGTCGGATGAGCCGCTGCAACCGCCGGGAAACAGACTTGCCGCCAAAAGCAACGCGCCCAGGGCGACGCCACCGAGCGCGCGAGAGACGAGGCCGTGCCGGCTAGCGTTGTGGAGAGGAGAAGTCATATCCAAGAGCTTAGCACGCAAGGCGATTCGCCAAGCGCTCGCGAACCCAAGACCCACCTCGCCGTGTGTCGGCTCAGCAGCCGACGGTGCCGAATGTGAGGGCTTTCCGTGTGGCATAACACTGCGTGCCACACTCAAGGGTCGGCCGCCCCTGTTCGGTTGTTCCGTTGCTTACGCAGCGTAATCGCCACCCTGCTGACCCAAAGTCACCAGTCGCCCGGCTTTGGTCCACTCCAGTGCACCTGGAATGAACAGCATTCCCATCTGGGAAACAACGGACCGCCTACGTCGTCCTACACCGCTGGTCGTTGAACTAGAGCAAGCGTTTGGTCGAGAGAATGCCGCTTGCCACGCGGCCGCCGCCTCACGCTGCGACGGAGAGCATGCCGAAGGCCGCCACTCCGCGCTTGCGGAGCTCCCGCCGCAGCTGCTTCGGGTCGCTGTTCGGTCCAAGCAGCGCGCCGAGTAGCGTTGCGGCGAAGCCATCCAGGGTGTCTCCACACGCGGAGAGGTCATCACTCGCGCCGCTCAGGACGCGGTTCCAGGCGCTGGCGTTGGCCTTGAAGTCTTCTGACGGCTCGATGCAGGAGCCACGCAGGCTGGCGATGCCAGCGAGCTCGAGGCTGCTCTGCACTTCATCCGCGAGGGCACCGGCGTCGAGGAGCTTGCCCTCGAGGAGTCGCGGCAGGACGGCTGCGGCGCGGGTGGCACCGCTGTCCAAAGCGACCCCGCACAAGGCGGAGACGAAGTCGCCGTAGTGGTTCGGCAACTCCACAGCGCTCCCATCGGCGCTCTCGCTAGGTAGCGCCGCCTCATCGCTGTGCGCGCAGATCGATTCCTCAGGGATACAGACGGCGGATGGCGACTCGATTGTATCCGATGTGGCGTCGGGATCCATGCCGACGCCGAACTCCGCGCAAAGCGCCTCGGCGACCGCGTCTGCCAAGTCGTCCACCGCGCTCTTGCTGATGATTGGAGTGATTTGTACGCCGCTCGGCGGCGCGTCGACCTGACTGAACTCCGTCTCGGAGTCGATGATCTCCAAGGTCTTGAGGACTTCGAAGAGCTCCGCGCTCAGGGCGCGGTCGTCCGCTTCGAGCTGACTCTCGTTCATGGGAGTGGAGGCTGGCAGGCTCTCGATCAGCTCAGCAACAGGCGGGGGGACGCTGGCTTCGGGCTCGAGCACCTGGGGCACTTCGAGCTCCGGAGAGACCGAGCGGCGCGTCTCAGGAGCCGGGTCGTAGGTCCCCAGCTCCCCGTCTACGCTTGGCTCGTCCGTGAGCTGGAACTGCAAACTGTCGAAGCGCTCGAGGAGCTGGGATAGCAACGGTCCCGGCGCCTCGGTGAGATGTAGCTCGTCGGTGCGTGCGGGGCGCTCCCACTCATTGAAGAGCTGGGGATCCGGGACGCGGATGGTGAAGCCCATCCCGTCAGGGGAACGCTGCATCACACTCTGTACGATGCTGGCGGGGGGCAGCGGGATCTTCGAGCTTGGCGCGACGCTGGGCGCGGGCACGCTCTCAGCTACGCTGGGCGGCAGCGGCGTGAGGGGGACCAGCGTTGGTTGGTCCAGCGGTCGGGCAGCGCGCATCACCGCGCGTGGCGCGCCCGTCGGGCTCAGGCACACCCAGGAAGCGCCGAGATGCAGCTGGTGATTGTCGTTCGGAAATTCAGGGCTTGAGTACGGACGGAAGCGCATGGCGGGAAGACCTCTACGCTTTCGCTACCCTGCGCGGCGAAAACCGCCAAAAAACCCGCAAGGATTGGCCTACCCGGACTTAGTGAAGCACAGGCGTCAAACGCCTGGAGCGCTCGCTGGGTTCAGAAGCCCACGCCGATGCCAACGCTCACGCCGGAACGTGGTCGGCGCTGGTACTCGCGCAGCAGCAGCATGTGGGTAACCAACGTGCAGGTGCGTCGGGCTGGTCCATCACAGCCCACCCAGCGGCCGTCGTTCGCCTGCTCGCCTTCATAGTCGTAGCGCACCACGGTGCCGTCAGGAGTGATCGCGAGCCACGCAGCAGGTGAGTTCGGGGGCGAAGCATTCGAAACGCCAATGCGCCCCAGGAGCTCGTTGTCGTTTCCGCCGACGAATCCGTCGGGCAACAAGATGGCGACGGGGTCGTTGTCGTCGTCCACCACGCGACCAGCGCGGTCCACGAGCAGGATGGGCTCGCCGTCTTCGAGCACCTGACCGTTGGGCAAGATCTCGATCGGGTCATCGTCGGGTCGATCCCAGCGGGCGGGTTGAATCAACAGTGGCGCGCCGCCCTCTTGCCAGCGAGGCGGAGGGTTGGCGCTGCAGCCGAGGGTGAGGAGCCCAACTCCAAGCAAGGCGAGTCCGCTGAGTGAGCCAGCGAGGCGAGGTGCAAGCGCTTTCACACCCCTGAATCTACCGCGAGGGCGGCGGGAAGGCACGCCGCGCTCCCCTCGATGGGCGTGACGCGCTGAGTGAGCTATAAGGCCGCCCAAATGCTCGACGCCAGATACGTTGCAGACCACCTGGATGAGGTTCGAACCGCGCTTGGCCGGCGCTCCGCCGCGGCCGCCAGCACCTTGGATGGGATCGCCTCGCTGAGCGAACGCCGGCGCGCGCTGATCGGGCAGACGGAGTCCCTTCAGGCGGAGCGCAATGCTGCCAACCAGGCCATGGCGGCTCTCGCAAAAGGACCCGACAAAGCTGCTTTCGCCGAGAAGCGCGACGCGCTGAAGCAGCTCTCTGGGCAGATCAAGGAGCTCGAGGGAGAGCTTGGCAAGGTCGAGGCCGAGATGGCTGAGCAGCTCCTGCAGGTGCCGAATCTGCCGGATGCGAGCGTGCCCGACGGTCAAGGCGAAGCGGATAACCAGGTGGTGCGCACCTGGGGCGATGCCCCCGCGTTCGACTTCGAGCCCAAGAACCACTGGGAGATTGGTGAGCGCCTCGGCATCCTCGACTTCGAGCGCGCCGCGAAGCTCAGCGGGTCGCGCTTCAGCGTGTTGACAGGGCTCGGCGCGCGGCTAGAGCGGGCGCTCGCCGGCTATATGCTGGATTTGCACACGGGAACGCACGGCTACACCGAGGTCTCCGGGCCACTGATGGTCAAGGCCGAGGCGCTGCTCGGGACGGGGCAGCTCCCGAAGTTCGAGCAAGATCTGTTCCGCACGCAACGCCGCTTGGCAGAGGGCGACAAAGAAGGTGATAGCTCGCCGCTGTTCCTCCTGCCCACCGCAGAGGTGTCGCTGACCAACTTGCACGCTGATGAGGTGCTCGACGCCGCGCAGCTGCCGGTGGCCTACACGGCGTACACGCCCTGTTTCCGTAGTGAAGCGGGCTCCTACGGCAAGGACGTGCGGGGTCTGATCCGCCAGCACCAGTTTGGCAAGGTCGAGCTGGTGCGGTTGTGCACGCCGGAGACTTCGCTGAACGAACTCGAGGTGCTGACCGGGCACGCGGAGAAGGTGCTCCAGGGCCTTGGCCTTCACTACCGAGTCGCTGCGCTGTGTTCCGGAGACATGGGCTTCAGCGCGGCCAAGACCTACGACCTCGAGGTGTGGCTGCCGGGACAGAGCGCCTTCCGCGAGATCTCCAGCTGCTCGGTGTGCAGCGACTTCCAGGCGCGTCGCGCCAAGATCCGTTACCGTCCGGAACCGAAAGGCAAGCCGCGCCTGTTGCACACGTTGAACGGCTCCGGGCTCGCCGTGGGGCGCACGCTGGTGGCGATCTTGGAGCAGTATCAGCAGGCAGACGGCAGCGTGAAGGTGCCGGAGGCGCTACAGCAGCGCCTCGGCACCGACGTGATTCGCTGAGCGGGTTCAGTTTCCAGCTGCTACGGCTCGTGTGTACTCACACGACGCGCTGGGTGGCTTCACGCAGCGGTTTGCCTCACAGGCGTAGCCGACGGCGCACTCCAGCGCGCAGGCTTCACCCGCGCCGGGTGCAGCTTCGCAAGTGTCCTGGTTACAGGTGCTGCCGTCGGCGCAGCGCCTGAGCAACACATTCGGGCTGGGCGCGCAGGCTTGCCCGACGCCTGGAAGGCTGGCGCACTTCTTCGTTGCTTGATCGCAGTACGCCGTGGTGGCGCATAGATCGAGAGTGCCCAGGCAGGTTTGGCCCACGCTGGGCAGGCTTTGACAGGTCTTGGCGTTCTGGTTGTCGATACCGATGCAGTAGAGCCCGGGGTCACATTCGGCGTTCTGCTGGCAGCTGGCTCCGACACCACCACGAGCAACCAGCGGACCACAGACTCCGGCTACACACACGGAGCCTTTGACGCAGTCGTCGCCGCTGCTGTCGTTCAGCGACTGGCACGCTTCGCCGGGCTGGTTCGGCCCGTAGTAGATCTTGCAGTCGGTGAACTCGTACGCGGCCTCGAGGAAGCTGCTGTCCAGCGCGACCTGGGAGCCGCTTCGACAATTCACCGTGGAAACGACCGTGCGCAGCTTCGGAATGCAGGTGTCGTCGTAGCTGAGCCCCGCGGCCTTGCCTTCGTCGATTGCTTGCTGAACGGTTGCAGCGATCTGAAACTCGCAGTCGTCCTGGCTGCTGAACACCGATGGGTTGTCTTCATCGCAGCTGCAGCCGTAGTAGTCGCCGCATAGCGCCTTGGCGACTGCGTTTGGCGCGTCGCTTTGCGACACGCTCCCACCGCCGTCATCACTACTGCAGCCATAGGGCAGCACACTGGCGAACAGCGCACCTAACCCCAACCAACCTCGAACCCGATGCTCTGATCATCGCAAGACCACTCCTTGTGGTGGGCGACCCACCCTGTTCCCTCGGTCGCTTTGCAAGTATCGTACGCGAGCTTGCGTTGGTGTTGAATCGCCTCAGTCTTGGCGTTGGATGCGCGTGCCAAGCAAGCGCGCCAGGCGATGGAAGTCGCTGTCCGTCGCGACGAAGCGCACCTCGGTGAGGAGTGTTTTCGGGTCGATCAGCGCGGAAAAGGGCACGAACTGCAGGTCGAGCTGACCCGTCACGCTGACCATGTGTCCATCCAACGCTTCCTCCATCAGTGCGCGATAGGCCCCAACCCCAAGCTGTGAACCCAGCATCACGTCGAACGCGTGTGGAGTAGTGCACCGGGACTCGTAGCCGAGCTGCACACCGGTGAGCTTCTTCTTGCGGCCGGTGCGCTCCTGGAAGCGGTCCGTGACGATTTGCGCCACCAACTTACCGATGTCGATTTTCCCCAGGGAGATATGTCCGTGTTCATCGCGCGATACGCCGTCGAGGAAGCTCTGGGGCAGCATTTCCGCAAGGCCTTCCGCTAGGACCACGGTGCCGTAGTTCTTGCCTCGCTGCTCCCTTGTGAGGATCAAGTCCACGATGCGATCGGCGAGGGCCTCGATGTTCAAGCGCTGCTCTTCGCGCTCTCCGTGAGCATCCCTCACCACCTGCTTCATTGCGAGGTCGCCCTGCACGTCCTCCACGGCGACGACCATGTGTGCTTCGCCCGCAATGGCGACGCCATACGAGAGCCACCCGGCTTTGCGCCCCATGGTCTCCACCACGAAGTAGGAGCCCGTCGCCATGGCGTCTGCTCGTAGATTGAGCAGCTCTTGCCCCATGAAATCTACGGCGGTGAAGAAGCCGAAGGTGAAGTCAATCCCGCGGTAGTCGTTGTCGATGGTCTTCGGCAGGTGAACCACACGGATACGCTTGGCGCCTTCGGGCAGTGTCTTCTGATACTCGTGGAGGAAGTTGGCGGTCTTCAGCGTGTCATCACCACCGATGCTGATCAGCGCATCCACACCCAGTTCGCACAGCGCGCGATAGACGTTGTCCAGCCGGCGCGTTTTCTCGGGGATACGCAAATCCGCCGGGCCACGGATGGCTTTGCCTGGGTTCGCACGGGCCGTGCCGATGATGATGCCGCGGGCGTTGCGCAACCCACGCAGGTGGTGATCTTCAAAGCGAAAGTAGTGCTCCTCGGCGACGAGCTCCGACAGCTCCTGACTGAATTCTTGCAGGCTGCTGTATCCGTGGCGAAACCCCAGAACCTCCTTCCCCTGACGCCGAAAGCACATCACCGCCGAGCAGATGACCGCGTTTGCTGCTGGCGCAGGTCCCCCTGAGAAAACGATACCGACACGCTGGATCTGCGCGTCCGCTTGGGTGTGGGTTTGGGGGAGAGGAGAGTCGGCGTCCATCGACTCAGCGTACGCCCGGGCCCTGCTCAGATCGATGGCAGATTCCGTTCAGGCTCCCAGGGCTTCTGGATCACCCGGCGCGAAAGAGTCGAACAGCGCGACGTAGTCAGCGGTAGTCGAGGGCTTGGTGAAGAACGCCCGGGCACCCGCTTTGCTGGCTCGTGCCTTGTCCCGGGGATCGTTCGAGCTGGTGAGCATGCAGACGATCGGAAGATCGTTGAAGAAGGGATCCTGACGCAGCTGCTCGAGCACTTCGATGCCGCTCATCTCTGGCATGTTGATGTCCAGGAGCACCAACGCGGGCATCGCTTCTTGTCCAAGCTTGACTTGCCCCAGGTGGTCGATGAACGCGCGCCCAGAGCGAAAGGCGAGCCAGGGTGCGCGAAGCTGCGATCTGCTGTAGCAAGTTTCCGCGAGGAATAAGTCGCCGTCGTTGTCGTCGACCATCACGATGGCGTTGTCGTTCGCGAGCTTGGGCACGCCTGCAGCCTAGCCCGAAAATCTTGCGCTGTCGGCCAACTATCGCGAGTGTGACGGCAGCGTGAAGTAGAACAAGGTGCCGTGCCCCGGCTCCGACTCGGCCCAAATGCGCCCACCGTGACGCTCCACGATGCGTTTTGCTACGGCGAGGCCAATGCCCGAACCAGGGTACGCGGTGCGGGAGTGTAGGCGCTGGAACATCTGGAAGATGCGCTCGGCGAACTTGGCGTCGAAGCCGATGCCGTTGTCTCGCACGCAAAACAGCCACTCATCGCCCGCCTGCTGCCCCGTGACGCGCACCTCGGGTGCAACTCCCTCGCGCTGAAACTTGATCCCGTTCCCGACCAAATTCTGGAACACCTGCAGAAGCTGATTCGCCTCCCCGCTCACGGTAGGCAGGTCACTCCAGGTCACCTTCGCCTGCTTCTCTTGGATGAGCGGGGCCAAGTGCTGCAGGGCCGTCTGCAGGATCGCTGCGGTCTCGACCGGCTCGCTCACCACCGCGCTCGCGTCGAGTCGGGAGTAGGCGAGCAGATCGTCGATCAGCTCCTTCATGCGTTTTCCGCCGTTCACTGCGTAATCGATGAAACGGAGCGCGCGTTCGTCGAGCTGCGCCGTGTAATCACGCTGAAGCAGGTCCATGTACGCCGAGACCATGCGCAAGGGTTCCTGCAGATCGTGAGAGGCGATGTAGGCGAACTGCTCGAGGTCTGCGTTCGAGCGCGTGAGGTCGACGATGATGCGCTTCAAGTCTTCTTTGGTGCGCTTCAGCTCCGTGAGATCGCGCAGGAACGCGGTGAAGAGGGGTGGGTCGCTGCCTGCGAGCTTCACGATGCTCGCCTCTACGGGAAACGAGGCGCCACTCTTACGCTGGGCCGTGAGCTCGATGCGCTTGCCGAGCACTCGTGAGGGCTGCCCGGTTCTTTGGCGCTCGAGTCCCTCGCGGTGCGCTTCTCGATCCACCGCCGGGATCACCAGCTGCGCCAGCTCTTGGCCCACGGCCTCCCGCGTGGTGTAGCCGAAGAGCTCCTCAGCCGCGCGGTTGAACTCCACCACCCGGCCGCGGTCGTCGATGGTGATGATCGCGTCCAACGCGCCAGCGAGGATCGCCGCGTTGCGCCGCTCGAGCCGCATGCGCTCGCTGACATTACGGGCGAACGCGGAGGCTCCGACCACCTCGCCCAGCGCGTTGCGAATGGCTGAGACGCTGATCGCCACGTCGTGAATGCGCCCATCGCGAGACACGCGCTGAGTGATCAAGTTCTGCACCCCGCGTCCAGCTGCCACCTCACGCAGGATCCAATCGAGCTCTCCGCGACGGGCGGGAGGAACGATCAGCGAAATGTGCTGACCCAAGGCGTCGCTAGCGGGATAGCCGTAGAGGTCCTCCGCCGAGCGATTCCACGCGGTAATGGTGCCGTCGAGGGACTTGCTCAGGATGACGTCTTGGGATGACTCGACCAATGCAGTGTAGAGACTTTCCCGTTCCTGGACGCGCTGGTTCCGCTCCTTCAGAGCAGCCTGCCAACCTCGGAGCAGAGCACCGAACGTGACCTCGGTGTAGTGCTCGAGCCCCTGAGCGAAGGCCGCAATATCGTTGGCGTCAAACTCCGGGGAGTTCGGGTAGTGCTTCCAGACAGCGCGGCGGATGCCCGTCAGGATGCTCAGCCAGGTGTTTAGCGACAGGCCGATTTCCGCGAAGTATCGCCCCCGCTCTTCGTAGTCGGCGACGAACGGCGGGAAGTCGCCCTCGAGGAACGCTCGCCGCTCAAGCTCTTGACGCCGCTCCGTGATGCCCGCCAGGCGGTCATTCTTGATCACCTCGATCAGCGCCTGCCCACCTGGGGCGCTGAGAAGCGTCTGTAAGATTTCCGGGGTCAGTGCCTCCCGATGAGCGAGCCACCAGCGATAGTAGAGCGTCGACGGGGGCGCCTGAGAGGGAGGGGGAGCGCTGGAGGAGGCTTGGAATGCGCCGTCCGCAGCCTGCGCACGGTCGTGCGCCCGAGCCTCTTCGAGGTCCAAGCGAGTGGCCAGCTGACTTAGCGTCCGCTCCAGCGCTGGCGGATCCGGGAAGGCCAGGACCAGGGTCGTCAGCGGGATGTCCGGACTGCGCTGAATCGAGCCTGCAACTTGATCCTTGCGGAAAGGTGCCACACAGATGACGAGCGTCGACCCCGGCGCTTCCTTCGCCAGGTGCTGGGCCGCGAGCTCGGGCTCGCGCTCATCGGGACCAACCAGAATCAGCGCGTGTCCCTTGACCTCCTCGAGGGCGCGCCAATCGGGTGCGACCCGGGGCTCGAACCAGGGATGCAGCACCGTTTCCAGCTCAGCCGGGCATCCGATCATCAGCGCTAGGCGACGGTCCAACTTCTTCTCAGCTCCGCGGGCGGCGCGAGGTTCCAAGGGCACGAGCCACGCCGCTCGCCGCGAGTGAATGGCTTCCCCGAGGTTAGGGGGGGAGGGCAGGAATCACAACGGGCTGCGTCGCGAATAGACTGGTTTGCTGACTGAAAGCCGCTCACCCAGTCGTTGGGAGTCTCCCTCTAGGGTGAGCCATTTCGCCCCGGGATAGCTGGAATTCCTCCGCCGCTCAGGCGAGTCGCTCGGAAGCCATTTCGATTTCGTCCTCGAACTCATCGTCTTCGACCGGTGGCGAGCCGTCCTCGGGGCGACGTCCGACGATGCGTAACCAGGCGATGATCAGGACGCTTCCGAGCAGGTAAGGCAGCCAGGATGGTCCGCCCAGCGCGATTGGAAGGTAGCCAACGGTGGCCGCGATCAACATCACGAACACCGCGTAGGGCAGCTGAGTTTCCACGTGGTCCAGGTGATCCGAGCCAGAGGCGATGCTCGACATCAGCGTGGTGTCGCTGATCGGCGAGCAATGGTCTCCGAAGATCGCGCCATCGAGCACCGCGGCGCCGGTGAGGATCATGAGCGGTAGGCCCCCCATCGAGTGCGCGAGCGGTACCGCGATTGGGATCAGGATGCTCATCGTGCCCCACGACGTGCCCGTAGCGAACGCGATCGCAGCGGCAAGGCCGAACGTTGCGAGAGGCACCACCCAGTTGGCGATGCTGCCGCTCAGCGTCGCTCCCAGGACTTCTTGTGCGCCCAGGTCCTGACACACTTGCGCGAGCGCCCACGCCAAGAGCAAAACCACCACCGCTGCAGCTGCGTGACGGACGCCGTTCCAGTAAGCGCGCAGGGCGGCGCCGATCCCGAGGATGCCTTGAGCCAGGGGCAGCGCGATCGCCAAAACAGAACCGACGCTCGCTGCGAGCAGCAGCATCTTCACGTTGTTCTCGCTCGCCCCGAGGGTTTCCCGCCAGAACGTGAAGCTCAGCGCGGCGCCCGGGTTGCTCTGAAGCTTGCTCGCGCCGCCGCCATCCACCACGAAGCCCACCATCGCAACCAGCACTACTGCCAGGATCGGGATCAGCGCATTGCGCGCGCGGTGAGGCTTGTCGTCGGGGGGGGCCATCAGCTCGGAGTTCGCCTGAGCCATGGGACGAGCGCCGTCTCTCAATGGCTTCTTCAGATGCCGAGCGCGCCGTTGAGCCTTCAGCATGGGCCCGAAGTCGCGACCCATGAGCGACGACGCGAACACGAACACCAGGGAGAAAACGCAGTAGAAGCGGAAAGGTAGCGCGGAGAGCACGAGGGCATAGCCACGTTGGTCGAGCCCCAGCGCCTGTGCCTGTGCGTCTAGTAGGCCTACCTCATGACCGATCCACGTGGAAATCACTGCTAGCCCCGCCACCGGAGCGGCGGTGGAGTCGACGATGTAGGCTAATTTCTCCCTGGAAATATTCCAGCGATCGGTGAGCGGACGCATCGTCGGCCCAACCAGCATGCAGTTCGCGTAGTCATCGAAGAACACGAACAGGCCCATCAACGCCGCGCCAATCTCCGTCGAGCGCGCGGAACGAATGTAACGAGTCACCCACTCAACGATTCCCGATGTGCCGCCGGCGCGGCTCACCACCTGGACCATCCCGAGCAGCGCCAGCGTGAAGCCGATGATGTAGAGGTGAGTGGAGTTGCTGACGTTCTCCCAGATGTAGGTCTTGCTGCCTTCAACCAAGGCGTCGGACTTGAAACGCAGCACCGCACCAATCAGCACTGCTCCGCCAAGCGCTGGGAGTAGACGTCGGGTTGCCAGCGTCACGACCACCGCGACTAGCGGTGGCACCAATGCAGTCCAGCCCACTTGCCGTCCCTCATGCACCCCGTTCGGCAGCAGATGCGGCAGCAGTCCAAGCAGGGCAACACCCAGCGACACGGCGATCAGCCGGCCATGCAGGTCACGGATCCCGCTCGGCGTCTTTGGAGTCAGCGACGCCCGCGCCTGTGACTTGCGACTGTGCGGGTCAGGTACGCTGCGCGGTGGCCTGTCGGAGAGGCGCTGACTTGTGGGCGCTTGAGTTTCGTCCGTCACGCGCGGACGCTACAGCGGCGTCTCCAGAACTGCCACTCGCCGGTTGGCCAATTCGCGCTGAGGAACCCCGGTTTTTCGCCCGAGTTTTAGCCGCAGTGCGTCGTCGGTCGCGGTGCATAGCGCAGGCCCTGACCCCGGCTCCTGCATTATCATGCGGATTTCGCGGCTAGGCACGAGCGGCCGGCTGTTGGGGGCTTGGGGCCACGCACGGGACTTACGGTGGAAGCATCAGTTGTGCGATGGTCCCCCAGGCTTTCGGGGAGGAGCCCAGCGCGTGCTCCCCCTCGCTGGAGTGGTGTGTAGCGTGGCGCCCCTGCGCCCAACGGAGAGAGCGTGAATAAGTCCTGGATCCGAGGCGCGAGCCTGTTTGCCGTGGTGTCCCTCGTGCTGACCCTCAGCGGCCTTGCGTTCGCTGACAAGGCGCCGCCTCCAGAAGCCGTTGCAGCCGCCGCCAGCGCCGCGCCGAGCGCTTCTGCCGCCGCGAGCGCCGAGGCACCTGCGGAGAAGAAGGAAGAGGAGCTCTCTGCGTTTGGAGCCGGCCTGAGCAAGTTCAACGGCTGGGTGGCGGGTGCGCTGTTCTTCGATATCTCTGGCGGTGCGTTCCTGCACCCGAAGCTCGATGCCGCAGGGAAAGAGGTTGTGGGTAAGGACGGCAAAGTGGAGATGGAGGGGGCCAGCATTCCCTTCATCGTCGCCATCCTGGCTCTCGGTTCGATCTTCTTCACGCTCTGGTATCGCTTCATCAACCTGCGCGGCTTTCGCCACGCGATCGACGTGGTGCGCGGCAAGTATGACGACCCCGCGGATGAAGGTGAGATCTCGCATTTCCGTGCGCTAACGTCGGCGCTCAGCGCAACCGTAGGCCTTGGCAACATCGCCGGTGTTGCGATCGCCATCCAGAAGGGCGGCCCAGGCGCGGTGTTCTGGATGATCGTGATGGCGGTGTTTGGCATGAGCGCGAAGTTCTCCAGCTGCACGCTCGCGGTCCTGTACCGCCGCCACAATCCCGATGGCAGCATGAGCGGTGGTCCGATGTATTACCTCGATCTGGGCTTGAAAAAGCTGGGGATCGGGCCACTTGGCAAGGCCCTTGGCTGCATCTACGCGGTGATGGTGATGGGTGGCGCCTTTGGTGGCGGCAACATGTTCCAGTCGAACCAATCCTACGCTGTGCTCAAGAACGCTGTCGGTCTGGGACCCAGCGCGAAGTACGTGTACGCGACGGTGCTCGCGTTGGCTGTGGCTGCGGTGATCATCGGCGGGATCAAGCGTATCGGCGCCGCCACTTCACGCGTCGTGCCTGCCATGTGTGCGATCTACGTCGCGGCTGCGGTCGCCGTGATCCTCGTCAACGCCAAGCACATCCCTGAAGCCCTCGGGACCATCTTCAGCATGGCGTTCACGAAGAACGCGATCTTCGGTGGCGCGGTGGGTGTGTTGGTGATCGGCGTCACCCGCGCCTCGTTCTCGAACGAAGCCGGTTTGGGGAGTGCAGCCATCGCCCACGCAGCTGCGAAGACCGACGAACCGGTGCGCGAAGGCATGGTGGCGATGTTGGGACCGTTCATCGACACCATCATCATCTGCTTGATGACCGCCCTCGTGGTCGTGGTGACTGGTGCCTGGAAGTCCAGCCTGGCGAGCGCCGGAGACGTCGATCAAGGCGTGGTGATGACCAGCCAGGCCTTCGCCAGTGTCATCAGCTGGTTCCCCTACGTGCTCAGCGTGTGCGTGGTGCTCTTCGCGTACTCGACCATGATCTCCTGGTGCTACTACGGTGAGCGCGGCTGGATTTACCTGGTGGACCACCTGGGTGAGGGCGCGGGGCTGCGCTCGGTGATGGTGTTCCGCGTGCTGTTCGTGATCGCTGCTTGGTTTGGCGCGGTGGCCAAGCTCGGTCCGGTGCTGGACTTCAGCGACCTGATGATCTTGTGCATGGCTTTCCCCAACATCGTGGGCAGCGTGATCCTCGCCCCGACGCTGCTGAAACACGTCCAGGACTACTGGTCCCGCTACAAGAGCGGTGAAATGAAGCCTTACGAGCCTGCCGCAGCTGAGTAGCGGGGGCGCAGGGGCCAACCGGCTCGCAAAAGGCTACATAGTGCACACTCAGCGTACCTGGCCGGACTCGGGCTGGGCTAGCCTGCTGTGCATGGTGCGCCGTGACGCGAAAGATTCGGAAGCCTGTTCGCAGGATGCTGGGTGTTTCGCTAGCTGCGTTTCTCCATCGGGTGAGAGTCCCGTCCCGGTAAGCGTCGGTGCGCCGGGTAGCAGGCCCCAGGTAGTGGAGAGAGATCTCCCTGCCCGAGCGGGGTGTCAAAAGCTCGTGAAGCAGCGAGAGCTGCGTAGCGGGGAGCAAGCACGCGGGCCGCAACATGAAGTGAAACCTGCAGCCTCGACAGAGAAACAATCCGGAGGCCGAGCCGCTCATGTCACGGCGAAGGCAACATCGACGGCGAGAGCACCGAAGCTCGTCGTCGGCTCCGGCGGGGTACGGGGGGCAGCACGTGTGCAAGGAGAAACGCGGAACTCGGGAGGCCCGTCTGTGCGGCCCAAGTCAGGGCGAGGTGCGTCGTATAAGCCAAAGGCGAAATCGGCCACTGCACAGCGGGAGTCCGAGGGGATCATGGTACCGAAGACCGCTAGGCAACCAGCGGGAACGAATGCCGTGCGGCAAAACGCGGCAGGAGGGAAGGGTCCCTGCGGTAGTCGTGTTGGAAGCGTAGGTAAGCGTGAGGGAATGGCCGGCAAGTCCGGACCTAACGACCCCGGTAGGCGTAAGCCGCACGGAAAAGCGCAACAACTACAACGCCAACTATATGCAGCAGCCAAGCGGGCACCGGATAGGCGCTTTCACGCCCTTTACGACCACATCTGGCGGGGTGACATCCTCCAGGAGGCGTGGAAGCGAGTCAGACAGAACCAAGGAGCCGCGGGCGTGGATCGCCAGTCGATCTGCGACGTGGAGGGGTACGGGGCTCAGCGATTCCTCGAGGAATTACAAGCTGAGCTGAAAGCGGGGAAGTATCGGCCGCAGGTGGTACGGCGGCAGTACATCCCCAAAGCCGATGGTAAGAAGCGGCCACTAGGCATCCCGACGGTGCGCGATCGGGTAGTGCAGATGGCGGCAAAGCTGGTGATCGAGCCCATCTTCGAGGCGGATTTTCTGCCTTGTTCTTATGGGTTTCGTCCCCGGCGCAGCGCGACGATGGCGCTCGAGACGCTGAGGAAACTCGGTGCCAAGGGTGGTCATCACGTGCTGGATGCCGACATCCGCGACTACTTCGGAAGCATCGACCACACCAAGCTGATGAAGCTGGTGGGGCGACGCATCTCGGATCGTCGGGTGCTGAAGTTGCTGCGGCAGTGGCTCGAAGCAGGAGTGATGGAGGACGGCGTCGTGAAGGCGTCGGTGCGCGGCACGCCGCAAGGGGGAGTGATCTCCCCTCTGCTGTCCAACATCTACTTGCACGTGCTCGACGTCCTGTGGACCCGCCACAGCGCTCCGCATGGAACGCTGGTGCGCTACGCGGACGACTTCGTGGTGATCTGCCGCACCAAGAAGGACTGCGAGCTGGCCGAGGCGCGGGTCCGAGTGATCCTGCAGCGCCTCGGTCTCGAGCTACATCCGGAGAAAACCAGGCGAGTCGAGCTCTACGATGGCAAGCAGGGCTTTGACTTTCTTGGCTGTCATCTGCACAAGCGGCTGAGCGGCAAGGTGCTGGAGAGGTCGGGCCAACGGCTCTACTTCCTCCATCGCTGGCCGTCGCAGCGCGCGATGCAGCGGATCCGGAGCCGTGTGAAGCAGCTCACCCCCCGCTCGAGATGCCACGCGGATATCCGCGATGTCATCGAACAGCTGAACCCCGTACTGCGGGGCTGGGGGAACTACTTCCGCACGGGAAATGCCGCGAAGCGATTCAATCAGCTCGACACATATGTTTGGAAGCAGCTGAAAGGGCTGCTGGTGGCCCGCAAGGGTCGCCACTTGAAACCCAAACAAGTTACACGCTGGGATCGCGACTACTTCTACCGTCTGGGCCTGTACCAACTCCGAGGCACTGTCCGCTATCCGGAGCAATCCATCTTGATGGAGGCCGCGTAATGCTGTGCGCTGAGTGGCTACTGGTAAGCCGTGTGCGGGAAATCCGCATGCACGGTTTGTACGGGGGTCTTGACTTTGACCATCGCCCGCCTGGCGGGAAGGAGTAAGGATCTACCAATGGATTTCGGGCGCATAGCTCGGCGTTTTGCGCTCCTCGTGTGGCTTGGGTGGCCGGCTTCCGCGCTGGCCACTCCCGCCACGACTCGCGTCGTGTGGCAGAGCAGCGATGAGTGCATGAGTGCCCAGCAACTGCGCGCGGGAGTCGACCGCCGGCTGGGGCGATCCGTGTTCGACGAGAACGCCGATCTGGTTCTGCGCGGAAACGTTGCCTTTCGTGACGGCAAGGCGCACGCAGAGCTCGAGCTACGCACCGCGGACACCCCTACTGGGAAGCGCGGTACATTGGTTGGCAGCCGCGACCTCGACATGGAGGGCGAGGACTGCCACGTGCTCGACGACTCGTTGCTCCTGGTCACTTCGATCATGATCGACGTGCCACGGGAGGAGCTGCCTCCCCCGCCCCCGCCGGACGAACCGGAGCCGGCGATTGAGAAGCCCAAGGCCGTTCCGCCGCTGGGCACGCCGTTGCAGCTGCCGAAGCCGCCGCCTCCAAAGGCGCCACCACCTCAGCCACCCGTCGCTCCGCCGTGGAGCTACTCCCTGTTCCTAGACGCGACGACGACGGCTGGCGCGCTGCCACTGGGTAGCTTCGGCGGAGATTTGGGGTTGCGCGTGGAGCCAGGTACCTTCTGGCCCATCGAGCTGAGCGCGAACCTCGATCATGGGCGGGCAACGAACGACCAAGGCAGCCTCACTCTGAACTCAGTGACCTCGGGTCTGCTCGTGTGTCCGTTGGATTTCGGGCTGGAGCTGTGTGTTGGTCAGCGGGTGGGTGCCGTATGGGCCCAGGGAGACGAACTGGAGAACAACCGAAGTCGCAGCCGGATCCGTGGGGAACTATCTCTCGGCGTGCGCTGGGCGGCGGAGGTTGGCTCAAACCACCTGGTGGTTGGAGCGGAGGCGCTGGTGCCCATGGTCCAGGATCGCTACTTCTATGAGCGCGCAGGTGAGCAGATCGAGCTCTTTCAGGTTGCCCCGGTGGGGGGAAAGTTGACCCTGGGGTTTCGCCTTGCCCTCTGACTGCCCTCTGACTGCGCCGCCCTATCGCAGTCCGATTTCGCGCGCTCTCGCGCATGAATTCAGCTGAATCTGGCTGGATCCGAGGCGTATCGGGACCACGCCGGGGTGTAGCTAGGTTCACGTAGGCAAATGTCGGGACGCCGAGTAAGCTTCTTAAAGCCTCGGCGCCTTGGCGCTGAGCCCTTCATAATCGACCGCGCCGTCGTCCACAGAGTGTGTGGCGGTGACGTGGACATTCCTGTCAACATGAGACAGGACAGAGCCAAGAGGTTTTGAGTCCAGTTCTCGAGGAGAAAGCGCCATCAGGGCGCGCCACCCTTCCTCGAGGACCCAAGTTGACCCCCCGGTGGGGGCTGTTTGGTGAATCCGCCGATGAGTGAGCTACCCGAATTTCGGCGGATTTTCGATGAACACGCAGCCTTCGTCTGGCGCAGCTTGCGGTACCTTGGGGTTGCCGAGCGCGACGTTGAAGACCATGTCCAAGAGGTCTTTGTCGCCGTTCACCGCCGCCTTGGAGAGTTCGAGTGGCGCTCGAGCCTTCGCACATGGATATACGCGTTCTGTTTGCGAGTGGCCTCTGACTATCGGCGACGCGCCCACGTCCGCCGAGAACGCTTCCCTTCGGAGTTCCCTGAGCCCCAGCTCAATCCGAATCAGGAGCGACAGGTCGAGCACCGCGAGATGCGAGATCGCCTCGTGGCCGCGCTGGAACAGCTCGACGATGCCAAGCGAGAAGTCTTCGTCCTCTACGAAATCGAGGAGTTGGAGATGAAGGACGTGGTGGCACTTGTGGGTTGTCCGCTGCAAACGGGGTACTCGCGTTTGCGCGCGGCCCGAAAGATTCTCGAGGAGTCGCTGCAGATCGCGCCTCAGCCCCACGAGTCGGAGGCCGAGGTCGCTGCGGAGAGTTCCCGTAAGGAGGGCGCATGAGCGACGAGCGACTGAACGCGAGCAGTGAGCTTGGTCGCTTGGTTGGTAGCGCCCGTGTGGACGCTCCTTCAGCGGAAGCCATCGCCCGCATGGCCGCGCGATTGCCCGTCGGTCCACCTCCTGCGCCCACAGATGGCAGCGCGGGTGCTGGTGCGAGCGGTAGCAGCGCCGGGTTGAGCGGAGCCGCCAAGCTCGTCATTGCCGTGGGGATTAGCCTCGGGCTAGGAGCTGGGGGATACGCTCTACTTGGGGGTGAGAGAGCTCCGTCCGCCACTCCGCGCCTCGAAGAGGTGCCGGAACAGGTCGCACCTCCAGTCGAAGAACCGAAGGTAGTTCCCAGCGCTCCGGCGCCGACCGCCGAGGTCGAAGTGGAGCAAAGAGCCCCGGTTGAAGTCGAGGCACCACAAAAAGCGAGCAAACCCGCGGCGCCAAGCGAGGCTTCGATCCTCGAGCGAGCCCGTCGGAACCTGAGCAAGAACCCTGGGGCGGCGCTGGCTGCCACCCAAGAGCACAAGCGGCTCTACCCCTCTGGGGTGCTGGCGCAAGAGCGTGAAGTCATTGCCATCGAGGCGCTGAAGCGGCTCAAGCGCGAGGGCGAGGCGAAGAGCCGCGCGGAGACGTTCGAAGCCGAACATCCCGAGTCGGCGCACCAGCGCAAGGTCGAGTCGATCCTCGACGAGTGATAACCCGCTCCGACGGGCACCACTGCATCGTCGTGTTGCAACATCAGAATGCGCGCCCAGGCATGGGCCGGGTCGTACGTCGTTGGCTTGCGCTGAGCACCGTTGTAGGTGTGGGTGCGCTCGCGGCGGCGTGTGGTGACGACGTCCAGGTTGGAGACATGGGCGACGGTGGTGCGGGCACGAGCAACGGTGGCAGTGGTGGTGTGGGCGGTTCCGCGGGGAGCGCAGCAGGCGGCAGCGCAGCAGGCGGCAGCGCGGCTGGCGGCAGCGGCGGAACGGTGATCACCACGGGGGGTACGGGGGCAACCGCCAGCGGCGGATCTGCTGGCACGACGGCTGGGACAGGAGCCGGCGGGAGCGGAGCCTGCGTGCAGACGATGTGTCAGGCGCACCTTTACAAGTGTGGAAATTGTATCGACGACGATAACGACGGGTTGATCGATTCGGAGGACCCCGATTGCTTGGGGCCCTGTGACAACACGGAAGACTCCTACGATTCAGGCATCTCCGGAGGCAACGAAGCCCCGTGCAAGATGGACTGCTACTTCGACCAAGACACCGGTAACAACGACGGCTGTTACTGGTCGCATGAGTGCGACAAGCTCTCGACGCCGCCGAACTACTACCCGAGTGGTGATAGCGCGTGCGAGTACGATGCCAATGCGAACATCCCGGGTACCGGCAAGGGTTGTAGCGAGCTCGAGACGGGGCAGGACCCGATGTGCGAGAGCTACTGCGGCCCGCTGACGCCCAACGGCTGCGACTGCTTCGGGTGCTGTGAGCTCCCGGCGGGCGGCGGCAAGTACGTCTACTTGGGCTCTGAGGATTCAGGGAAGAATCCCACGTGCACCAAGGAAGACGTCAACGACCCAACGAAGTGCCATCCTTGCACTCCGGTGCCTTCTTGCTTGAACACCTGCGAGGAGTGCGAGCTGTGCATCGGCAAGGACACGCTACCTGAGAGCTGTAACCCCCCGGGCACGGGCGGCGCAGGTGGGACCGGCGCAGGCGGTTCCGCGGGGCAAGGAACGGGTGGCACAGGTGGTGGCAGCTCGCAGTGTGCAGCAGGCGTCCAGCCCTGCGGCTTGGCCGGGCAGTCGCCGTGCCCGTCGGCGTACTACTGCGTGACCGGTTGCTGCATCGAAGCGCCTCGTTGATTGGCTGAGGCGCTAGAACGCCCCCAAGAGCTATTTCCGTGAGGAGTCATGTGCCGGCCTTTTCGGGTCGGCAGGACTCGGCGCGTGGCTGCGCGCCGAGTAGGAGGAAGTCCATGCGTTACGCACAAATTGGCTGGTTTTGCTTGGGTTTGACGTTTGCCGCATGTGGCGGTGATGACGACCCGCCCAAGCAGGAACCGAAGGGCTGTGACCTTGTCGCTCAGACTGGCTGCGAAGAGGACCAAGTCTGTGAAGAGACCGTCGGCGGTGAGCCTGCGTGCTACGCGCCGGTCTCGGTGACGGGAAAGGTCTTTGATACCGCTGACAACTCCGCCATCGAGGCGGCGTTGGTGGTCGCGCGTGACGCGAACGGTGCTGCAGTGTCCAGCGTTGCCGTGACGGACGAGGAAGGCAACTACGACCTACGTGTCCCCGTGCAGCGCAACGCAGATGGCACGCCGGTGTCTACTTCGTACACGCTGCGGGCAGACGCTTCAGGCTATCTCTCGTTCCCGAAGCCACCGCGGGTCGCCCTGCCGGTTGACGTCAGCCTCGTGGATGGCGACGGCAAGGTCGCAAACGTGGCGACGGATATCGGCTTGATCGCGCTGGGTGCAACCGACGGATTGGGTGCGGTCAGTGGCCACGTGAACGCGGACAACCCGGGAGGAACCTTGGTCGTTGCGGGGGGCGAAACTGGCATCGCTGATAGCGATGGAGCGTACACCGTGTTCAACGTGCCCGCAGGGAGTGTTGGGGTCCACGGCTACGCATCCGGGTTGGAACTCACGCCGAACACCGCCGACGTGAAGGCGGGAGAGACGACGGAAGGCGTCGATCTCGAGGCTGCGGGGGAAGCCACGGCAGTCGTGAGTGGACAGATCCAAATCGTGAACGGCGGGGGTGCTTCGGTGACCTCCGTGATCCTTGTCCCCGAGGAAACGTTCGATGAGACTGCGCTGCGCGGAGAAGCGCCTCGTGGCTTGCGAGCAGCTGACGTCAGCGGCGCTTGGTCGATAGCTGGCGTGCCGAAGGGGCGTTACGTCGTGCTCGCGGCCTTCGAGAACGACGGGCTGGTGCGGGACCCGGACACCTCGATTGGCGGCACCGAGTTGGTACGCATCGACGTCACCGGCAACGACCTGCCCATCAGTGAGGGGTTCAAGGTAACCGGCGCTCTAGCGGTGTTCTCTCCCGGTGGAGATGGACCCGAAGGCGTAAGCGGCAATCCGGTGTTCGAGTGGGAAGACGACTCGAGCGAGGACATGTATCGAGTGACTCTGTTCGATGCGCTCGGGACGCAGGTTTGGGAGACGGAGGGCAACTTCGACCCCGGTGGCAGCAAACCGGCCACGGTGACCTACGATGGTCCGGCACTGACGCCCGGCATGTACTACCAGTACCGCGCGATCTCTTTGAAGAGCGGGGTGCCGATCTCCAGCACGGAAGATCTCAAGGGAGTATTCTACGCGGAATGATCCGCCTCCCTAAAGTCTCACTGAAAGCCAAGCAGCGTGCCCCTCGCGCCCTTCGCCGCAGCGGGCGGGCGCTGCGTCCAGCGCTCGCCGCTCTTGCCGGCTTGAGCGTGCTGGTGGCCGCTGGTTCTGCCTTCGGGCAGATCAAGCGGCCAGGTAGCCACATCGACTACACATTCGAAGCCGAGCCCCATTTGCTGCTGGGTCCGCTCGCCCCGTTCGATCGCGACGATGACGACGTAGGCTTCGGCTTTCGCGGCACGTTCGAGCTGGTGGACAACGGCTTCGTCAAAACGATCAACAACACGGTGGGGATCGGTTTTGGCTTCGACCATCAGAAGAACGTCGACCGCATCCCGATCGTGATGCAGTGGAACTTCTGGTTGCATCCAAAGTTCTCCGTCTTTGGTGAGCCAGGTGCGGCAATCCGCTTGCGCCGCGAAGGCAAGCGCAAAGACAAGTTCGATGCGTTCGTCTTCTACGGTGGTGGGCGCTGGCACTTCGTTGATTGGGCGTCGTTGACGCTGCGTGTGGGACACCCTGTGGCCAGCCTCGGTGTGTCGTTCTTTATCTAGAACGTTGCCCGGAGGATATGCGCGTGGCGGCGCTTGCTTGCCGTCACGTGATGCCATGCGGAAGCGACATTGCCGCGAGGAACCTGAATTTGGCGCATTGGCGAATGTTGCCGTGGGGGAATGCGAGGTTCGCGGTAAAGTTGCTGCGTGGAAAATTTACGCGGACCGCTGGTGCGGTTTGAGACTGGTTTGCTGTGCGGAAATGGTGCACTGGGGGCGCTGAGGCGGCGCCGCCCGGCGGCCAACTGCGGCTGATGCGCAGGCGCGCGGTGGTGGCCCCGCGACTTCGGACTGGAGCGGTGTTGAGGTGGCGGGGTCGCGGCCAACGGCGCAGGTCGATGAGCGCGGAACGGGCTACGCCGTGGAACCGGAGACGCTCGTTGAACCGTCGGCGAACGTCAGGTGCGGAAGTCACCCGCGCGCCCGTGAGACACCTCCAGTCGACTGTGGCGGTGCGCCTCACCCCCAACCCCTCAATCCGCGCTGAAGTCCCATGCAACGGGGTGCTCAGCGGCGAGTGTTTCGCTCTGCAAAGTGCTTCTGCGGGGGCTGTCAGAGAACGCGGAAGCGCTGGATTCACTTAGATCCGTATGCGTAGGGAAAACCGGGCGCGAGCTCATAAAGCCGAGTGAAACCCTCCACGAAAGCCTCTGGTTGAGTGGCTCTGGCGCGCGTGCGTCTCAAGTCGACGTGCTTGGGAAAGATGTGCCCGCGTTCGGAAACAGCAGGAGCTGGCGGAGGACACATGCGGCAGTCTTTGGCAGGGTTTGCCCTGACGTTATCTTTGGGGTTGGTTGCTTGCGGGAGCGGCGACGAGACGCAGGGCGCGGGTGGCAACGGCGCCACCGGCGGTACGGGCGCCTCTGCTGGCTCCGCTCAAGGAGGCTCCGCTGGCAACGCTCAGGGCGGCTCCGCCGGCAACGCACAGGGCGGTAGCTCCGGTTCCAACCAAGGCGGAACAGGCGCCGGCGGCAACGGCGGCGTGGGCGGCAACGGCGGCGTGGGCGGTTCCTCTGGGGCCGCTGCGGGCGGCACTTCTTCTTCGGGTGGAACGTCCTCGGGCGGCACCTCTGCGGGCGGCACCTCTGCGGCTGGTAGCTCTGCGGGAGGGACCACGTCGGGCGGAACCTCAGCGGGCGGCGGCAGCGCGGCCGGTACATCCTCAGGCGGAACGTCATCGGGCGGCACGGCCTCAGGCGGAACATCCTCAGGCGGGACTTCCTCGGGCGGCACGTCAGCCGGCGGAAGCTCGGCAGGTGGAACATCTTCAGCGGGTGGGAGCTCGGCAGGTGGAACGTCTGCTGGCGGCACGTCGACGGGGGGTAGCTCATCGGGCGCAGGCGGCACGGCGGGCACTGGCGGCACGAGCGGCGGCTGCACCCTCGACAGCGAGTGTGACGACGGCTTGTTCTGCAACGGCGCAGAGACGTGCGACACCGGCACCGGTGCCTGCGTGTCCGGGCAACAGGTCACTTGCACGAACTCCGACGGCGCGGACTGCACCACCGAGGTGTGTAGCGAGGCGGCTCAGGGGTGCGTTTCCGTGCCTCAGGATGCGTTGTGCTCCAACGGCTTGTTCTGCGATGGCGTCGAGCGCTGTGACCCGGCGAGCTCCAGTGACGCATCAGGCTGTGTCTCCGGCAGCGCACCGAACTGCAATGACGGCTTCAGCTGCACGACGGACAGCTGCGTCGAAGGTTCCGGCTGTGTTCACGTCGGTGTCGACTCCGTGTGTTCGAACGGTCAATACTGCGATGGCGCAGAGACCTGTGCGCCCGGTACCCCTGGCTCCGACGCTCAAGGTTGTGTCGCTGGTGCGCCTGTCGTTTGCAACGACAACATCGGTTGCACCACGGACAGCTGCGACGAAGGCACCGACTCGTGCAAGGCGGTCGCCAACGACAACTTCTGCGACGACGGCGTGTACTGCAACGGCGCCGAGACGTGCGCGACGAACGGCGCGGGTGACGCGAACGGCTGCTTGGTTGCTTCGCCGGTGGTGTGCAACGACAGCGTGGGCTGCACCGACGACGCCTGCGACGAGAACGTTGCAGGCTGTGTCTTCACGCCGAATCAAGGCAACTGCGCTGCGGGTCAGGCCTGTCTGGCGACGGGGTGTGTGGCGGGCACTGCCTGCACCCAAGACTCCGACTGCAACGACAACGATCCGTGCACCGTCGGCGAGATGTGCAACCTGAGCACCGGGCTCTGCGTGCCGGGCACGGCGAAGGACTGCAGCGACGGACTCTACTGCACCGTGGACAGCTGCGAGGCCGGCACCGGCGCGTGCCTCCACGCACCGCAGGATATCCGTTGTGGAAACTCGACGGTGTGCGACGGCGTGGAGACCTGCTCTCCAAGTGACCCGAACTCGGACTCCGATGGTTGCGTCGCGGGCACTGCGCCGACGTGCGACGACGGCTTCAGCTGCACGACGGACTACTGCGACGCGACGCTGGGTTGTCAGGCGTCTCCCAACGACTCGGCCTGTTCCGACGGTGCGGTGTGCAACGGTGTCGAACGTTGTCAGCCTGCAACGTCTGGCGCCAACGCAGCGGGCTGCGTCGCCGGCACCACGCTTAGCTGTCCAGACGACGGCGTCGCATGCACCACGCAGATGTGCTCCGAGTCGGCGGGTGGCTGTGTCGCGATCCCCGACGACAACCTCTGCACCGGCACCCAGACGTGCGACCCAGTGCAGGGCTGCGGCAACTACTGCGTCGTGCGCGCGTGCCAGGGCAAGGTGTACGAGTGCGGTGACTGTCTCGACAACGACAACGACGGCAAGATCGACTCCAAGGACGTCAGCTGTCTCGGCGCCTGTGACAACAACGAGGAAGGCTACAAGGGCGAGATCCCCGGTCAAAACTCAGCGCCTTGCAAGGCGGACTGCTACTTCGACGGCGACTCCGGTTCCGGCAACGACGACTGCTACTGGAGCCACGAGTGCGATACCCATGAGGTTGCGCCGAACTACGATCCCGAAGGCAAGAAGTGCCAGTACGACCCGGGCGCGAGCCTACCTGGCACGCAGATGTCTTGCGCACAGGCCTACCAAACTCAGAGCAACGCCTGCGCCAGCTACTGCGGCCCGCTCACTCCCAATGGCTGTGACTGCTTTGGTTGTTGCGCCATCCCAGGGGCCAGCACCACGGTGTATCTCGGTTCAGAGGACAACCGCGGTGATGGCACTTGCACGCCGGACACGCTCAACGATCCCACCAAGTGCCGTCCGTGTGATCAGGTACCTGCGTGCCTGAACACCTGCGAGCACTGTGAAATCTGCTTGGGCAAGCCGGACCTTCCCGCAGACTGCACCGAGCAGCAGTGCCCCACGGGCCGCCAGCAGTGTGGACAACCGGGCCAAGCGGAGTGCCCTGCAGGCGAGTTCTGTGTGACCGGTTGTTGCTACCCCACCGCGGGCTAACAACAAGCATGCGAGCAGCGAAAGGCCGTCGGAGTGATCCGGCGGCCTGCGCGCTTTGTAGGGGCTTGGTCGCTGCAGGACGCTCCAGGGCGTCGAAAGCCTAGAATGGCCGCGCGGAAAATATGGCTAGAGAGCAAGCTCACTCCAGCGCAGCGGTGCGATCAGCGAGACCGGCTCAGGGACACGGGCGCAAGATCTTGAGCCCGTCGACCTCGACTTCACACATGCGAGGACCCGAGGTCGGCGGACGCTGAACCGCAGGCGCCTTGAGCTTGATCACCACGCTCTGGCCGTCCTTCTGCGCCAACACCTTCTCGCTGCCCTTCATCGCTCCCTTGGTGGCGCTGAGTTCGAGCTGCTCATCTGGGTCTGCGACCAGCTCGCACGGCGTCTTGGGGCAGACCTGAAAGTCACCTTTCTTCAGGATGGCACCCTCAGGCTCCGTCGTGATCTTCAAGGTGTACTTCTCGGGCTTCGCCGGCTCCGGGGGTGGAGCGCTCACGCTCGCTACGGGCGGCGTTACGCTTCGTGGCTCAGGCAGCCCGACGTTGGAAGCCGTGGGTTCCGCGGCGGGGCCGTCGGTCGTGCCTTGAGTGCGCATCGCGAACGCCGCCGCACCCGCGCCACCGAGCAGCAACACGGCGACACCGATGATCAAGCCGAGCTTCGACTTCTTCTCTT
This sequence comes from Polyangiaceae bacterium, assembly GCA_020633205.1. Classification (NCBI taxonomy): domain Bacteria; kingdom Pseudomonadati; phylum Myxococcota; order Polyangiales; family Polyangiaceae; species Polyangiaceae bacterium. Next base: position 388,393 of record JACKEB010000011.1, read on the forward strand.
CGGGGGGGCGAGTTGGGCCCGTCGCCTCGAGATAGGTGTGCGCCCTCGACAAGCGGTCCGCTTCATTGGGGTCTTCAACGCCGCCGATCGTGATCGCTTGTGCTGGCCCTTGCTGAGCGGCCTGCGGCGTGGGCATTGGCGGGATGTTACCCTGGGGATACGGGGGGACCCCCGGGGACACAGCCGTAGGCGGGTTGTAGGATGGGCGATTCGGGTCCTGGGACAGCGGGTTGGGTGTGGCCTGCCCCGGCGTGAACTGTGCAGACGTTTGTGGACCTGGCCCGCTGAACTGGTGCCCGGTCACGGCGCCGACCGCCTGGTTCGGGTTGTAGCCGTGGCCCGCTGCCATGGAGAGCTGAGGATCCGACGCCATGAGCTGGCGCGTCACCGGGCCGGCGCCCAGACCTTCTGGCGTGCCCATCAGGGCCTGGGCCATCTCGTTCATGGTTTGAAAACGCTCATCCGGCTTCTTGGCGAGCGAGCGCATGATGACCGCTTCGAGCTCCGCAGAGATCTGCAGGTCGGGCGCGATCATGCGCATGGGCGGCGGCGAATCGTTCAAGTGCGCGGCGAGCACCGCCATGAACGTTTCCCCAGTGAAAGGAACCGCGCCCGTGAACATCTCGTACAGGATGATGCCCGTTGCGTAGATATCGACGCGCTGATCTGCCTTTTTGCCCGCCGCTTGTTCCGGCGACATGTACTCCGGGGTCCCGAAGATCATGCCGGTCTTGGTGAGCCGCCGGCGCGTAGGCTGCTGCTTCTCTGCCTCTTCATTGCTGCGCAGCTGCGCGATGCCGAAGTCGACGATCTTGACGATTTCTTCCCCATCAGCGACGCGCTGCAGAAACACGTTCTCCGGCTTCATGTCGCGGTGGACGACGCCTTTGCCGTGTGCAGCGGAGAGCGCGCGACAGATCTGCAGCGCGATGCGAATTCCGTCCTGCGGTGACAGCACCACCACCCGCTGCAGCTCGTCCGCGAGGTCGTGACCCTCGAGGAACTCCATCGCGAGGTAGAAGGCACCCGTCTCCAGCTGCCCGAAGTCGAAGATCTCGAGCACGTTGGGGTGCTTGATGCGCGAGGCGCTGATGGCCTCTTGTTGGAAGCGCGTGACGATGTCTGCCTTCGCCGAATACTCCGGGCGCAAGACCTTGAGCGCGACCTTCTTCTCGATTGCCTCGTGCATCGCGAGGTAGACCTCGCCCATGCCGCCCTCACCAAGCCGACGCACGACGCGGTAGCGCCCGGCTATGAGCGTATCGATGAGTGGGTCCGAGTTCTGATCCGCTTGGCTCACGCAGGGCTCCTCGAGGCGTGCAGCGGCCGCCGCCGGGAAGCGAGCGAGCGCACGTCGGGAAAACCTACAATCCCCGCCGCCAAGCGCCAAGGGATCGCGGTTTTCCGATGCTCGCCCCTGCCCCAACGCGCGCCAGGTGACGTCGTCCCAGACGGGCGCGGAAAAACCAGACAGGACACGAGGGCCGCTGCATCGCGTCGTGCCTTCCTCTTGCCGCCGGAGTCAGATTCGGTCCGGGCGGGTTCGGTGGAGCCTCCCAAGTAGCGCACTTCTGATAGGCTGCTCGGTCCCATGATCGTCGTGATGGAGTCGGATGCTCCGGAATCCGCCATCGAGGCCGTAATCGCGTACCTCGTTCAGAACAACTTCGACGTGCATCGTTCGAGTGGGCAGACGCGCACCATCTTGGGTGTGGTTGGAGACGTCACCGAGTCAGATGTGGCTGTCGTGCGGGAGATCGAGGCGGTCGCCGAGGTGGTGCGCGTCAGCGAGCCGTATCGCCTGTCGTCGCGCAAGTTTCGCCAGCGGCAGACGGTGGTCGACGGAGACTTTGGCAGTATCGGTGGAGAGCGACCGTGGATCGCCATCGAGCCGATCGGCTTCCCGGAGACCACTGCAGATCAGCCTCCAGTGAGCTTGCCTTATGCGCTCGCCGCTGGTCGCCCGTTCGATGCCGCCGTGAGCCGGGGGCGCAACGTGCCCGAGTCGCTAGGCTCGCTTTCGTGGGTCAGCTTGCACCCAACGCCCCAGTCTCCGAAGTGGCCGATCACGTTCGTGGTGCGGGAGCCGAGCTGGGGGGCCAACAAGTGGATTGGCGCGGCCGAGCGAGAGCTTGGGCGCAATGGCACGGTGGTGTTGATGGAAGCGGGTGGTGAATACCCGAACGGTGCGCGAACGTTGGAGGTGGCAGCCATCGCCAGGGCGAAGCTCCGCACCCACCTGCCGATCGTGGTGGATGTGCCCACGATTGCTCAGCGCGCCCGCTACTGCGCGGCGGTCGCCAGCGCGGCCATCGGAGCTGGCGCCGACGGTGTGGTGCTCCGAGTGTGGGTCGGGCCATCTGGCGACCTTCCGACTCAGCCGGCCACGCTTCATTGGGAAGAGGCAGTGGAACTCGCAAACAAGCTGCGCGCCATCGGCGAGGTCGTGCGGAAATGAGCGCGGAGCCCTTCCCCGGCGAGGCAGTGCTCGTGGTCGGGGTGGGCCTGATTGGCGGCTCCATCGCACTCGGCCTGCGCAACGCGGGGGCGCGTGAGATCTGGGGAGCCGATTTGCCGAGGGGGCTTGCCGCCATCGATGAGCCGCAGCTCTTCAGTCGACTGATCGAGGCGGATCAATCCAGTTTGAAAGACGCTTCGGCTCGCGCCGGTTTGGTGGTCCTGGCGACTCCCTTGCCCGTGATTGAGCAGCAGCTCGCTTGGCTTTCCGAGGCGGTGTGCGTGACGGATTGTGGATCCGCCAAGCGCGACGTGTGCGAGCGCGCGGAGCAGCTCGGGCTCACGCGGTTCTGCGGCGGACACCCGATGGCGGGCAAGGAACGTGGTGGCTTCGAGCACGCCTCGGCGCAGTTGTTTCGCGGGCGCAGCTGGTTTATCTGCCCCACGGAAACGACCGACGTGTCGAGCGTCGAACGCGTCCGTGAACTCGCCCTGGTATTGGGCGCGCAGCCTGTTGTGGTTGCCCCTGACGCGCACGATCACGGCGTGGCGCTGACGAGTCATGCCAACCAACTGGTGGCGAGCGCGATGGTGAAGCTCGCGGGAAGGGACCGCCGTCGCTTCGCCGGACCGGGCTTCGCGGACGCGACCCGGGTCGGTGGTGGGCCGGAAGGGATGTGGAGCGGCATCCTCACCCGCAACTCCGTTGAAGTCGCAGCAGCGCTGGAGGAGCTCGAGAGCGAGCTGAGGACGGTTCGCGAGAGCCTTGCGCGTGGAGACGTCTCCGCAGCGCTAGAGTTGCTGGCCGAGGCGCGCCGCCTGAAGCGCTGGTGAGCGGCTCGCAGTAAAAAAGGTGCTTCGAGCGCGACTCAGTGCTGGGCGCGAAAGTTGCTTCGGACGCGACGGGATGAGGCTCGCAATGACCACGCTGCTGCGCTGGGACAGGCTGTTGTGCTTGTCGTTGGCCACTTTTGTTTGCGTGGCGTGTGGATTGAATCCCCAGCCTGAGCCTCCGGTGGAGGACCTGACGAGCGACGGAGGGCGGGGCGGAAGTGGGCGCAGCGCGGGAGGTTCCGGCGGCAGCGGGGTCAGCTCGGGAGGAGCCGAAAACGGCGGTTCTGGAGCTGTGGGTAGCGGCGGTAGTAGCTTCGATTTCGATGGCGGTGCGCCAGCGCCAGAAGCCGGGGACGCGGATCCCAATGCCTTCATGGATGGGGGTGAGGGGGGCGAGACGCCTGACTCGGGAGACGCTGGTGATGCGCCTGACGCGGCAGAAGACGCGGACTCCGACTCCGCTGCCGACGGTGAACTCGCCCTCTAGTGCCCTGACGCTGAGTGCGTCGTACATGTCCGAGGCTGTGCCAAGCTGCGCCATTCGCGGTGCCTTGGCCCGTGGTTTGGCAAACCAGGGTATGGACTGCATCCTGCAGACGTACGCGTGTGCTAATGGACCAGCGGGGTATGCGAATGCGCTTGCTTGTTTGGGTGGCGGCCATCGCCTTGGTGACTGGGTGTAGTTTGAACCCCCAGCCCGAGCCACCCACGGGTCAGGGCGGAAACGGCGGCGTGGGCGGCTCGTCGTTCGGCGGCTCCAGCGGCTCTGGTGGAAGCGGCAACGCAGGCAACGGTGGCAGCGGCGCAGTCGGTGGTAACGGTGGGTCTGGTGGTTCCGGCGCGTCGGGCGGCTCCGGTGGTTCTGGTGGGTCGGGCGGTTCGGGCGGCTCCGGTGGTTCGGGCGGCAGCGGCGGCGCGGCTGGTGCAGCTGGCAGCGGTGGTGCAGCTGGCAGCGGTGGTGCAGCTGGTGGCGCTGGCACCGGAGGCGTAGCTGGCTCAGGCGGCATCGGTGGCACGAGCGGCTCGGGCGGCATCGGTGGCACGAGCGGCTCGGGCGGCATTGGTGGAGCTGGTGGCTTTGCTGGCGCTGGCGGCGCAGCTGGGACCGCCGGCGCAGCTGGGGCTGCCGGCGCAGCTGGGACTGGTGGTACCGCGGGCGGTTCCGCGGGGACATCAGGCGGGACAGGCGCGTGAGTCGTTGCGGCTGGCGGATCGCACTAACGGGGCTGGTCGTCGGCCTCGTGGCTGCTGCGTGTAGTCTCAACCCACAACCAGAGCCGCCTGCAGAGGGGTCGTCTAGCGCTGGCGCGGGTGCCGTGGGCAATGGCGGTTCAGGCGCCGGCGGCGACATCAACGCTGCGGGTGGAGGCGGCGCACTCGGCGGCGGCGGTCTCGAAAACGGCGGGACTGGCGGTAGCTCTGGTGGCAATTCGGGAGTGTCCGACGCCGGCAGTGATGCGCCAGTCACCGACGCCGATGGCGGCCGTCTGGATGGCGGCGACGCCGGCGACGCTGCGACCGACGCGGGTGACGCGGGTGACGCAGACGCCGCAGATGGTCAGGCCGGCGACGCCACAGCCGACGCTGCGAACTAGTGTTCCTGGTCGCGCTACTTTTGAGACGCGGAAACGCTGTGTCGACTTGTTGAGCGAATCACAGATTTCGCCTCACTGGCCTAGTCAGCGCGTGGGGCTTGGCGTCGTTCCACGACGTCGAGCACGTTGACCAGAAAATCCGCGAGGATACCGTCCGTCACTCGCAGGCGTCTGCTGAGTTCACGGGCGATGTTCAACACGACCAGTGCGTAGGCCTTGAGATCGTGGCGATAGAGTGCGTCGAGGTCTGTTGCGCGGATCCGCAGCAAGCGCGACGGGGCCAGGGCGCGTACGCTCGCAGAGCGAGGCTGTACGTCAAGCACGCCCATCTCACCGAACCAGTCGCCGGGCCCTAGCACCGCGACTCGCGCGTCAACGCCGGAGCGCGAGCGCTTGACCACTTCCGCTTCGCCTTCGAGCAGGACAAATAGCTCGCGTGCGGTGTCACCCTCCTTGAAGACCAGATCGCCAGGGTCCGGCTCCACGATCGGGAGCGAGGTCGCGAGATGATCTAGCACTTCGGTGGAGAGCGCTCCGAAGAGCCCAATCCGCTTCAATTCATCGGCCGTTACGGGTTTGCGGTGAGACACGAAACCTCCGCCGGCGTCATGCGCCATGGCGCTTCACCCTACCCGCTCGGCGCCCATTGGGCCAGTCGCACCGCCGCTGAGCGGGGTGAGAGCAAGCTCAGCTGTCTGCGGAGTCGTGATACAGCGGGGCCCGGCTCTCGCAGAAGTGCTCGATTGCTTCGAGATCCGGCTGGCTGAGGTCCTGAAAAGCGACGCCCATACCGGGTGGCGTGTCATTTCCGCCTTCACGAGTCCACCTCACGATGCCCTTGGCTTCGACGACGTGACCATCGGGAAGGGCGAAGTAGAGCCCAACTTCCGTGCCTGCCGGTTGAGGCTGGTAGGTGGCGATGAACACGCCGCCGCTCGAGAGATCTTGGCTCAGCCCAGTGTAGAAGTGTGAGTCGGAGAGCAGTCCAATGTCGGCCTCTACGAAGACACGCTCGCCGCGGGCTCGCTGCTCGTGGCCGCGGAAACTCGGAGTGTGGATACGTGGGCGACCAGCAGGTGGCGCCGGGGGCACCGTGTCCTCTGGTAGGTTCAGCTCTGATGCTTCGACGGGCGCGCGTGTATGGAAGATGACGTTGCGCCGGGCACGCTGTTGCGCGCGTGCCACCGGATAAAGCAGCGCTAGTGTTCGCGCGATCGTTTCCGTCGCGGAAAGAACCGTGGGGTCGCTGAGAGAGTCCCGCTGTAGCGAGGCCAACGCCGCACCAAGTTGCTCTATTGCCGCACGGATCCCTTCGAACGAACTGTCCGACTCGCCGGTCTCCACCAGGTAGAGATGACTCGAAGCTTCGGCAGCAGCTTCTATGGCCTGCCGGACACTCGATGTTTGTCCGGCACGCAGCTGGAGGCTCTCGAGAGCGTTGCTAAGCAGCCGCCGGGCCTCACGAGCGGGGCCTGAAGCCGGAAAGCTTGCCGGTGCGTCGTCGGTCACAGCGGTTGGATGGTCACGGCGGTCAGGTGACGGAGGGTGGGGAGAGACTAGGAGGGACGCCGCTCAGGTCAGGGTCTTGTTGAAGACCACTCGGGGGCGGGCCGGTCCAGCATAGTCGTCTACATGGGACACCGTCCAACCGGCCGCCTTGTGAAACGCGATCGAACCTTCATTGCCGGTCGTGGTGATGCCCTTGAGGCGGGTACAGCCTGCCTTGCGACAGTCCTCCTCGAAGGTTTGGTAGAGCACCTTGCCCACGCCACGACGTCGGTAGTCAGGGTGGATACCTACGAGGTGCACATAGCCCGTCTTCGGCGGTCCTGGCGCGATGAAGCCAAACAGGAAGCCGACCAGAATTCCGTCGTGCTCCACGACGCGTGCCAGCTGGCCGAGCTCGTAGAAGAAGATGGGGTGGGCCAGCGCACTGGTTGGTCCTCCCCACCAGCGGTCGATGACCTGAACGATATGGTCGTAGTCTTGCTTGCCGAGCGGGCGCGTAATCATAGTTCCGACGTCGAGCTGGAGTTTCGCCCACCTTACCCACGTACGCCTTCCGTTCCAATCGAAAGCGGCGGTCAGGCGCCGGGCGTATCAACTCCGGCAGTTCTAGTCTCCTGCCACTGAGTTCGCCCTGAACCTCGCCCACCCCCGCTCGCTGGGGCGCGGGAGTTCGCTGCGCCTGCATGGCGCCACTGAAACGAGGCGCGGCGCGTTCAATCATTCAGCGAATCGTGGACCCGCCGCGGGGACCTCAAGGCGAACGCCCGCGCTCGGACTGGGTAGGGATAGCAGCGGCGAATACAGCCCCGATGGCGACTGGTCTGACCTCCTTTCGCGGTGTATGTCGTGCGCCATGTCCGCTGATCGCCCTACGCTCATTGCGCCTTCGATCCTCAGCGCCGACATGGCGCGTTTCGGCGACGAGATTCGTGATGTCGCCGAAGCAGGAGCGGACTGGATTCACGTGGACGTGATGGATGGCCGATTCGTGCCCAACATAACACTCGGCCCTCCAGTGGTCGCGGCGTTGCGTAAGGTCACGAAGCTTCCCCTCGATGTGCATTTGATGATCGTCGAGCCCGAGCGTTACGTTGAGGACTTTGCCAAAGCGGGCGCGGATGTGATCAGCGTCCACGTTGAGGCTTCTCTCCACCTGCAGCGTACCCTCGCGGAAATAAGGCGGCTTGGGAAGCGGGCAGGCGTAGTGCTGAATCCCCATACGCCGGAGAGCAGTCTCGAGTACGTCCTGGAAGACTTGGACCTGGTGCTCGTGATGAGCGTGAACCCTGGCTTCGGGGGACAAGCGTTCCTGCCGCAGGTGTTGCCTAAGATTGAGCGCCTGCGTAAGCAGATCGAGGCGCGGGGCTTGAACGTCGACATCGAGGTGGACGGTGGAGTCACCCCGGAGACAGCGGGGCGCGTAGTCAGCGCCGGAGCGAACGTGTTGGTCGCTGGAAGCGCAGTGTTCGGGCGGCCCGACCGCCGTGAGGCGATCTCAGCCATTCGAGCGGCCACATGAGGCGGCGGTCGCGCGCTTGGTGGAGCTTTGCGGCTTTGGTTGCTTGTTCTCCGCACGCGCGCGAACCCGGCGTCGCGCCCCCAGCACCTGTAGCGAGCGTTGCCCCCGCCGAGACTCAAGAGGCGGAACAACCAGCGGCGCCAGCGGACCCCTTTGCTGGAACGCTGCTCGAAGTGGCGGCTGCGCGGGGCCTTGCAGTGAAGGGACGAGTCATCGGGCGGCGTGTCACTCGCGACGAGATGCTCGACGAAGTGGACCGCGAGATCGCCAATGAGGTGCCGAAGCGGGCGCTCGATGGCACCCAGGAGATCCTGGTGGCGCTGAACATGGCGCCGACCGACTTCGACTACGGCGCGGCGATCCGGGGTGTGATGACAGCGAAGCTTGCAGGCTTCTATCAGCCCCGCACGAAGACCATGTTTCTGGCTCAAGACCTGCCCGTGATGGAGCAGATCATCACGCTGAATCATGAGCTGGTCCACGCGCTCCAGGACCAGCACTTCGATCTCGGCACCAAGCTCGACTATCGTGACGATGCTGGCGACGAGCAAGCCGCGCTCCACGCATTGGCCGAAGGAGACGCAACCAGCCTCATGGTCGACCTAATGGTACGACCGCAGGGCAAGACGGCACTGGATATCCCTGGGGATATTCTAGAGGGCGCGGAGGAACTACCGCCGGAGGCTGGCAAGGTGCCCGGGATCATCGTGCGGTCCATCGTGGCGCCCTACCGCGACGGACTCAGCTTTGTTCACCACCTGAGGAATCGCGGCGGCTGGCGGGCGGTGGATGCCGCGTGGAAACGGCAGCCGAAGAGCACCGAGCAGATTATCCATCCGGAAAAGTACGCGTCGGACGAGCCGCCTTTGCATGTGGAATTGCCCCGGCCGCCAGGGGCTGGCTGGGCGGACACGTACCACGACGTGATGGGCGAGCAGTCGGTTCGGGTGCTGCTGGAGGAGTGGCTGGATCACCCCACCAGCGTGCTGGCCGCCAGTGGCTGGGGTGGCGATCGCATCGCGGTGTACGCCAAGGGCGATGAGCGGGCGGTCGCCTGGCTGATGCGTTGGGACGATGAGCAACAGGCGAAGCGCTTGGAAGACGCACTGCGTAAGGGCTACCGATTGAAGGCGGGGTGCGGACGAGGGCAGCGCGGAGCGATCGCTCTCGAGCGCAAGGGCGCCTGGTTAGCACTAGCCGTCGGTCCCTACCCCGTCTCTGGGAAGGCCGCGCAAAACTGCGCGAAATCCCTGGGTTGGGCGCGCGAGGTGCTGAAGCACGCGGCGCTGGGTTCCGATTGACCCGGTAAAGTGCGACCCAGGTCATGCGCGCCCCAGGGGGTCGCCATGTCAATTCCATCACTTGGCCGGCACTTGCGTTGGCACGGATGGTGCTTATGTCTTTGCACCTGTAACGAGTCGCACCTCTGCGGCGTTGGTTGGAACAAAGACATGGCACCCCTCCCCCCCATCCCCAAAAGCGTCAGAAACGCCGCAACCGGCGTCTCCTGGCTCGCTTTGGTGGCCGCAACGAGCCTTGGGGTGGCCGAGGTGGAGCAAGTCAAAGCCCGGGTAAGTTCTGCCGAAGTGGCGGACGAAGTCGGGGCCCAGCGACTGATTGTCCAGACCTACGACGTTCGCGATCTGCGGCCCGGAACGGCCACGCCGGTTGCTGGAGCCCGTCCCATCGCGAGCATCCAACGCTCCGTAACTGCAGAGGACCTGCGGCGCGGCGTTGAGGTCAGCCTGGTCAGTCTGGGCGAGGTCGGCGAAGGTCAAATCCTGGTCGCCTGGGTGGAACGTGGCGAAGCGGACCTGGAGTACGACGGCATGCTGGCCAAGCCGTCCGCCTCGGCGCGCTTCAGCACCGTCGAAGGCGACCCCGTTCGGCTCGACCTCGCCTGAGCGTGCGTCAGCAACCGCACGCTGTGATCGTTTGGACACGCCTGCTGTGACAGCGTAGTCACGGGTGCGACGTCAGAGCACCATCAGTCGGCCAGTGGGCTGACCCTTTCTGAAACGGAAGGCCGTTTCAGATGTGAACGGTGTGAACACCGGTCAAGCGGCCGCGGCGGTGGGTGGCTCTTCCTTGAGGGCCCGTACACGAAGGTTGTAGTCCCGCGCGGTCTCGACATCGAGCTCTCGCCCACCGAAGCGGACCTCGAGATAGATCTCCGTCAAGGCGAGGACTTCGTCCGCCAGGGGATGCTTCAGTGCTTGCAGGTTCCTGGCGTGGCGCAGCGGCGGGACCGACGGGGGACGCGGAATGCCCCGCTTCAGCAAAGCGCCCTCAACCATCTCGTACAGGTTCATCGCGCGCTTGGTGGCAAGTAGCTTGTGGGTCGTTTCCGTGCGGGTGGATTTGCGCTGGCGACGCGAGCGCCGGAACCAGTAGACGCTGAGACCAAGCAGCAACGCTCCAGCGCCCAGTGCGCCCAGCCGCCTTGGGGAACCCATCGGCCCGCTAAGGAATGAAGATCGGCTGCGCACGCTCGAGTAGGTGCGACTGACCGAGTTCAAGAGCCCCACCTGCTGCTGCAGGTCGTAGCCCACGACATGGCGATTCCAGCGCTGAGCGGACGCCTCGACGAAGTCACGCACGAAGGCTAGCGCCCCATTCAGTTCGCTACGGGGAGCTGAGTTTCCTGGCGGGGTCGGATCGAAGCGAGTCCAGCCCTTCTTGGGTAGGTAGACCTCGACCCAGCTGTGGGCGTCGCCTTGGCGGACGGCGTAGAAGTGCCCGAAGCGGTTGTAGGTGCCGCCGATGAACCCGGTCACGTTGCGGCTCGGAACCGAGAGGGTCCGCAGCAGTACCGCCATCGCCGTCGAGTAGAACTCGCAGTGGCCGCGCTTCGACTCGAACAAGAAGTGGTCTAGGGGGTTCTCCTGAGAGCCCGACGGCGACGCGAGGTCGTAACTGTATTCGGTACGCAGCTTCGTCTCGATGATCTTGGCCTGCTTCGCCGGATCCGTCTCGCTTCCCACCCAGTCGCGCGCCAGCTGGGCCACCCGTCCAGGCAAGCTCGGAGGCAGCGCGAGATAGCGCTGACGTTCGGTGGCTTGGAGCTCACTCACCGGCGCGGGCACGCTGGTGGGCGTCCAGACCTCGTAGCGTACGCCTCGCTCGTCTCGCGTGCGGTACTTGAACTCGCCTTCGGGCCCGGAGAAGAGCAGCGGGCTACCTCCAACCGTCGTTTCCCCGCGGTTTGCGAGATGGATCGCAACGGCGTCGGGCGGCAGAAACACGACCGGCGGGTCGATCGGCTCCAGGTCGATCGTCATGTGGCGATCGCTCGGGTCCGGCGCGCGGCTGATCAGGTAGTTGCCGTCTTCGCGCGCCGCGGGCACTCGCAACACCTGGGTGCGCGACCACGAGCGGCCGTCGTACTTGTCGAAGGCGGTGCCGCGCAGATACAGCGCGAGGCGAGGCGGCGGGTTCTCCGGAAGCCCATCGTACTCGATACGCATGGCGATGGTCGGATCGCTGCGGAGCTTGCCAACCCCGCCAAGGTCGACGCGATCGCTGAAGCCGATCATGCGCTCTGCTCTGCCGTGATTCAGAAGCAACAGCGAAAGCCCCACGCGCGGGAACATCACGAAGATGATCGCGGTGAAGATGAAGATCGGTACCGACAGCAAGCAGGTGAAGAGCAGGAACTGTTTGCCGATCACGCGCCGGCTACGCAGGATGCGCGGCACGTCGACAGGGAGCCCGGTGCGGTCCCGCGCGCCTTGGCGGTAGTTTCCTTCCACCTCCCGCCGCAAGTGGCTCAGCACCAGCGCGCCTGGCGCGACGACCAAGAAGCCGAGGAAGCACAGGCCATAGGCGAGTCCAGTCCCCAGCACGGTGCCCGCGATCAGGTGGAGCAGCGCCAGGACAATCACCTGCTGGTCGTGAGCTGCACCCCGCCGCGTGGCGAGACGGACGATCTGCAACGCCGCCGCGAACTCGATGGCCAGCTGCAGCACGGGTGCGCCGAGGAACAGCCGGGCCGCCTGAGTCAGCAGGAGGAGGATTGGCGCCGCGACACCCAACTGCCGAATCGGAGTGCGGTCCTGCCAACGCTCGGGGATGAGCATCGAACCCAGCAGGCCCACCAGCATCACGATGCTGACACCGCGCCCAAGCTCACCGCTCGTGATGAGCGAGAGCAAGCCGAGGGCGGCTAGTGCATCGGTCATGATGCGATGGATCAGCCCGAACCTCACGCGGCCTCCTGCTCGCTACGGGATGGCTTGCTGGGAGCAGGGTCGTCTTCCTTCGGCTCCGCCGGCTTGGCCTCGAGGAGCGCCAAGAAGCGCAGGATGGGATCGGCGCCGATCGAGCCGTTGGCCCGAGCGCGCTCCCCGGTCGTAGTACGCACCGTCACGGCGTCCCCTCGCTTCAGGTGCGCCACGGCCCGCGAGGCCACGTCGCGGATGCGTCGCTCGAAGCGCTGCAGCCACTCATCGTCAGGTGTTTCCCCGAGGAAGGTAACGTCGAGAACTTGTTCAACGTTACGCTGGGTCTCCCGGGCGCGTTCTCGCAGCACCATCTGCCCCATGTTTGCGCTCTTGCGCCAGTAGATGTCTCGCGGGTCGTCCCCTTCCCGCATTGGGCGCACCGTCAAGATGTCATCTCCCGAGCCTCGCGCGACGGCGCCCACCGCACCGCCGCGCTGGCCGCTGGCTGCTGGCGGAAGCCGCACTGGGTCGACTGCGGGGTAGATGATCAGTTCCCCGTCTGCGGCCAGCTCTCGCGACTTCTCGAAGAGCCCGAACGGAAAGCGCGTTGCCACGCGGAAACCAATGTGGTGGTCGCGGCCACGTCGCGCGGGCGTGCGGCGGTAGGCGGCGACTTGCGCGGACCGCGGGCTGATCTTGAGGAAGAAGCAGCGTTTGTCTGCTGGCTGGCCTGCGCGCAGATCCTCGATCTCGATGGCGTAGCTCGGGATGCGCTTCTTGTGGTTGTAGACTTCGATCTCCACCAAGTGGGGCCGCCCAACTTGCGCGCGCGGCGGCAGGCGACGGACGACAGTCAGCGCTCGCAGGCTCAGTTCGCTCATCACGCCCGAGACGACGATGAGGCTGAGCAACATGCCGAGCAACAGGTAGAGCAAGTTGTTGCCGGTGTTGATGGCGGCAAACCCCACCCCGAAGGTGATGCCGATGAAGTACTTCCCTTCGCGGGTCAGCTTCAGGCGCCGGGGCGGCCTGAAGCGCGCGTACAGCCTGCGTAGCTTGCCTGCTTCGGGTGGAAGTGGGCGCCGCAGCGAGCGCTGCACTTTGGGATGGAGGGACAGCCGGCCGACTGCCACGTCACCTCACAGAGGCGTGGGCACGCGCGCGACGACATCGCGCACCGCAGCCTCGGCCTCTTCACGACTGGGAACGTAACCCTCTGCGTGGGCAGCCAGACGCACCCGGTGAGCGAGCACCGGCACCGCCAGTTCGTAGATATCGTCGGCGATGCAGTAGCGCCGTCCGTGGAGCAGCGCGCGGGCCCGAGCAGCGCGCGAGAGGTTCATGCCCGCCCGGGTGGACGCACCCAGGGCCAGCGTCGGAGTCGAGCGCGTCGAGGCAATCAGGGCCTGAAGGTAGGTAGCCAGCGAGTTGTCGACATCCACTCGCATCACGTGGCGCTGGAGCTCCACTAGGGACTGGGGGTCCAGCACCTGAGCGACGCGGTCGACGCGATCCCCGTCGGGGTTCAGCATCAGACGCGCTTCGACCTCCGGCGGAGGATAGCCGATGCGAATGCGCACCATGAAGCGGTCGAGCTGGCTCTCAGGTAGCGGGAAGGTGCCGGTGAAGTCCTGAGGATTCTGCGTGGCAATTACGAGGAAGGGATCTGGGAGCGGGATGGTTTGCCCATCCAGCGACACCTGGCCTTCGTTCATTGCCTCGAGCAGAGCGGACTGTGTGCGCGGGCTCGCGCGGTTGATCTCGTCGGCGAGCAGCAGGTTGCTGAAGATGGGCCCCTGCTTCAGCACGAAGTCCCCTTGATGCTGATTGAAGACAGAAACACCAAGCACATCGCTGGGCAGCAGATCGCTGGTGAACTGAACGCGGCTCATCTCCCCCCCGACCGCTCGGGCGATGGCGCGAGCCAGGGTCGTCTTTCCCACCCCGGGCACGTCTTCGATGAGCACATGACCGCGCGCCAAGAGCGCAACCAAGGCGAGCTCAACCGCGCGGGGCTTGCCCTCCAACGCGTGCTCCACCGCTCGCCGCAGATCGACGAGGCGCTCAAGGTATTGAGAGTCCGCTGCGACCGCGGAAGTGGTCATCGTGCGCATCGTAGCACGGGAGGGTCAGCCTGCTTGCATCTGTGATGGGCAAGTGGATGGGATGCCGGGTTTTTTTGCCGCATGCAGCTTGGGTGTGGGTTGGGTCGGTGGAGGTTCGTGCCGAGATCGGCCTCCAGTTGACGTTTGGTCGCGTCGAGGGGGTGGCTCGCTTTAGCCACTGAGTTGGGTCGGCGAGGTCGGTGTTCCACGATTCGACATGCGCACGCGTAGCGACTGGGGTGCGTGATTGGACCCAACGCAGCTTCAGCTTCTTGGTGGTCTTCGGGTTGGGAGCTTGTTTCTTCGCGCGGGTCGGGTTTCCGATGCCAAGATGCGCCCCAATGAGCCGTGTCGAGCGCGTCGAGGTCGAGGGCGTGACCCGGACATTTGGGACGACCCTCGCGCTCCGCGGAGTCAGTGCGAGTTTTCCCGCTGGGCAGGTCACGGTGCTCGAGGGTCCGAACGGCGCCGGGAAGTCGACGCTGCTTGGCATCCTCGGGACGTTGATTCAGCCCACCAGCGGGAAGGTGAAGTACCTACCTTTCGCGGATACGGCCAGTGTGCGTAGCCACCTGGGATGGCTAGCCCACGATTCGCACTGCTATCGAGAGCTGAGTGGGCGCGAGAACGTCGAGCTCGCAGCGGCGCTTCACGGATGCGGCAAGGCACGGGTCCAGCAAAGCCTCGAGCGCGTCGGTGCGCTGACTTTTTGCGATCGACCCGTCTCCACCCTCAGCCGCGGCCAGCGCCAACGGGTTGCACTGGCTCGAGCGTTGGTACACCAGCCGAGCCTACTGCTACTGGACGAGCCCTCCTCGGGGCTCGACGCGGGCAGCGTGAAGCGTCTGCTGGAGCTGGTGGACGAAGAGCGTCAGCGAGGGGCGGTGGTGGTGATGGTCAGTCACTCGCGGGGCATTGCCACCCGCATCGCTGACCGCATCGTGCGCTTGGAGAACGGCCGCGTCCACAGCGTGACCGAGGATGTGGTGGTCGAGGGCAGCCTCGAGGCGTAGCGGCGCCGCGGGCGTTTGTGTTGCCGCGCGGAAACGCGCGACCCATGCTTGGGTTTCGGCGGCGTTGGCTAGTGGCCAGCCCGAAAGGTCTCCTCCAGGTATCTCACCAGGGTCGGGGGTGAGGGAGCGCCGTGTGCGACTTCAAACACTGGCGCGGGCTGGAGCGCTCGCAGCTCTTCCGCGTTGCCGAGACGTTGTTCGCCGGCGGTGCCCTGGCTCAGTACGATGGCGTCTGCCGCTCTCGAGTGGGCAGCCAGTGCACGCTGGGTTGCCACCACATCGTGCAACACGCCAAGGCGGTCCGGGGCGACGAGCAGCACCCGACACTCGAACCCAGCTCGCAACGTTTCCGCGAGGTCAGCATTGAAGGTTTCCGTGGCGAGGGGGGAGAACGCGCCGCCCGCTGACTCCACCAAGGCGCGTTCCCGCCCCAGAGCGCGAGCTGTCGCAGCCACCCACTTCCTGACTTCGAGGAGGTCGATCGGGCGGGCCATTCGGCGCGCCTCGAGATGGGGCGAGACTGGCCGCTCGAAGGCGTAGAGCGGCGGCTGGTAGTCGTGGTTGGCGGCGCGGCTGAGGGCGGCGGCGTCTTCCGCCTGGTTGCCCGGCGTTACTCCCGTTTCCACCGGCTTCAGGGCACAGCACCCTGGCCACGCTTTTGCCAGGCCGCGACTGACGTAGGTCTTGCCTATCTCTGTTCCGGTGCCGAGGACGACCAGCGCTTCCATCCCGCGATCAGTAGCGTCGCCAAGTGGTCCAGTGCCAGGTCTTCCAGCTGAGGACGCAAGGTGATTCGCAACCGTGACGTGCCTTCAGGCACGGTTGGTGGGCGGATCGGCTGAACCAGGAAGCCCTGCGCGGTGAGGTCGATGGCCAGGTGTTGCGCCGCCTCAGTGCTTCCAAGGACTACCGGGACGATGGGGCCGACCAAGTAGTGTCGTGGGAACGGCAGCCCCGCCTCTCGAAGGCGACTGACCAGCGTCTGCGCCTTGCGGAGCAGGTCGCTACGTTCGCGGTCGCTGGCCTTCACCCGCTCGACCATTGGCAAGGTCTTCAGGGCGAGGAGGGGGCTAGTGGCCGTCGAGAACACCAGGCTACGGGCGCGATTCCAGAGGTAGGTTCTGAGTGTTTCGCTCCCAGCGACGAACGCGCCTGCGCTTCCAAGGGACTTTCCCAGGGTGCCAACCAATGCGTCTGGTTTCACTCCCGCCTCCGCACAGCGGCCAGCACCGACGGGCCCGTAGACTCCGAGCGCGTGGGCCTCGTCCACCAACCACCCGGCTCTGTGGTGCTCCGTCAGGGCCCGCAGGGTTCGGAGGTCGGGTCCATCCCCGTCCATCGAGTAGTAGCTCTCCGTGACGACCCAACGTCGTCGGCCCTGTTCTGCCTCGAGGGCGCGTTCGAGGTGTTCTAGCGAGTTGTGTTCGAGCACCACGACGCGGGCCCGGCTCAACCTGCAGCCGTCGATCAGGCTGGCGTGGTTGAGGGCGTCGCTGAAGATCACGTCTCCGGGCCCGGCGAGCGCCTGGATTAGGCCCACGTTGGCGGCGTAGCCTGACGAGAACAGAAGAGCCGCGGGGAGGGCGACCCAGTCGGCGAGGGCTCGCTCTAGGTCGAGGTGCTCCGTGGAAGTACCGTGAATCAGTCTCGACGCGCCGGCTCCGAGGGATGTTTCACGTGAAACATCTCGGGCGTAGCCCAGGTAGTCGTTGGTGGAGCAGTCCAGAAGCCCAGCCGCGGAGGGCACCGCGGGAACACGCAACAGGCCCGCTCGTTCGAGCGCCGCCAACTCATCGTCCAAGAACTCGAGAGCCACCGCCGCTTTCTAGTCGCCAAGGGAGACCACCACCAGTGCTCCCATCGCGGCCGGCTCGAGCAGGCCAAGAGGCAACTCCACACGCCGCCGTGAGCGAGAAGTACCGTCGTCGGGTTTCGCCCCAGCATGGAAGCAGGCGAGAAGTCTGAGCCTGCTAACCGACCCGAGCGCCACGAACCCTCTCGCCGTGCGGCGTCCACACGCAACTGCAACGACCTGGAAAGCGGATCCTGCGCCAGCACCCCCCAAAGCCTTTCCCCGTTCAACGCAATCGCTGGCGACGCCAGGCGACGGGAACTGCAGGAACGAGAACATGCCCGGTAGTCGCGCGAGAGCAAAAGGCAGCCCGCCTCCGCCCCGTCACGCCAACACAAGGGCGAACCCGCCTGCGAGGAGCGGGAAGGACCGAAAGCGAACAGAGCGAACAGGCCGAGCTGGCACGAGGCGAGGATCGAAGAGCAGCCGCAACAACGGTACACACGCCCCGGAAGAGAGAGTCTCAGCCCTAGGCGCACCGCTCGACCCGCGCGCTGAAACCAGCAGAGCCGAGACCCACGCTCAACGCTGCCGTTCCCCGCAGAACCCGCCCACTGGCCTCGCACTACGGCGTGCAACGGTACGTTGGGCGGACTCGGTCGATGTGGCGTGCTCGAACGCGATGCCCGGAAAGCAGAGCCGGAAAGCACAGCCGGAAAGCAGCCGGAAAGCACAGCCGGAAAGCAGAGCCGGAAAGCAGAGCCGGAAAGCAGAGCCGGAAAGCAGAGCCGGAAAGCAGAGCCGGAAAGCAGAGCCGGAAAGCAGAGCCGGAAAGCAGAGCCGGAAAGCAGAGCCGGAAAGCAGAGCCGGAAAGCAGAGCCGGAAAGCAGAGCCGGAAAGCAAAGCCGGAAAGCACAGCCGGAGGGCGAACTCGGCTGAGCTGGGCGAGCCGAGCGACGGCCTCGACCTTGGAAAATCCCCCTCGGGGCCAACGAGTCGCCGATCACCGGTCCGTGAGGGCTCCCAAGGGGCGGATCAGGGGCGCGTCAGCGCCGGTCGGCATGATCGTGGAACGTGAAACAGCACGGAGCCGAGGGCTCGAAGTCGCCAAAATCAACCCCCGCCGACCTCCTGGCGGCTTCAAGCCGACTCAGCCACCCCGAACCACCCCAATCCGGCCGCTAAAAACGCAGACACGTACTATTGAAACGCCAATGACTTCGAGTGTTTACCGTACCTAGACTCGGCCCCAAACCCAGGAAAACATCATCGTCTTACTGAAAATGCACACCAGAATGACGCAACGCGATACGAGATCCGTGAGGCTCATCCGCGTCGACTTCCTCGGGCGTACGACCGAGCCTCAACGACTTTTCAGGCGCCAATTTGCGCTCCCGGGGCCGCAAAAGCCGTCACCTGTGGCCGACCGGGGAGTCCCGAGCGTTGCGTCGAAACGCGCTTGAGTGGTCAGAAGTCGAGTAATAAAATATCCACGTTCAGATGGCCGCTCCGTCACTCAAATCTCGTGTGGAAATAGCACCCGCTCGTGGCCGCTACGACCGCACGCTGGATGAGGACACGCGGGACGCTGCCCAGCGCGCCAGGGTCCTCCAGGCCACGGCGGAGCAGCTGGCCGCGCGTGGGCGCAGCGACACAACCGTGGAGCACATTATTATCCACGCGGGAATCAGTCGCGCCACGTTCTACCAACACTACGAGGATCTCGCCCACGCCGTTGCGGACGTGGTGCAGCTCCTGCAGGAGCGGGTCGTCGCGCCGTGCCGCGCTGCCCTCGCAGGCGAACCGACTCCCCGCGGGCAGCTCCAGGCGATGGCGACCGCCTACTTGATTGAGGTGGAGAGCCATCCCCACCTGGTGCTCGCTGGGGCGCTGGTGCCGGATGTCCTTCAGGCCCAGTCGATGCAGTGTGTGCTGCTCCAACCGGTCGTGCAGGACTGGCTGGATGGTGCTCGTCGCGCAGGCTTGGCCGCCCCTGGGGCGAACGTCACGGTACGCTGGCTGGCCGCGCTGTTTGAGGCTGCGGGGGTCGAGCTGGTGCTGCACGGGGGTGCGCTGGGCGATATGGCGGAACGGCTCGCTCGAGGCTGCACCGCGCTCGTTCGCTAAGCTCGCGTCTCGGGGCTGCGCGCGTCGAACCGCGCTTGTTCGCTAGGCTCGCGTCCCGCGCGCGCATTCTACTGAACGGCGTTCGAGCCAGCCCACCCGGCGCTCAGCCAAACGCAGCGTCTAGGTAGCCCCGCCTAGCGTCGGGGCAGCAATCTAGGCCACGGCGAGCGAATCAGTCGTCGCGGCCGATGTCGGCGGCCCGATCGGCGCCCTTACGCCGCACCTCAACCAGCGCCGGCTCCTCGCTCGCATCAACCGAACTGGGCGCGGTCTCCAGCGTGCCGAGGGCGGAGTCGACTCGAGACAGCACGCTCTTCAGAACCTCGCGCGAGCGCCGCTCCACCTGTTGACGCTTCGCCCGCTCCTCTTCGAGCTCGTGGGCCAGCGCCATCGCGGCGAGCAGCAGACCCTGGGGCGAGTTGAGGTGAGGACCGGCGTGCTCCCGGAGCTTGCTGTCAACCAGCGCAGCCAGGCGGAGCAAGGTCTCGTCACCAGCGGACGCGAGGACGCGATACTTCTGCCCCCCCACCTGCAGCTCGACGGGGATCCGCTCCACCCGCTGATCCATGCGCCTGACGGTAGCACCCGCTGCCGATCATGGAAATCGCTGTTATCGATGTGGTGGCGCTTTGGGGCAGTGCCGTTCGCTTGCAGGTGCACACGTTCAGTCAACGTGCGCGACGGCTAGCAAACTCGCTGGTTTCCTGGGCAAAGCCGCGCGCTGGGCCACCTGGGGCGCGCCGCACGAACGCCAAGCACATGCGGCAACGTGTGGAGAAGCTGTGCGTCGAGGGTGGACAGCTTGTGAGCGCCGTCGATGCTTGACCACGCCCCCGCGGTCGGGTGCCAACGTCCGACGCGCCCCGTCCGTCGGCTCGGAGCGACTACTTGTCCGGCGCGCCGGCGATCCAGTTGTAGAGAACGACCGCGGGCAACCAGAGCACCGAGCTGTCGAGCTGGGCCGCGATGATCAACGTGAGTTCCTTGGAGTCCCCCACGCCGTAGCGCGCGCCTAGGGAAACTCCACCGGTCATCACATATGCCGAGTGGAAATTATAGCTGCGGGAGCCGATGAACAAGTCGCCCGCCAGACCTGGCTCCCAGCCGTCGCTGAAGCGGCGGGCATAGCCACCCAGTGACAGTACGGCGGGCACGTAGGGATGCACCGGTATGTGGAGGCTGCCGCCTCCGCCAAGTCGCAGATCGTCGAAACCAGCTGTGCCGACGTCGAGGTAGGGGCCAATGCCAAAGTCGGAGTTGCGGTCGCGCCCAAGGATCACGTCGCCGTGGAGCGCGTTGTACCAACAAGTGCTTTGCCACAGCTCATCCCGTGTGCCTTCGCCGCACAGGCCTGTGATGATGGAGACGTTTCCTTGGGGATCGGCGTACGCGGGCGTGGAGTAGAGCACGCTGGCCAAGAGGAGTCCCTCACCCCCAAACCTTGCTGCTGCTCTGAGGGCAGATGCAACAACGCCACCCCGGCGCTTGGCGGAGGTGGCGTTGAAAGTCGAACGGGGGGCGGGCATGGGAGCCCGTTATACCAGCGTCCGCTGCTGACTGTTCAATTGCCGCGCATCGAAGCTGCGAGTGCTGCGTCGCAGAAGTTGGGATCCAGCGGGTTGGCGCAGGCCCCGCAGTCCACGGGTTGGTCGTTGCCAATGGAGCATGGGATGGGAAGGTTTGGGTCTTCTGGCGGGCAAGTGAAGAGACAGCCTTCGCACACGGTGATCGGGTAAGTCAGCTTCGCGCTGGTGATCTCGGAGCCGCCGAGGGTGTCGCCGAAGACACGCACCTCGACCACCACTCCCGTGGTGCCTCCGCCAGCGACCTGACCAGCGAGGGTTGAACCGGTGGCGCCGTCAATCAGGGTGACCGAGGCGACGCCGTAAGCAGCGTCCCCGTTGGGGGCCTGGTTCGCGAAGCCTGTCGCGGCGACCGTATACTCGTTGATCAGCTGCTGCTGCGGCGTGAAGATCTGGACTTCAGCGCCGCGGATCGCGATGCGTGATGTCTCGGTTTTGGTTTCTTCGCGCGAGCCGCGCTGGGTGACTTGGTTACCCACCAAGAGCGTGCCGGTGTACGTGTTGGTGAACGCCACATCCATCACGCCTCCCAGGTAGATGGCGGTGCCTTCGTCCGGCGTCACCAGGCACTCTCCATCGGGGATAGCTACCCCAACGATGAACAGCTGACTCTCATTGTCGGCACAGCCGCTGGTAGCAGCAGCTGCACATAAGCCAAAGGTAATGAGGGCGAAGAGCTTCTTGAGTGAACGGCGCATGAATAGACCTCGACGCGAGTACACTTGAAAGCTTACCGGTGGCCTTCGCTGCGCGCCAAACAATCGGGCGCTTCAGTAAGCGCGATGCCTACAGCGTTTGTGCGTGGGAGTGCAGCGCATCGAGTGCAAGGTGTTCAGTGAACACATCACCTACATCCCGCGCGAACACGAAGCGCACCTGATCTCCCGCGCGCTTCTTGTCGTGACCTAGCAGGCTGCTCGCTGCCGGAAGCTGGTGCGCTTTGAGATCGACGGGTAAGCCGAGCTGCTTCAATAGGTGCTCGATCCGCGTGCTGAGTTCGCTTGGCGTGTGACCTAAGCGCGTACCCAAACGCAGCGCGGCGACCAACCCAAGGCTGATTGCTTCGCCGTGAGTGAGCCGACCATAGCCAGCGAAGGCCTCCATCGCGTGTCCCAGGGTGTGCCCCAGGTTGAGGTGTGCGCGCTCGCCGCGTTCACGCGGATCGCGACTGACGACGCCTGCCTTCACCGCGACGCAGCGCTGCAACATTTCCACAAGCAATTGCGGGTCACGCGCCAGGATCGCTCGCTGCTCCCGCTCGACCAAGCTCAGGAGCTCCGCATCCCCAATCAGCGCCGTCTTGATCACCTCGGAGAGCGCGCTGACATAGCCACGCTCCGGCTCGGTGGAGAGCAGCTCGACGTCGCAGACCACCCCGCTTGGCTGCCAGAAAGCACCCACGCAGTTCTTCGCCGGGCCGAAATCCACGGCTGTCTTGCCGCCAACCGAGGCGTCCACCATGGCAAGCAACGTGCTCGGGGCGCCGAGCCAACGCACGCCGCGCATATAGGTAGCAGCGGCAAAGCCCGTGATGTCCGTCACCACGCCGCCGCCGAGACCGAGAAACACGCTCTTGCGGTCGGCGCCGACGTCCAGCGCCGCCTGATAGATCGGAGCCAGTGCGTCGAGCGACTTGTGCTCCTCCCCAGGCTCTAGGAGCACGGTCGTGTGCTTGCTCCCGAATCCATCCAGCAAACGTTGCCGTGAGGAACCGTGTGCGCGGTCGACGTTGGTGTCGCTCACACACACCACGCGGGTGGGGGTGAGGGAAGCCATGCGCTCGCCGAGGCGCGCCGTCAGGTCGCCATGAGTCACCTCGACCGTGTAGCTGTCCGCGCCAGCGGCCACCGCAATTGGGTTGCGCTGCCAGAACTCGAGCAGCCGGGACGCGAGCGCCTCGGGTTGTTTCCCTGCGGTTGCTAGCTGCAGATGCGCTTCGGCATAGCTTGCTCGCCGCGCGTCCATCAGTTCCAGGATGCGGCTTCGGGGATCCGGAGCATCGAGCAGCGGTCGGCTGGTGTCCCCGCTCAGCCGCCGCAACAGCTCATCCACGTCCGCCTGCAGGCACACCACCACGCCGCGTTCCAGGGCCAGGAGCCGTTGCTCGCGCTTGAGCAAAGCGCCGCCTCCGAGTGCGACGACTTGCGCCCTTCTGGCGGACAATACATCTCGCAGCGCCTGCGCCTCGAGCGAGCGAAAGCCCGCCTCTCCGTCGTCTGCGAAAATTTCGCGGACGGACTTCAGCGCTCGGCGCTCGATCTCCGTGTCGAGGTCGCAGAAGTCCACACCGGCTGAGTCCGCCAGCAGGCGGCCGACGGTGCTCTTGCCTGTGCCCATGAAGCCAGTGAGCAGCAACGGACGAGAAGGGACGGTCATCGGGTGGCAACCTGAGCGACTGCGGTGCGCTCGTCAACGAATGTGCGAGAAGCTGGCGCCAGCTGCCGAGTGACTATTGAGCAGCCGGCCCGGTTTGCCGCACGCTCTGGCTGTGATGGAACTCGAGCTGACCCCCGTCGCTGACGGCCTGCGGTTTTTGGTGTTTGCCAAGCCCCGCGCCAGTCGGAGCCGCGTGCTTGGGGTGAAGCAGGGCGCGCTCGAGGTGGCGATCGCGGCTCCGCCGGTGGATGGGGCGGCGAACACCGAGCTCTTGAAGACCCTCGCGAAGTCGCTGGGCGTGAGCAAGAGCTCGGTGGTGCTGGTCGCGGGCGAGACGTCGAAGCACAAGCGCGTCGTGGTCCAAGGCTTGAGCGCGGACGAGCTTCGTCGCCGCCTCATGGGCTAACGACAGGCCTCGTGTGGGCAGTCTGCCGACACGCTCTTCGATAAGAACTCGTGAAGTCGGCACACTCGCTGGGTAGTTCTGCCGGTGTTGAACCTTTGCTGTAGACTTACGTTCCCCCAATGGCTGAGTTGGCTTTCACCAAGTACGAGGGCTTGGGCAATGACTTCCTCGTGGTCGATGTGGAGTCTGCCGATGCGTTGGGCCCAGCCGAGGCTCAGCTGCTGTGCGACCGTCACCGCGGCGTAGGCGGCGATGGCGTGCTGCTCGTCGCTCCCGCTTCCAGCCCGGGGGCCAGCGCTCGCATGGTGGTGCTGAACGCCGACGGGTCCCGACCCGAGATGTGCGGCAATGGCATCCGCTGTGTGGCGCTGCACTTGGCGCGACGAGACGCGGTGCGCGAGGGTACTATCCGCGTGGATACCGACGCTGGGCTGTTGGCTTGCTCGGTCACCACGGACGATTTCCTCGGGGCAACGGTTGGCGTTGACATGGGGCGCGGTGTCGCTGTGGGGCGATACCTCGGTGAGTTCCGCGGGGAGAAGGTTGAGTTCGCCCAAGTTTCCATGGGCAACCCCCACGCGATCGTCTTCGGGCGTAGGTACTCGCTGGCTGACATCGACGCTTTCGGTGCGCAGGTGAATGCGGCGGTTCCCGGTGGGACGAACGTCGAGTTCGCGCAGCTGCTCGGCGCCCAGAGTATCGATCTCGTGGTGTTCGAGCGCGGGGTTGGGCGAACCATGGCGTGCGGCACCGGAGCATGCGCAACCGCCGTCGCCGCTGCGCTCGCTGGTCAGAGCCCGTACGACGCGCCCATCGAGGTGCGCCTTCCCGGCGGACCCTTGGAGATCCAAGTGACCAGGGCGGACCTCGCGGTGCACATGCGAGGGCCAGCGCGATTGGTGTTCTCGGGTACCGTCTCCGAGGGCTTTCTGTCGCGGGCTGTAGGCCAGCCGTCGCCTTTGGGTTCTTCGCTTTTGGGTTCTTCGCAGGGGGAGCGCTGAGGCGCTGTGAACGCCGAACCAACTAGCGAACTATTCGTCCTGGCGCTGGTGGCCGACGGCGATCAGGCGCGGCTCGTCGCCCGGGTGTTCGCTGAGGCCGGGGACGTGTGCGTCGTCGCCACGGACCTGGCGGAGGGGTTGGCCCGCAGCGCCTCGGAAGTGCCCGACGTGGTCTTCGTGGATGTCGCGATGGGCGAGGGCGGCGGTGTGGCGATCGTTCACCACCTACGCGCCGTCGCTCCTGGGGCCAGCGTGCTCGCCTTGGCAGACGAAGCCCACGTGAGCCTGGCGACTCAGGCCATGGCGCTCGGCGCCACTGGCATGCTGGTGACACCGGTGAGTGGCGACGAGCTGTTGACCGCCGTCGGTCCGGTGCGGTCGCGCATCGCCGAGCGCATCGAGCGCCAACGCCTGGAAGAGGCCGCGATGGTGTCGCGCCGCGGACTGTCGATGGCTGCGCGGGTCGCCGAGATCGCCATGCACACGGACCGCAGCCGCGCCGCGGGCGAGCTCGCACAAATCTTCACGGACGCGACCCAAGCGGACACCGTGCTGGTCTACCTCCCGGCAGGCGAACGCACCCGGCAGCTGATGTGCGTTCACTCCCTGGGTGACATCGGTGATGCGCCGAGTTTCTGTGAGGAAATGGATCTCCTGAACTACTCGCGCAATCACGACTGGGAGGTGGTGCCCCTCGCGATCAGCAAGGAACGCAGTGGCTTGGTGGTGTTAGGCTCGCCACGGCGCGGTGGCGGCTGCGAAGAGTTGATCCAGCTCATCGCAGCCCAAGCGGCGACGACCTTCGCGTTGATTGGAGAGCGCGAGCACTCTCACCGCGGGGCGATGAAGGATCCATCCTCCAGCGCCTACACATTCGCCTACTTCGTGGACGTCGCGGGGCGAGAGATCGACAAGGCTCGGCGCCACGGGCGTCGCTTCGCCTTGGCGACGATCGCAGTCAACGCGGAGGACACCGGCGCTGGCCCGCCGAGCGTCGCCAGCGTCGAACGCATCTTGGGCGCAGTGCGTGACACCGACGTGCTGGCCCGAGTAGACGAGCGCGAGTTCTATCTGCTGCTTCCCGAGACCGGCGGCATTGGTGCGCACATTTGCCGGCGCCGAGTACAACGCGGTGCGGAGCCAGACGGCCGCCGCGGGAACGGCAGTGGTCTCGAGCTGACCATGGGGATGGCAACCTATCCCCACGACGGAACCGACCTTTCACGGTTGTTGCGGGTTGCCAAGCACCGCGCGGAAGCAAGCCTCGCGTCGGTCGTTCGGCGCTTGGGCCTCGACCGCATGCCTCTGGGTGAAGTGCTCGACACGCTGTTGTGGCACGTGCCTGAGGGCGACTCCGTAGAACAGCCGCGCAGCTTCGAGCTGCCACAGATGGATATGCTGGGCGTCGCCGTCTCGGCGGTCAGCGAAGCCATGCGCAGCGACCGCGCACGGGTCGTCGCCACTCACCGCGGTGGCGTGAGCCTCGGTATGGCTGTGAAGGCGCACCTGAGGGAGCGCGAGGGCGCGGAGCTGATCACCGTGGACTTGGGCGCACAGCCTGAGCTGATGGATATCGAGGCGCTGGCCTTGGTCGCCGAACACGGCTGCTACGTCTTGCTGGGGCGCAGCGAGCGAGGTGGCCTGATGCGC
The DNA here is from genome assembly GCA_020633205.1 of Polyangiaceae bacterium. Taxonomy (NCBI): domain Bacteria; kingdom Pseudomonadati; phylum Myxococcota; order Polyangiales; family Polyangiaceae; species Polyangiaceae bacterium. Next base: position 414,523 of record JACKEB010000011.1, read on the forward strand.
GCAGTCCACGCTGCGGATCCGTTGCTGGTCGACCTGGTCGTTCAACGCCTCGGCGAGGCCGTTGGCTTGAGGCTCCTGGAGTAACCCGATGTCACGCTCGGTCTTGCTAGTCGACTCGGATCTCGACGCGCTCGGTGAGCTAGCGAGCGTGCTTCGCGCCCGCGGCTTGAGCGTTGCGGTTGCGGATGAACCTGAGCGGGCGCTGGAGCGCGCGGAGCGGAACCGCCCTGACGCGATCCTGATCGCCGAGGAGGTCGCGCTGAGCAGTGACTTCCAGGCGCGCCTCGCGGCCGACCGCAGCCTGCGCGACATCCCACGCTTCATCTTGGTGCCGCGACCCATCTCGGAGACGCCGAGTGCCGTCGGGGCTTCGTCCCAAGTCATACCGCACGGAATAGGACCGAGCTCCAGCCCTCCCAGCGATCCGATCTCGAATCCGCCGGTTAGCAGTCCGCTCAGCAGTCGCCAGCCGACGAGTTCCCAGCATCACTCGAGTGAGCCCCCGGGGCAGGATGCGCAGCGCCCACGTGTCGAGCTCAATCGCGCCGATGTCGACCAGATCGCTCAGCGCGTGATGGCGGTGCCGAAGGCAGCGGTACGCGGGGTGCGCGCCGAGAGCGGTGACTTCCGCGGGGATTTGCACCAGGTCGGCGTCGTGGATCTGCTGCAGTTGCTCGGCATGAATCGGCGCACCGGCGCCTTGAGCGTCACCACCAGCAGCGGCGTCGGGGAGGTGCGGCTGGAAGACGGCGAGGTCGTGGACGCGGTGTATCGTCGGCTCGAGGGTGAGAAGGCGCTGTATCGCTTGCTTGGCGAGCGAGAGGGCACCTTCTCCTTTGCCGGCGGCTATGCCTCGGCGCTTCGCCGCGTGGAAACGCCAACGCACTCGCTGTTGATGGAGGGCATGCGCCGTGTGGACGAGGTGGCGGCGCTCAAGACTCGGCTGCCCGTGTCTGACGCACTGTTGTTGGTGTGCCCCGTGTCCAGCGACGCGCCACAGGTGGATCGCCTGGTGGGGGATCTGTTGATCGCCCCGCGTACTGTCGACGAGCTCACGGACGAGCTGCCCCAGGGCGATCTGGAGATCTTGACCGCCATCGAGGGCATGTTGGCCTCGGGGATCGTGCGGCTCATCCCGAAGGGCGCCGTGCGTGCGGTACTCACGGAGCCGGAGCAAATGAGCGTGCTCAGCGCGATGGTCGCGCGGCTCGTTCGGCCCGGCTTTGGTGGCAACCCGCGACTGATCTTCGCGGGGCCCCCGGAGCGCCTCGGTGGCCTGGGCCACGCAACGCGGCGCATCGCGGACGCCATTCCTCCTACGGAATCGACTCCCACCGCACCAGTGCCCCATGTGATCGCGTCGATTCGCTTGGGGGAGAGCGTCGATCTGGACATCGTAGCCCTCCCGGAGCTCGAGGCTTACGCACCGCTCTGGCCCCTCTGCCTCGCAGGAGCGGCCGCTGTCGTGCGCCTGGATGACCGGGAGTCACCGTTCCTCGAGGCCGCCTGTTCAGTGGCCGAGGTTCCACTGCTGGAGGCGGTCGCCTTGCTGGGGGAAATCGACGAAGCCGACCCGATTCAGGCTGCCGCATTGATCCGCATGAGCGTGGAGCAGGTCGCCGGGCACGCTCCCTGAAGCGTCGACTTCTCGCTGTTCAGGGGTTTGGGGAGAGGTCCGCCGCAGCCGCCGCATACTGCATATTGCTCCGGGCAGAGCGCACTCGTATGCAGAGCTGGTATGAGCTCCAAGACCATTGCGCTGATTGGTGGTGACGGCATCGGCCCCGAGGTGACCCGCGAGGCGCGGCTGCTCCTCGAGTGGTACATCAAGGAGCGCGGCCTGCCGCTTCAACTGTGGGACCTCGACCTGGGAGCCGATCGCTACCTGAAGGACGGCACGACTTTCCCGGAGGAAATAAAGAACAAGATCCGCGACAACTGCGCGGCGGTGTTTCTCGGTGCCCTGGGCGATCCGCGAGTGCCTGATATGGCCCATGCGCGAGACATCTTGTTCGGCCTGCGTTTCGGCTTCGACTTGTACGCCAACATCCGTCCCGTGCGTGCGTTGTCGGACGACTTGGTGCCTCTCAAGGGCAAGAAGAAGGAAGACGTGGACATGGTGGTGTTCCGGGAGAACACCGAAGGCGTGTACGTCGGCGTCGGCGGGCAGATGCGCCGCAATACTCCTCACGAAGTCGCGATCAACGAGGACATCAACACGCGCTATGGCGTGGAGCGCATCATCGTCGCGGCCTTCGAGTACGCGAAGCAGCACGGCCGCAAGAAGGTCCACATGGCCGACAAATCGAACGCCATGCGCCACGCGCACGAGCTCTGGCTGCGCGTGTTCGACGAAGTGGGCAAGCGCTATCCAGACATCGAGCGCGCACACGTCTATGTCGACGCGCTGTGCTTGTACCTGGTTCAGGACCCCAGTCAGTTCGAGGTGATCGTCACCAACAACCTGTTCGGGGACATCGTTACGGACCTGGGTGCTGGCCTCCAGGGCGGCCTTGGGATGGCGTGCTCCGCCAACGTACATCCAGCAGATCCCAATCGCGTCGGCCTGTTCGAGCCGGTTCACGGTTCCGCGCCGCCCCTCGCCGGAAAGAACATCGCGAACCCCTTTGCCGCGCTGCTCACCGTCGGTGCGTTGCTCAGCTATCTGGGCTGGCCGGATGAAGAGCGCCGCATCGAAGGGGCGATCACCGCGGCTCTGGCGGAAAAGCAGGTCACCCGAGACCTGGGCGGCAGCTTGAGCACCACGGACGCCGCGGCTTGGGTCCGCCAGCGAGTGGCTGAAGGCTGATTCTGCGGGGATTTGCCCCGCACCGACCCGAAAAGCGGCCCTGTCACTCAGCGACGCGTTTAGCGAAACGTTCGCAGGAAACGTGCCCGGTCGAAGCGTGGCATGATAACGGCCGACCATGGTCGAGGGTCCGGGAGCCGAAGAGAAGCCTGAGGCGGTCGCCGCCGCGCGTACCGAGTTCGTACAGAGCCTGGGGCGGAGGCTGGAGTTTATCCGTAACCTGCTGGAATCACTGAACAAAGCGCCGGACGCCAGCGAGCGTCAGGCGTCGGCTCAGCGAAGACTCCACGCATTGAAGGCAGCGGCACAGGTGCTCGCCTTCGACGGCTTGGCCGAAGCGCTGAGCGAAGTCGAAGCCGAAGTTTCCGGACCGCTGAGCTCCGAGCGCGCCACCCAACTGGTGCGGCGGCTGGAGCTGATGCCAAGCCTGGTGTTGAGCCCCGGAGGCTCGGGACAATTCCGTGCGGTAAAGCCGGCGGCCAACGCCGGACGCGCGTATCCGATGCACGCGCTGGTGTTTGGTACGCCACCGCTCGCCGACTCGCTGAAGAGCGAACTGGCATTCGCCACTGGGCATGCCCTGGAGGTCGAGCGCACCGAGAGCCTGATGCGCGCACGCGGCCTCGCCTTCGAGAACGCGCCGGACGTGATCCTCGTGGACTACGACCGCCCCAGCGCTCAGGAGCTGATCGAGACGCTGCTTGGCGACGGAGCTCTCGAGGTTGCTCCGATTGTCGTGGTTGGCTCCTTCGATTCGCCGGAGGCGGCCTCTGGGCTCGCCAAGCTCGGGGTCAACCGGGTGCTACCAAAGCCCGTCAGCCCCAGCACGCTACGCGCGACGGTGCTGGATGTGTTTGGGCGCTCGGCGAGCAAACCCGAGGCGCTGCGCGGCTTCGGTGAACTGACGGTAGAAAAGCTCGCGACCCGCGTAGCGAGTGAACTCGAAGAAGGACTCAAGGGGACGGTGGACCCCGCCACCGTCGAGCGACTGGTCAACCTGGGCGACGGCTCCGAGGTGCTGGCTGCGGTGTGGGGCGCGATTGCGCGTATCCGCGAGGTAGTTACGGTTCGCTCCGGCGGCAACGTACGCTTCGACCCCCGTGGGCCGGAGGGTGCGATCCATGTCGCCCCCTGGGTCACCGGAGAGCGCCGCGCTGGTGAGCGCGCTGCCGGTGGTCGTGTCGGGGATGACGTCACGCTGGATGGCCGGCTCATCTTGGTGGCTGACGATGACCCGGCAGTGACTTGGTTCATCAGCGGTCTCTTGCGCAGCGCTGGAGCGCAGGTGATGGAGGCCCACGATGGGCGGCGTGCGCTCGAGCTAGCGCAGCGGCACTGGCCTGACGCAATCGTCAGCGACATCCTGATGCCCGAGCTCGACGGCTTCAAGCTTTGCCGCGCGGTAAAGGGCGACATCGCGGTGCGCGATGTCCCGGTGATCTTGCTGTCCTGGAAAGAGGACATGCTGCAGCGAGTGCGCGAACTGGGAGCTGGCGCAGACGGTTACCTGAAGAAGGAAGCCGACGGCTCGCTGGTGGTTCAGCGCTTGCGTGAGGTGCTGCGTCCCCGCAGCCGTATCGAGGCGCGTCTAGCGACGGGCGGTGAGGTGAAAGGGCGCCTCGGCGACATCACGCCGCGGCTCATCCTTCAGCTGGCCTGCAAGCGCCTGCCCAACTGCGTGCTGACGGTGCGCGATGCGGCCTACCTATACGAGATTGAGATCCGCCGGGGTAAGCCGGTCGCTGCAACGCGCACTTCCGAAGAGGGCAGCCACGTGCGGGGCAAGCAAGTCATCTCGGCGCTGCTTGGCGTGAGCGCTGGTCGCTTCGCGGTGAAGCCGAGCGATGCCGAGGTTCAGCGCGATTTCGAGCATGACTTGTTTGGCGTGCTCGAGGAGCCGATCCGACTTGCTCGCGGCGCCCGTGCGGCGCTGGGTGAGGGGCGCTTGTTCGAGGTCAGTCAAGTGGCGCTCGATCCCGCGGTGCTCGACGCGTACATGCGCGCAACTCCCGATGCGGCGCGTGACGTCGCGCGGCGGGTGGCGCAAGGCGTTCCCGTGCGGCAACTCGTCAAGGAGGGCGTGGAGGTTGGCCTGGTCGAGGCTGTGCTGCTCGACCTCGCCCAGCACGGCGGGGTGCGCGCCATCGTTACCCAAAGCTCGGAAGACTTGCTGCCGCGTGCGGCTGAGTTGATGAGCGAAGTGACCGCGACGGGCGAGCCGCCTCCGGTGATGGAGAGCCTCGAGCCGCCGCAGTTCACGCTGCGCTTCGAGCAGTCATCGGTGCCGCCCGAGGTGGATGAAGCCCCAGCGATCGAGGAGGCCTTCTCTCAGCCGCCGTCTTCCGACGACGAGTCCGACTTCTCGGGGCTGCTGGAGGCTGATGAGCAAGCGGAGCCGGCCCTGAGCGCTCAAGACGAGGAGGAGATCGAGAGTGTCCTCGATCACCTGAGTGAGCATCCGCCAGCGGAGGATCAGGGGGAGAGGGACGAGTCAGCGCTTGGCGATGCGAGCTCGGCAGAGGAAGACATCGCCAAGCTGCCGGTGCGCAAGATCGAGTTCAAGCGCAGCTCGACGCTGCTGAGCGTCACCGAAGCCGCGCGTCAGGCCATCGCAGATTCCGAACTCGATATCGAGCCCGAGCCGTCCCCTGCGATGGCCGAGGCAGCTGGAGAAAGCGCCTCCAAGGTGCCGCCCGCGTCGGAGAACGTCGACGACGCTTGGAGCGAGAAGGCGCCGGAGGCGGTCGCTAGCGAAGCTCCCAGCGCAGCCGAGCTGGAGCCGAGCGTCGCGCCTGAAGCGCAGAGCGCTGCGGCTGAGGCCGAGAGCAAGGCGCCTGAGGCGGACGTCGGCGCGCTGGAGTCAGCCTCCGACGCCGACCCTGCTCTCGAGGCGAGCGCCGCACCTGAGGCCGTCGTCCAGGCGGAGAGCGTCGTACCTGACGCGAGCGAGGCACCCGAAGTGAGCGCTGCGCCGGAGGCGAGTGAGCCCACCGACGCAAGCGTGGAACCGGACGTTGAAAGCGTCGCACCCCCGGCGATGAGCATGGAACCGGCCGACGCCGATGCGTCCGCCGCGCCCCCGGCAGAGGGGATGTCCGAAGAGCCACCAGTTGTGCAGTCGCCGACGGCGACGGCGCCGCCTGCTGCGCCGCGTCCAACCCTGGACTTGGGCGGCAAAGACGGAACCGCACCGCTGGGTACCGTCGGCCCTGTTTCCGCGAAGAAAGCGAACTCCGAGCGCGCGGAGCCTTCCGCGAGTGACGTTGAAGCGGCCCAGGGACAAACGGCCCCGCTCCCGCCAACGAAGGAAATCGAAGCGCCAGTCAAGAGCTTGCGTAGCGAACTGGTGAGCGGTCTCGAGCGGAGACCCTCCGTCGAGAGCAAATCGCCTGCCGTCAAGACGGTGGTGATGCCCAAGCCAGGCGAGAAGCTCGAGCACACTGCTCCTCTCCCCCCAACCAAGGAAGTGGAGTTCAAGGCCAAGGCGCCAGTCGAGGAGATCAGCGAAGCGCCCGCGACGGTGATCAGCGAGGCGCCCAAGGCAGCCCCGCCGAAGGCGGAGAGCGTGGATCCCGCGGTCAGTGCTAGTGCCGCCGAAGCCGAAGTCAGCGCACCCAGTGAGTCCCGCGCGTCCGCCGCGGCTGAGAGCCCGACGTCGCAGGTGCTGGAGCAGAGTTCTGACTCCGTGCCCGTCGCGCGCGCCAAGGCCAAGGTCGACACTCAGATGGGTCTCGGCCCAGGACCCGGCCCCCAGGCAGCGCGCAAGGAAGAGAAGCCGGAGGTGAAAATCTCCGAAAGCCTCAAGAGTATCGCTGAAGCCGCACGGAAAGATGCTGCCGCGCGGAACGATGAGTCTGTGCGGAAAAATGAACCCGTGCGGAAAGAGACGCCCGAGTCGGAGGCTGAGCCTAAGGCTGGAACTGAGGGCGAGAAGGCTGCGGGGCCCAGTATCGGGCTCAAGGCGCTCGACGCGAAGCGCGATGCTGCGAAATCCGAAGAACGTGACGAAGGGGATCGCGAGTCGGCCTCACGGCTTCCCGGTACCAAGTCGATCCGCTTCGACGAGCCGCGGGTACGGAAGATTGACAAAGGTCCGATGCCTCGTCTGGAGGACGAGACGCCCGCGGCACTGGCGGCCAACGGAGTCTACAAGTCCGGTGGTCCGAAGTGGCTGCGAGGCGCTGGAACAATTGGCGCGGCCGCTGCGGCTGGACTAGTCGCATACTTTGGCGTGCGCATGCTCATGGGGCCCGCGGCAGCGGACACAAACCTCGAGGAAACGCCTGCGGCCGCCGCAGAGGCGCCCATGGAGGAGAGCAGCGCCGAGACGCCAGAGGCACCCGCAGAGTCCGCGCCGGAGGCCACCAAGAAGAAGCATGAGGCGAAGGTCGGTGGCAACGTCAAGCTGACGTTTGGCGATGCGCCCGACGACATCACCCTCGACGCCGACAAGGGCTTGCTGGAACTCAACACCGGCGCCCGCCACTCAATCTACGTAGACGAGCAGTTCGTCGGCCGGGGACCCCGGAGACGAGTTCCGCTCGGAACCGGAAAGCACGACGTGCGCCTCAAGCTCAACGGCGAAGAGCTGAAGCAAGAGGTTCAGATTGAAGCGCGGCGTACCACCTTGTTCGAGGTTCAAGGCGCTGAGGACGAGGACTGATCGGCGAAAAGCCGACGTTTCTGCGGCCCAGAGTCACGCAGCGCTTGACCCGGACCCGACATGGGGACAAGTGGGGGCTTGTGACGAGCGGTTTCGGCAAGCTCCCGCAGCTCTCGGTGTTGGCCCTGTGTGCATTGGCCTTCACCGGCGTGAGCTGTGATGACAAGCAGGCGCCGAAGACCGATCTTCAGCCAGTGGCGTCCAGCGGCGACGCTGGCGCCGAGGCACCCCCGACCAAGGCGCGTCGCACCAGCCTGCTGAGCCTGTTGTCGCGCTGCGACCTCTACCACCGCGGGGCGTTCGTCGACCTGGCGGGCAAGGACGTTCAGGCGCGACGTGAGTTCGCGATTGGACCGTTCTTGGACACTCAGTCGGTGGATCGCGAGGGCACGCAAGTCGCACGCATCGACACCTCCAAGGTCGCGTACGATTTCTGGCTCGACGCCGAGCTGGAGGAACCGTTCATCGAGCTCAGAGCCGCTGCCGGGAGCGTCAGTCGTGCGGGGATCTACCTGGACGATCGCTATGTCGCCACGCTCAAGTTCAAGGACGACATCGACAACGTGCGCACGCGGACCCTGGACACGAAGCTCGGTCCCGGTCGGCATACTGTTACGTTAAATCTGCGCGGAAAAGCTAGCCCCAAGGGTCGAATCGATGTCGATTGGATTCGACTCGCGGTGAGCGACGACATCAAGTCAACGTTCACACCGCTGCGAGAAGAGGACATCGTTCGCGATATCGCGATCGACGGGGTCCCTCGTCAGGCCCTCACGTTGCCAGCGCCGAGCGCGGTGCGCTGCCCCTTGTGGGTTCCCAAGGGTGCGGCGTTCAACGTCAATCTGGGTTTCTGGGGCACCGGCAAGGGCGACGCGGAACTACGGCTACTAGAGGACGGGAAGCAGCCGCTGGTGCTTCAGCGCCGCAAGCTGCACGGTGGACCAGGGGCTTCTTGGACCCCAGTTCACATCGACCTCACGGAGTACGCCGACCGCCTGGTCGCGATCGAGCTTCGAGCCGCGTCGGGTGTCGACTCCGGGCGGTTGGTGTTCGGTGATCCCGAGCTTCAGTTGGATGGCGTGACCGAGCGTCAGACCACCCCCAACACGAACACCGTGATCGTGATCGTGATGTCGGGGATCGACCGCCGCCGGGTACCGCCGTTTGCCCCGCCTCGCGACCTGCCTGGTTTGGCGGAGTTGATGCGAGCGGGTGTTAGCTTTACTGGCTACCGTACCCCCACGACCGTCGCGTCGTCGGTTGTCGCTAGCATGCTCACTGGGGTATCTCCCCGCGCACATGGCCTTCAGGATCCGGTCGGACGCATCCCCGAGGAAGTGCGGAGCGTCGCCGAGATCCTGAAGCAAGCCAGCGGTCGCACGGCGATGTTCACGGGCGTGCCCACTAGTTTCTCTGGGTTTGGTTTCGACCGCGGATGGGACCGCTTCGAAGAGTACTCACCGGTGAAAGACCTGCCGGCGACGGAGCCGTTGGCTCAGGCGACGGCCTGGCTCGAGAAGCAGCTGGACTCGAAGAGCCGGCGCCTGGTCGTTACTCACCTGCGCGGAGGTCATCCACCTTGGGACCTGACCACCGCGGAGGCCGGGCAGCTACCACCCTTGGAATACGGAGGGCTGCTGCACGCGCGGCGCGGCGCGATCATCTTGCACGATGTGCGCGCGCGACGGCGCGCGAACACCCGGCGGCTGGCCACGGAAGACTGGCAGCGTCTCCACGCCTTTCACGATGCGGCGCTGATCAAGCAGGACGCGGAGCTGGTGAAGCTACTCGCACTCTTGAAGAAGAAGGGTGCCTACGACGACGCGATGATCGTCGTCGTGGGTGACGTGCCCATGGGGGATCCGCCCGAGGTGCCGTTCGATCCAGCGCCACCCCTGCGCGAGGATCGCTTGCTCGCGCCGCTCTACGTGAAGTTTCCCCACGGAGCGCTGTCCGGCAGCCAGGTCACGCTGCCGACGACTTCGATGGACGTGGCCACCACGATCCTCGCGGCATTTGACTTGAAGCCTGCGCGGCACATCGATGGCGTCGACTTGTATCAGTCTGCCGTGGGCGTGGAACCTCCGCTTGGGCGTCCCTTGGAAGCGACTCTGGGCAACGACTACTCCTCGCGATGGGGGCTGTTGCTGCTCTCGGGTCGCTTGGGTCGCAAGCCGTCGTTGTGTGAGCTGGATGTGGACCCGGCCTGTGTCTCGGACGCCTTCGAGTCGCGACCCATCGCCGCGCGAGCGCTCTGGCGCGCGACTCACAAGCTCGAGATCGAAGCGCGGCGAGTCGCCAAGAGCGGTTCGCGCGCGCAGCTCGACGATGACGAGAACGCCGCGCTCACCGTGTGGGGTTACTGAGCGCCGCTGCAGTCCCCTGCAGCGCCGCCGCTGAGTGGGGAGCAGGCCTCAGTCATCGAACACTGCCCCGCGGATACGCAGTTAGCCCAAGCGGCTACGTTGATCTCAACGAGCTTGATGTCCGCGGCATCAGCGCAGGTGCAACCCGTCGCGATCGGCTTGCAGTCCGCATCGCGGGCGACGACAGCAAACGCATATTTGCGGCTCTCCAGTTCACTCGCGGTCTGGGCCTCAGGGATGCTGGTGGTCACCTGGTGCCTCAGCGCGCCCGCAGTGTCCCCGGCCGTCAAGCGAGCCTCGAGGTCGCCGCAGGTGTTATCGGGACAGTCGGACTCGAACAGCGCGAACTCCCAGTAGGCCGGGCTCATTGGGCAGACGTCGGTGGCGGTCCACTCTACCTCGAGCTTGGGAGCTTCGGCATCGGTGTCGCTGCTGCACGAGACCAGCGGAGCGGCTATCAACATGGAAACGACTAGCGCAAGAGGCCTCATTGGCGCGAGCTTAGGAGCCGCGCGTTGGACAGCTCAAGCAACTGGGGGCTCGCTTTCGCTGGCGGTGATTGCGCGCATTGTTGCCTGGTCGCGCCTCCCGGGCGCGCAATCTTGTTCGGTCGCTCCTCCAGCGATCGCGAGTCTGTCTGGTCAGAGTTCCGGGTTGGTTATCCCTGCGCCGCCATCCCAGTCCTTGCGGGATTTGTGTAATATCTGCGGCAATGCGAACTGCCTCCTACACGCTCTCGGTACTTTGTGCGCTCAGCTGTGTCGTCGCCTGTGATGGTGAAGACAACACCAAAAAGGCTGGGGGCACCGGCGCCGGCACTGGCATGGGCGCTGGAGGCACTGACAGCGGGGGCATGGGTGGATTGGGTGCTTCCGCGGGGATAGGTGGTAACGCGGGATCGGGGGGCACTCAGGGTGGCGCCGGCGGCAGTGCAGGCACGAGCGGCAGTGGCGGCGCTGGGGGCACCCAGGGCGGAGCCGCTGGAAGCGCGGGTGCGGCAGGCAGCAGTGGTGCGACTGCCGGTGGTGCGAGCGGGAGCAGTGGCGCAGCTGGTAGCGGTGGCGTTGCTGGCAGCGCGGGGGCGACCTCCGGTGGCGCAAGCGGGAGTGGTGGAACCAGCGGCAGCGCCGGAGCCGGGGGAACTAGTGGCGCCGCAGGGAGCGCTGGAGCTGGAGGTAGCGCGGGCAGCGGCACCACCGGCGGAACCGGTGGAACCAGCGCGGGCGGCACCGGCGGAACTGGCACCGGCGGAACCGGTGGTGGACCCAGCTGCACGTGGCCGGGCTTGCCAGCGGGCGGTGTGACCCTGCCCGGAAACTCTCCAGAGGGCGTCGCTTTCAGCAACGACTGCGCACTGCTCGTCGTGGAGTCGGACACCGTGTATCGCATCGACCCCGCGACGCCGAGCGTCGCGACCGCTTTTGCAACTCAAACCGGCGTCACGGATCTGCAAGACGTGGAGGTGGCGAGCGACGGCACGCTCTATGTCACCTCTCGTGGCGCGAACTCTGTCGTGCGTTTCGACGGAACGACAGGCGCGTTCATCGACACCTTCGCGACGACGACCTTCAATCTCCCGAATTCGATGGTGTTCGACCCGAGCGGCAACCTCTACGTCAGCTCGCGCAATACCGGTAACGTCGTGCGCTTCTCTCCCAGCGGCACGGACCTCGGTGTGTTCGCAACGACTGCTCAGCTCGGCAGCCCGGAGGGCATGGTGTTCGGGCCTGGCGGCGAGCTTTTCGTCAGCGGTCGCACCAACTCGGTGGTCCAGCGCTTCAACTCGAGCGGCACCTTCGTCTCGACGGTGATCCAGACGCCGGCCGTCAGCGCTCCGGAAGGGCTCGCCTTCACCAGTGACGGCCGCATGTGGGTCAACAGCCGGGATACCGCCGAAGTGGTTCGGCTGAACAGCACCACCTTCGCGGAAATCGATCGCGTGGCGTTCACCAATGAACAACCCATCGGCATGGTTGTGGCGCCCAACGGGGATGTCATCATCAGCTTGCGGGGATCCGGTCGCATCACGACGGTGCCCTAACGGGGTGGTTGGAGTTAGAATTGCTGCATGCCCACCCCGGCGGAGAAGGAAGCAAGAGCCGAACGAGCGCGTCGGCGACGAGCGCTTATCACTGGGGAGCTTGTGCCATTCGGAAGCATAAAGCCAGCAGCCTACCTGGCTCACTCTCCCGCCGAGCGCCTCGCCGCCGCCACCAGGCTCGTTGCTTACCATATGAAAATTCGTGGAGACGTCCGCTTGCCGCGCGCCGAGTGGCCGGGGGAGACGTTCAAGTGCGGGCGCGAGAGTGTCGACTGAAGACCTACTTCCTGAGGATTTCGCCGACCTCCTCGTTGAACTGACCGAGGCTGGCGTTGAGTTCGTCGTCGTGGGTGGTTGGGCGGTTGTGCTCCACGGACTCGTTCGGGCAACTGACGACTTAGACGTTTTCGTGCGACCCAACGACGCGAACTCAAGGCGTGTGTTCGACGCTCTAACTGCCTTCGGTGCGCCGCTGTCTGCTCATGGCGTTACTCCAGATCACTTCGCCGTCGAGGGAGATGCTTACAGGTTTGGAGTCGCCCCGCTCAAGGTCGAGGTGTTGTCCCAGATCAGCGGAGTGACTTTCGACGAGGCAAGCGCGGAGTCCCAGTACTTCGAGGTCGGCGGTTGCCGTATCCCATACATCGGAAGATCTGCGCTGATTCGGAATAAGCGGGCCGCCGGCAGGCATAAGGACCTCGCGGACGTAGAGGCGCTGGAGGGACAGTAGCGGCGTCAGCGCTCGTGGTCGAGGGGCCGCGCGTGCAGTTCGCTTTGCTTGAGCCCGTTCTTGTGAGCCGTCCAGCGCCAACCCAGGTTGCCTATCAGCCGGTACGCGACATCGGGCTGCATGGATTCGCTGATGACTTCGACGGCGGCAGTCGGCACGACCTGATTTCGCGCCAGGGCTGGCGCTACGATGTCCAGCGCCTTGACGATGTGACTCACCGGTCCCTGCGGCTCGCGCAGCTCCGATCCGGGTTGGACCACCCCGCCACCTCCGACGGGTAGCGCACCGCCGTACGCATAGCTCCCCGCCTCCGCGAAGTGCCGTGCGATGCGCAGCGCGGTACGGTTCTGTTCGGGTTCGGGGAAACCGCAGTTGACCAGCAAGACGAAACGCGCGGGTTGATTCCGCAGGGTACGAGCATGGGCGATCAGCTCGAGCGCCTGGGTGGTGAGCGAAGGAAACGCGTCGCAGTAGAGTGGGCTCACCAACACGAACAGATCCTCCGAGGCGATTGCCTCAGCTGCCTGTCTGGATCGCACGTTGTCGTGTACGAACTCCGTCGCGAAGTGGATCTCGGCGATCACGCCCTCCGCCTCCAGACGTGCCGCCAGCGAACGAGCCATAGCCTCGGAGGCGCTGGTGCCTTTGACCTTCGGGCTGCCGACCAGGATCGCCGCGCGGCGCACCGACGTAGGCCCTAACGCGCTCAGATCCGGCGCGGCCATCGCGAGCAAGTCGGAGCGCAGCGGGTCCCGTGAGCGAATCGCCTCTCCCGGGACTTTCTTGGACGCCAGCGCGGCAGCGATCTGCGCGCCCCAAGCTTGCTCCTCTCCCTTCAACAACACCGCGCAGCCAAAGCGCGGAGCAAAGAAGTTGAGCGCATTGGCTTCGGTCAGGTCGAGCTGGGTCTCCGCCTCCAGTGTGTTCGCCGATGGCGCCCAGCTCACGCTGAACCAGGCGGGTAGGTGATCGTAGCGACCCACATGATGCGTCAGCCCAGCGCGCTTCTCGAAGAAGGGCTCCAGTAAGCAGATGAGCCGATCGACTGCGCGCTTCACGCTGTGCCCGTGTCCACCGAACGTCAGGCGACCGAGTGTGACCAGGGCGTCCGCATCATGCACCGCCGCGACGATGTCCCCTTCCAGATCGTGAGCCCGGCACTTGCCAGGCGTCTTCAGCCAACAGTCGAACTCGCCCTGACAGTAGGCGAGCGGCGCGTTGTTCAACTCGAACAGCGACACCTCGTCGTAACCGGCGCGCTCCAGTTCCGCGAGGAGATCCACAGAGGCGGCCTTCAGGGGCCCATGATCATCGGGCAGCGCAGCGAGGACGACGGCTTTCATACCCCGCGCGATGCAGCTTGTGTGCCGCGCTCGCCCATCAGATCTGCGCGATCTATTGGATTTTAGGGGGAGGGGAACGCGAAAGCGTTGCGGCTACGCAGCTGGAGAGCCGCTCAGATCGCGCCCCTGAGCGTCAGAGCACACGCTACGGTGATGCCGTCGCCCCAGCCCCCCAAAACTCAGTCAACAACTCCGCCTGCTGCAACACCGTATTCGTCGCCGCCTCCTGCTTGTCCGGCGGATAACCGTACTTGCGCAAGATGCGCTTTACGATCACGCGCAGCTTGGCTCTGACGGATTCTTTCACCGTCCAGTCGATGGTGACGTTTTTCCGCACGGTCTCGACTAGCTCTCGAGCAATCGTTTTCAGCGTGTCATCACCCAGCACCTTGACCGCGCTGTCGTTCACTTCGAGGGCGTCGTAGAAGGCGAGCTCGTCCTTGCTGAGGTTCAGCTCCTCACCCCGGCGGTGCGCCTCACGCATCTCCTTGGCGAGTTGAATCAGCTCCTCAATCACCTGCGCGGCTTCAATCGCGCGGTTCTGGTAGCGCTTCACGGACTTGTCGAGCAAGTCGGCGAAAGACCGCGACTGAACCAGGTTGTGGCGCGCGCGCAGCTTGAGCTCATCGTTCAGCAGCTTGCGCAAGAGCTCCACCGCCAGGTTCTTCTGTTTCAGACCTTCCACTTCCGCGAGGAATTCGTCTGACAGAATGGTGATCTCAGGTTTGCGTAGCCCAGCTGCCGCGAACACATCGATCACCTGGTCTGACACCACTGCTTTGGACACCAACTGCCGAATCGCGTGGTCGATGTCGCCGGATGCTTTGCGATCGCCAGTCGTCGTCTTCGCAATCGCGCTCCGCACCGCCTGAAAAAAGGACACGTCATCGCGAATGCGCGTCGTCTCCGCGTGGGGCGCCGCGAGCGCAAACGCCTTGGAGAGCTCGGTCACGACCAGCAGCAAGCGATCCTTCGCGCCTTCCTGGGCCAAGATGTGCTCCTGCGCAGCGGGCAACAGCGACAAGCGCTGGCTCGCCTTGCCGCTGGTCCAGGTGCTCCAGTCGAAGCCGTGGAACAGGTCGCAACAGCCCTCGTACTTCTCGAGCATCACCGCGGCGGCTGTGTTCTTGTCGATGGCGGTGTCTCCGCGCCCGCCGCTCTCGGTGTAGGTGTGGACGGCTTGCTTCAGCTGATCGGCGACGCCCAGGTAGTCGACGACTAGGCCACCCGGCTTGTCGCGGTACACGCGGTTCACCCGCGCAATCGCCTGCATCAAGCCATGGCCCTGCATCGGCTTGTCCACGTACAGCGTGTGCAAGCACGGTGCGTCGAAGCCGGTGAGCCACATGTCGCGCACGATCACGAGCTTGAACGGATCGCTTGGATCCTTGAAGCGCCGAGCCAGGGCCTCACGTCCCGGCTTGTTGCGCAGGTGCCGTTGGTAGTCCTTCGGGTCCGACGCGGAGCCCGTCATCACGACCTTCAGCGCGCCCTTGGCGTCATCCTCGTCGTGCCACTCCGGGCGCAGCTTGCGAAGCGCGTCGTACAGGTCGACGCAGATGCGGCGACTCATGCAAACGACCATCGCCTTGCCATCCATCGCCTCCAGGCGTTGCTCGAAGTGCGCCACTAGGTCTTCTGCGACCAGCTTGACCCGGTCGTCGGCGCCGACCAGCGCTTCCAGCGCGGACCACTTCGTTTTCAGCTTCTCCTTGCCTGCCTCTTCTTCGCCCTCGGTGGCTTCATCGAAGCCCTCATCGAGCACGGGCACTTCATCTGCCTTGAGCGAGATGCGCACCAGCCGGCTCTCGTAGTAGATGGGCACCGTCGCGCCATCTTCGACGGCGCGCTGGATGTCGTAGATGCTGATGTAGTCCCCGAACACCGCCCGCGTGTTCTTGTCGGTGAGTTCAATTGGAGTCCCCGTGAATCCAATGAACGATGCACTCGGCAGCGCGTCCCGCAGGTGCCGGGCGAAGCCATCGATGAAGTCGTACTGGCTTCGGTGTGCTTCATCGGCGATCACCACGATGTTCTTGCGGTCTGACAGCAAGGGAAAGCTATCGCCACGTGTTTCCGGGAGGAACTTCTGGATGGTCGTGAACACCACGCCCCCGGAGCTCACCTTCAGCAAGTCTCGCAGGTGCGCCCGGTCCTTCGCCTTCTCGGGCTCTTGCCGCAGCAAGTCGTGGCAGCGTGAGAAAGTGTCGAACAGCTGTTCATCGAGGTCGTTGCGATCCGTGAGGATCACCAGCGTCGGGTTGTGCATCTCCGGGTGCAGCACCACGCGCCCGGCGTAGAACGCCATGGTCAGGCTTTTGCCAGAACCTTGGGTGTGCCACACCACGCCAACGCGGCGGTCCCCTTTGGGCTGAGACGCAGCGATGGTTGCTTCGAGGGCATTCGCTACCGCGTGGAATTGGTGGTAGCCGGAGAGCTTCTTGATCGGTAGCCCGCCGTCCCCCTCGAACACGATGAAGAAGCGCAGCAAATCGAGCAGCCGCCGCTGCTCGAACACACCCCGCACCAGCACCTCGAGCTTGCTTTGGGTCGCGGGGGCCAGCTCTTCACCTTCAATCGTGCGCCAAGGCGCAAAGCGTTCCTTCTGCGCAGAGAGCGTCCCGATGCGCGCATCAAGTCCGTCGGAGATCACGAGCAGCTCGTTGCAGGTGAAGAGGTTCGGGATCTCCGCCTTGTAAGTCTGGAGCTGGTGGTAAGCGTCCCAAACCGTGGCGTCTTCGTTGGCCGCGTTCTTCAGCTCGATCACGGCAATCGGCAAGCCGTTGAGGTACGCGACCACATCGGGCCGCCGCTTGTGACTGCCCTCCACGACGGTGAGCTGATTCACCACGCAAAAATCGTTGTTCTCCGCCTCGGCGAAGTCCACGAGCCACACCGGATCATAGCCAATCGTGCCGTCGCTCCGCAGGTACTCCACGGAAACACCGTTCACCAGGTAGCTGTGGAACTCGCGGTTTGCGTCGATCAGCTGCGGAGAAGCAATCTGCGTCAGCTTGCGAAACGCTTCATCGATGGCTGCAGGGGGCACATCCGGATTGATGCGAGCGAGCGCGTCCCGCAAGCGACCTTCGAGCAACACCGCTTGATAGCTGCCGCGTTCTTGCCCGGACTCCCCAGGCGCGATCTCCGGCCCATGGACGACCTGATAGCCCAGCTCCTCGAACCACTCGAGCGTCGCCTCTTCCACCACCGACTCGCTGAACTGGCTCATCGTTCCCCCCGGATTCAACCCTTCTTTGAACGCTTCCTCTTCGCTCGCGGAGCCTGCAGCTGCTTCGTCACCCGCTCGAACTCGGCGTCGATGGCGCGGGGCTTCGCATCCTCCAGCTCTCGATAGCGAGCGTACTCTTGCTCTGCCTTGGCCCGTGCCGTCTCCGCGGAGATCTTGCCCGCGTGGTCCAGCAGCTGGCGCCCCGTTGCCTTGAGGAAATCATCCAGCTTGACGATCCAGTCCTGCATCGTCATCTGCTTGCGCTCCAGGGCCTGTAGCTCCGCATACTCGATGTACAAGCTCACGATGCGCTGCAGCACTTGCAGCTCGGACTCCTCCAGGTAGTTCTTTGCCACACTCGCGTCGGCTTTGTGAATCACCCCTCCGGGTCGCGTCGTGCGCATGCCCATCTGCGGCTTGGTCCCGTCAGCCCGCTCATGCACTACTTCCGCTGCCGTGCGGCCGTGGCTGGCGTAGTGCATCTTGTTCTGCACCGTCGCAAAGAAGCGCTGCGTCAGCTCCGCGCTCGGCTGGTAGTCTACGCTGGTCGCGTAGATCTCCAGCACCTTCTGGTAAAAGCGCCGCTCGGAAGCGCGGATATCCCGAATCCGCTCGAGCAGCTCATCGAAGTAGTCGAGGTGCCCCGGCCCGGGCGGGTTCTTCAGCCGCTCGTCATCCAGCGCGAAGCCCTTGACCAGGTACTCCCGGAGCCGCGCCGTCGCCCACTGCCGAAACTGCGTTCCCCGCTGGCTCCGCACCCGGTAGCCAACCGCCAGGATCGCTTCCAGGCTGTAGTGCTCGATTTCGCGAGAAACCTCACGATTTCCCTCACTTCGAACTATCCGGAATTTCCGGATAGTTGCCTCGGGGCTGAGCTCCCCCTCTTCGAAGATGTTCTTCAGGTGCTCATTGATGGTGCGCACGTCCTTCTGGAACAGCTCCGCGATCAACGCCTGACTCAGCCACAGCGACTCGTCCTCGAAGCGACACTGAATGCGCGTCCGCCCGTCCTCGGTTTGATAAAGGATGATCTCCGAGGTGGGCGGGGGGGAGGTCACGCGTGGACGCTCCTCGCCTGATGTCGTCGCTCCGTTTCGTGGGCGAGTCGCTTGGTGTGGCTGAGGCGGTGATTGGGTTTCACGCCGTTGCCTCGAGGATACGTTCGGCGCTCTTCACGGAGAGCTCGCCGGAGAGCAGCTTGGGGAGGAGTGTGTCGCGGAGTTGAGCGAGGGTTTGCGATTCGCCCTGACTGGCGTGGATGCGCCCCCAAAGCGAAGCAACGCTTTTCTCGAATCGTGAGACCAAGGCGGATGGAGGCTGAAGCACGGGATAGTCAGGGAAGTCCTTCAGCCAAATCCGGTCGACCGTTGAACCCGGGGCCCTGTGCGCTCGAAGGAACTCTTGGAATGGCCTTGAGACGAACCAGTGAAACAGAAAGTGGCTGTCGCTCTCCTCAGCTCGAGGTCTGACTAGCGCGGTGCGCCGGCCCAAACAGCAGCGGAGCCCCGGAGGTATCAGCGCGAAGAAGCCAAGCGTCGCCTCGTACGTGAACACGATGTCATTGTGTTGCGGAACTACGCGCTTCGTCCACCGCGGCCAGTCGGACTCTGCAATATGCCGAATGTTTGAAAGGTCTAGTGAAGTAGGCCGGAAGTTCCGAATGCCAAGAAAGACGGCGCCGCTTTCAGCTTCCGGAGGGGTCGCGTGCGGGCCATCGAAGAGGCCGTCGCAGACGTCACTCACGCGAACGTGTGTCCACCCCTTCGGGATCTCCCCCAGCTCCGACTCCTCGAACTCACTCGGAAACAGTTTCGCCGTCTCAGCATCCATCCCACTCGGTTTCCGTCCGGCAGCCTTCGCGCGCACCGGATCGAAATCCACGAACCACGACTTGAACAACGCCCGAGCCATCTCCTCCAGCGTCTCGTTCATGCGCCGGTTGAGCTCGATCTTGTCGTCGAGACTTCCGAGGATGTTAGTGATGAGGTCGCGTGTTTTCGCATCTGGCCATGGGAGCGGCAGCTCCCTGATCTCCCGCAAGTTCAGAGTCTGCTGAACTGTCGTGTTCGACCACACGTCCATGAGGTGGCGAATTTGTTTGCTCTGAAGACAAGCGCGCACGTACGTGGCGTCGCGCGGTTCTCGCAGCCTCATCACGGCGACAGCGCGAGCGGCATTCCAGCCCCGCATTGTCCGAGGCACCACAGCGCAAGACCCTACATTACCCACCAAGGTCATCAGGATCTCACCCCCCATCAGTTCTGTGCGCCGATATTCATGATGAACCGCGGCGGATATTCGGTAGTCAGGGTGCGGGTTTATTCGGTTGTGGGATAGGTCTCCCGCTTTGATTAGGGGGACGCCGGTTGGGTCGTGTTCGCCTGGATACATGACACCAACTGAAATACCGCGGTCGTCGGAAAAGAGATCGCCAAGAGCTATGGCGCTCCAGTCACTCGGCAATTTTGTGAAGCCAGCCGTGGCGAGCAGTTCTCGTAGCGACTCCCTCGGGCTAGAAACCATAGCCCAACCCCTTCAGATTCTGCCGAATCGCCTTCTCCAGTTTCGCCCCTTCCCTGAACTGCTCATCCAGCTTGGCCGTCAAGCGCGCCATCTTGTCGTCGAAGGGCTCATCGTCTTCCTCGACGTCTTCGGCGCCAACATATCTGCCTGGCGTCAACACATGACCGTGAGTGGCAATCTCTTCGGTGCTCGCACTCTTGCAAAAGCCTGCAACGTCTTCGTACTTGCCGGCGCCGTCACCACGCCAGGCGTGATAGGTGCCCGCGATTCGCTTCAGGTCTTCGTCGGTTAGCTCGCGGTGCACGCGGTCGATTAGGCTGCCTAGTTTGCGGGCGTCGATGAACAGCGTCTCGCCCTTGCGGTTCCGCATCTTCTTTCCGCGCTCGCCGAGGCCGTTCTTCTTGTCTCGCGACAGGAACCACAGGCACACTGGGATCTGCGTGGAGTAAAAGAGCTGGCCCGGCAATGCCACCATGCAGTCCACCAGGTCGGCCTCGATGATTGCCTTGCGGATCTCTCCTTCGCCGGATTGCTGGGAGCTCATGCTGCCATTCGCCAGCACGAAGCCCGCGGTGCCCGTCGGCGTCAGGTGGTGGATGAAGTGCTGCACCCAGGCAAAGTTCGCGTTGCCCTTCGGCGGCGTACCGAACTTCCAACGCACGTCATTGGCTAGCCCCTCTCCCCCCCAATCGCTGTCATTGAAGGGAGGGTTGGCTAACACATAGTCGGACTTCAGCTCCGTGTGTTGATCCTTGTGGAAAGAGTCACCCCACTCGGCGCCCAAGTTCGCGTCGATGCCGCGAATGGCTAAGTTCATCTTCGCCAATCGCCAAGTCGTGGGGTTCGACTCCTGCCCATAGATGCTGATGTCCCCAATCCGGCCACCATGCGCCTCCACGAACTTCTCACTGGAGACGAACATGCCGCCGGAGCCGCAGCACGGGTCGAACACGCGCCCCTTGTAGGGTGCGAGCATCTCCACCAAGAGCTTCACCACGCACTGGGGCGTGTAGAACTGCCCGCCCTTTTTGCCTTCGGCAGAAGCGAACTCACTCAGGAAGTACTCGTAGACGCGCCCGAGTAGATCTCGCGAACGGTTCGCCTTGTCTCCGAGGCCAATCGTACCAATCAGGTCGATCAGCTCGCCCAAGCGTCGCTTGTCGAGCGCCGGCCGCGAGTAGTCCTTGGGCAACACGCCCTTCAGCGTGACGTTGTCCTTCTCCAGGGCGCGCATGGCGTCATCCACCAACTTGCCAATCTCCGGCTGCTTCGCCTTGCCCTGCAGCGCCGGCCAGCGGGCATCCTTCGGCACCCAGAAAATATTTTCCGCGAGGTATTCGTCCCGGTCTTCAGGATCCGCGCCGCTCTCCATCTCCGCAGTCAGCGCCGCGTGCTTCTCCTCGAACGCGTCGGAGATGTACTTGAGGAAGATCAGCCCAAGCACCACATGCTTGTACTCCGCCGCATCCAAGTTGTTGCGCAGCTTGTCCGCCGCCTGCCACAGCGTCTGCTCGAAGCCCAGGTTCGCAGCAGAGGTTGTCCCGCGCCCACCCTTGGCAGCTGCGTCCTTCTTCGGTCGCCCCCGCTTCTTCAGCGCTGTCTCGTTGCCACTCGTCTGGGCGTCTTTCGCCTTCGGCTGTGTCGTCTTGCTCTTCGCCATGGATCTCTACGTCTCGAAGTCCCGGAGCACCAG
Organism: Polyangiaceae bacterium; assembly: GCA_020633205.1. Classification (NCBI taxonomy): domain Bacteria; kingdom Pseudomonadati; phylum Myxococcota; order Polyangiales; family Polyangiaceae; species Polyangiaceae bacterium. The sequence goes on from JACKEB010000011.1 coordinate 435,923, forward strand.
GCACTCAGTCGCGGCATCCTAGGAGATTGGATCCCGCAGCTCAATGCGCGCGCTCGCAAAGCACCAAGCCCGAAGCGCGAGGCGACCGAAGCCGCCCCGCGCTGTTAGCAGCTACCGCACACACAGCCGATGCAACGTGCCCAGGATGCGGTTGAAGCGCTTACGCAGCTCTTCATCCAGCGGACCTACGGCGCCCAGCGCCTCAGCAACCTCGAGACAAGCGAGCGTCTCCCGAGCAGAACCCATGGCCGTGTGATAACGCGCAGCCCGGTTGCGCCCGCGGCTGTACGAGCCCTCTGCCACGTTCAGCGCGATGGACGACTGTGCGCGCCTGAGCTGCCGCCCAAGGTCCGGATCCGCGCGGCAAATGCGCTCCGCCAAGGGCCGAGTTAGAGTGATGGTTTCGAGAATGAATGGATAGATTTCGAGCATCGGTGACCTCCTTTCGATCACCCGATCGCCACGCCGGCGAGTCGCAGGCGCTGTCCAGGCTGCGAGCGGAGCGAGCACCGGGCGCAGCCCGGCCCCGGCCTGGACAGCGCCGAGCACGCCGGCAAAATCGGAATGCTCGAACGAGCGAGGGTTCGAGTTCGAGCGAGGGTTCGAGTTCGAGCGAGGGTTCGAGTGAGGGTTCGAGTGAGGGTTCGAGTGAGGGTTCGAGTGAGGGCCAGAGTAAAAGCCACGCGGAAAACAAGAGACTGCCGGGCCAGGCGCAGCCGATGCCCGGCCAACCTTGAGTCACTGCCGGGCCAGGCGCAGCCGATGCCCGGCCCGCCTTCCACCGCCGGGCCAGGCGAAGCCGATGCCCGGCCCCACTCGCCACGCCCGCCCTCACCCTCGCCCGAACCCCCACTCTCCTTCTAGCCCGAACCCCCACCCCCGCTCTAACCCTAGCCCTAACCCTAACCCCCACTCTTAATCCATATGGGATTCGTAAACCCGAACGGCACCGTGTACTCCCGCGAAACATTGGGCAATCCCCGACTCCCCTGCGCCACCACCACGATGAACGAACTCCCCTCCGGCAGACTGAGGGTCAGTTTCCCGCGGAAACGCTCGACGCTTCCGCGCGTCTGCTTGAACGTCTGAAAATGGATGCGCTTGCCTTCGGCGCCGGCCAGCACCTCGAGCTGGCTCACGTCGATCCACGGCGCCGCCTGGACAGTGAGCTCCAGTTCGAAGCTCTTTCCCTTGATTCTCGCGGTCTCCCCCGGGCCCTTGCCGAGCACCTTGGCGTCAATGAACGGCCCGCTGGTGATCTGCGCCTTGCCCTGCTTCAGCGCCTTGAGGCACTGGTCGAACGGCGCCTTCGCGTCTTCCGCGTCTGTCTTTGCGTCGCGACAGCGCACGAAGGTGCGCGGTAGACCGGGATCCAGAATCCCTAGCTTGTGGGAGTCGCTTGACCCAGTGGCCACGTAGCGCTTCCCTCGCCCCAGCTGGTGCAGCCAGTCGAGCAGGACGGGCTTCACCCTCTTGAGATCCCGGGCGTCATCGCCGTTGTAGACCTCGATGGTGTCGAAGTCTCCGTCATAGCCCGCTCTACCTGGCGCGCCGTCCGTCTCGCTCACGTCATACGCCGAGAAGTAGCTGATGGCCGGATCCCAGCGCGGATGATTCACCTGCAGGATTCCGTGGGGAGATGCCTTGCGCGCGCTGGCGAACAGGCCTCCGGGGGTGGTGCCTTGATACGCGACGTTCTTGTCCAGGGTGAGAGGAAACACATTGAAGTGCCCGAAGCGATTGCCCAGGGTGCTCACCTCGCAGCCCGTCACCGTCTGAAAGTCAGTAGTTAGCACGCCCTGCTTGAGCAGCGCCTCCCGCGTTGGCCCCAGATCGGTCACCACATAGTGATCCGTCGCCACCGCGATCTCCACGCCTTCTGCGGCGATCGAGACGACTCGGGCGGGCAGCGAGATGTCCGCGTCGACGCTCGGCACCTGGTGCAGGTGGAAGTCGGCGCTGGTCCAGCTCGGTGTCTTCAAGACCCGGGGCAGCTCCGTGTGGAAACGAGTTGTCTCTCCGAGCTTGATGTTGACGTCGTAGCTGCGGGCGTCTCGCTCGAGGCCCGCCGTCGCCAGCACTTTGTAGCGCCCGACGGGGAGCGGGATGGAGAGGTGACCATTGCCGGTCCACGCAAAGCGGTCGGCGCCGTCCAAGCCGCCGTCTTCATCGAACACTCGCTGCTTGCTGCCGACGCGGTCGATGGTCAGCTTGCCCGCGATGGCTTGCCCCTGCTCGTCCACCAGGTTGAACTCGAGGCGGCCCGTCGGGGTGGGGGACGGCGGATCCACGGGCAGTGGCTCGAAGCTCAGCTCGCGGCGTGCCACGAGCTCCTTTCCCGCTCCCAGCTCCTTGAAGTAGTGCGCCTTGATCGTGCCCTGGAAGCCGCGGATGCGCGCGCCGTAGTCGAGGCTCATGTTGGTCCCCGCCAGCGGCCGCAATAGCAAATCGCCCTGAGCACCCTTGCGCCCGATCCACTTCGCCGCTCCCTTGTACTTCATGCGTGGCTTGCCGAGGCCCGCCACGTAGTACTGTACGTTTCCCCACTTGAAGGAGTCTCCAAGGCGCGCGCCAACCGCTGCGCCATCCTTCGCGGAGTAGCGCGTCTCGATCGTCAGCTTGGGCTGCTTTGGATCCACACGGAACACCGTGATGGCGCGCAGCATGCGTCCATTCAGCTCGAGCTCGCCTGTCACTTCCACGCCGTCCGTCAGCGCGCGCGTCGACTTCGCACTGAAGGGGTAGTCCTTTTTGCCCACGCTGGCGACCTGGTTCAACTGCCACAGCGCGTCCACTTGGGTGTCGACTCCCAGCGCCGGCACGCTGGGCAGAATCATTGGACGTCGCCAGAGGTCGGTGAGCCAGCCGTCGCGCTTGCGGATCACGGCGGTGAGCTGAGGGTTCGAGAGCGCCCAATCTCCAGCCCGAGCGAACACGCGGGTGTGAGCCGCGAGCTCCTCAGCGGTCGCTTTGCGAGGCGCCACACCGGGTTGCGGCTCACCCTGAACCAGGCTGCTTGCTAGCAGGGGCAGGCAGAGGACCGTGGCACCTAACCCAATCCAAACTCCCCGCCGGCTTGTGGAGAAAAATCGCACGCGCACAGGCTAGCGGAGGCCGGGGACACCGACCTGAATTTACTCAAACTGCTGAAATCATTGGGGTGTTTGGGGGTGAGGGGATACTGAACAAAAGCTGTGTACTGCTTGTCAGAAACTGGACAGGTTTACAGTAGTTCGGTTACCAAAGGCTCATGACCGCCAGCGATAGCCAAGTCCTCGTCGAGCTCTACCTACAATCCCGTGACACCCGTCACCCGAACTCTCGGAGTCTGGGTCGCGCCCTCGACCTGAGCCGTGCGGAAACAGCAGAGGCGTTGCTGCGGCTCGAGGCGCGGGGCCTGGTGGACGCGGGCCGTGCCCGGCTGACGATGAGCGGCCTGGTCGTGGCGAGTCAGCTCGCGAGCCAAGTGCTGCGCTCGTCGGATGCCATGCGCCACAGCGCCGCGTGACTAGCCACCCAGGACGACCAGCGTACTCTCCGCGCCCGGGGCCGGGCTGATGCCTTGCCAGCCGGCTGGCAGCTTGGGCTCGCTGAAGTCGAAGAGCCAGCGGGCGTCTCTCGGAGCGAGGTTTGGGCAGCCCGCGCTCATGCGCTCGCCGAAACTTTCGTGCCAGTACGCGCCGTGGAGCGCGTAGGGCTGCTTGAAGTACTGCGTCCACATCACGTCGCTGATCCAGAAGCTGGTGGGCGCGCCTGGATCTGGGCTCATCGTTCCCCAGCGTTCTTTCCAGTTCAGGGGAAAGGCGCCGAGGGGTGTGGTGTAGTTCTTCACGCTGCCCTTGCCGCGATGCGTGCCGCCGCGGCCCGGCGCGTGCAGCGTCGCGTACACTGGCTTTGCCCCGCGGTAAGCCACGAGGGTGTATTCCGTGAGGGAGAGATAGATCCAGGTGCGATCACCACTGATGGCACTTGGGGGGTTCACCTCGCGGGCGATCCGCACGTGGTCGTGGCGGAGCCAGCGGCCGTCGCGGGTGGCGACGTAGCGATCACCTTTGAATTTGCGCTCCTCCCCAGTGAGCTCGATGGGCGCAGCCCGCGTGAGCTGTTCCCCGGTCGGCTCCATGCTGCTGGTGCGCGCGGCTGCGTCGCCGCTCAGCCGGTACAGAGCTCGCGGCTTCTTGCGGGCCCAGGCAAGGGGCAGCTTCAAAGCCCCCAGTTCAACCCCGCGGAAATGCGACGGGGTGTAGGGGCGCACGCGGTCGGCGGGCACCAGGGTGAGATCCGGAGTCACGAGCCACACACGGCCCTTGGCCTCGAACGCCCGGGAGTACGAAACCATGCTGCCGTGGGGCAGGTTCTTGCGCACCAGGTTGTCACCGGCGAGGGGGCTCTTGCCCTGCTCGGCAATGAACCGCGGCGGAGGACCGTTGGCTGCGATGGGCTCCCGAGTCGTCAGGTCTTCGAAGCCCTTTGCCCAGTCACCGAGCTTCAGCGGGCGTTCGCGAAAGCGCATCATCACCAGGCGGTGTTGCTCATCCGTCGGCAAGCGCTCGTACATCGGAGCGCCGATGCTGAAGGCATAGTGGTAGGGAAACACCGCCTCGGGATCTTGCTCGATCAGGTCGGCGCCCGCTTCTTGCATGGCCTGCACGACGGGGTGCTCTGGGTCCTGGGTCGTGGTGCCATCCGCGCACACGTATCCGCGCGGTTCAATGGCATAGTAGCCTTGGCGGCACTGGTCCCGCGGCGGGGCCAGCTCGGCCTCTCGCAGTGGGACGCCGTAGCCGGTGCGGATGAAGCCGAGCTTGACCCACTTGCCTCGTGGCTTCTCTACATCCCTGGGGATCCAAACCCAGGAGATGTAGCGCACGCTGTAGACCCGTCCGTAAGGTGCCGGGTTCGCTGCCGGGGCCAGCAACTCGACCTTCGCGGGCTCGCCGTCGGCGCTCTCCGGCTGCGTCAGCGTTGCCCTGGCACTCGGCGCGGCGCCTCGCGGAGCCTGCACGCCGCTGCTCTGAGGCGCTTCCCCAGAGCACGCGACGCCTGCAAGTCCGAGGAGCGCGAGCCACGTCGCGGAGCATTTCGACCCGGTTTTCCCCCTCCCCAGCACAACCGAATCCTGCCACGGATGCGCTCAATGGCCCATTTCGGCGGCGAATCGCTGCTGCTGCCGGAAGCGCCAGCCAACTCTGCGCGTTAATCAGCCGATGAGCCCCGAGGCGAATCGATGTATCCAACGACCCATGAGGCGCAGGTGGATGGCTTGGATGCTGCTGGGAATGGGTGCTGCGTGTAGTGGCGCCGCGTGTAGCAGCAGTGCGGTGCAGCCGAGCGCACCCATTGAGATCGCCGCAGAGCAGACACCGCCGGTGGAGGAGCCTGCCGTTCAACCAGAGACGGATGCGTTTCCTACGTTTGCGCGGGAGTTCGCCGCGGCGCTGCAGCGCGGACAAGACCTGGACCGCTACGTCGCGCCCGAGCTCGGGATCTTCTTGCTCACCAACCCCGGTGCTTTCCACGTGGTGACCCACTACGACTCATTCGCGCACATCCACCGCGAGGGTCCCCGGTACCTCCTCGGACAGCTGGCAGACGTGTGCACGGACGCTGACTGGTTCACCTCGGATGACCACGTCCCAGAGTACAGCTGCGACACCGAGCGGTACGACGTCCCGGCGCCGTGTGTGTTGGGCACGATTCGAAGCGAAGCGCTCTCCAAGCTCATCTCCCTGAATGTTCAGTACGAGCTGATCCCCGCGGATGAAGGGGAACGTCGCCTCCCAGCAGCCAAGCGCTCTGAGTCCCTCGCAACGCACTACCTGTTCATGGAGCAAGTCAACTACGGCTTCTTCTTCGGCCAGGTGGATCATCAGTGGCGGTTGCTCTGGATCGACGCCATCGCGCCGTGCTCCGCGTGAGCCACGCCTCCCATCGAACCTCTTGATCGCTCTCCGGATTTTGGGGTGAGGGGAGCGCTTGCATAAGTTGCTCCCGCCATTTTTGGCCCCGGCTCTGACGGGGTGGGATGCTTTGTTAGGCGCATGGCAGAGCAACGGGGGGCACAGCGAGCTGAACCGCGGACCAACGGCAAACGCCGCACGCTGAGCCGTGCCGCGCTGAGCCTGGGCCTGCTCAGCAGCATTGGGTCCCTGGGCGGCTGCGACGCGCTGAGCGGCGCCTTCAAGCTCGGCCCCGATGACTCGCCGAGCGGGCCCCAAGCGGCTGCGGCGGACGAATCCGCGGGGCAACAAGAGTTGCTCCCCGACGGGACCCAGCGCACCTCCCCCCCAAAACAGGCAGCGGACCCCGAAGCTACTACGGATCGGGAAGCTGACGAGACCGCCGAGGCGAACGCCGAGACTCGCCTCGCGAGCGCCGAAGCTGACGAGCCCGTGACCGCGGACGTCAAATCGGGCAAGCGCTGTCCCCCAGGCATGGCGTTGATCCAGGGTCGCTTCTGCATCGACCGCTGGGAGGCGAGCCTCGAGACAGCGAGCGGCGAAGCGCACTCGCCTTACCAGTCGGTTGGAGCAGAGAAGCTCAAGGCGACGACCGGCAAGGGCAATGTGCCTCAAGGCTACATCTCGATGAACGAGGCGGGCGCCGCCTGTCAGCGTTCTGGCAAGCGCCTCTGCTCCACGGCAGAGTGGCTGGACGCCTGCGCCGGGAGTTCCAAGCGCCCCCTACGGAGCTATCCGTACGGCAACGAAGAGCAGGCCGATGCGTGCAACGCGGATCAGCCAGGCAGCCCCACCATGGTGCTGCACCACGGCCGCCACAAGACCGACTCCTACTGGATGAACGACCCGCGCATCAACCAGCTCGGCGGCACCGTCGCGCCGACGGGCTCCTTCGACCAATGCGTGTCCCCCGAGGGCGTGTACGACCTAGTCGGGAACCTGCTCGAGTGGACCCAAGGCGATCGCCCGCTGTTGATGGGCGGCTACTACCTGGACTCCCACGAGAACGGCGATGGGTGTCGCTACGTCACCATGCGCCACGGCGCGGACTATCACGACTACAGCACCGGCTTCCGCTGCTGTGCAGCGCCGACAGCGGCAGAAGCCGACGCCGCCCCTGCAGAGCCCGCCGCGGAGAAGCCTCCAGCCCCTGTGGCTGTCGAGCCAGCGCCGCCTCCCGCACCTGTAGCCTCAGCGCCCGAGGCCGTCGCAGCGGCGCCTCAGGCTCAAGAAGGTCCGCGAGACCCTGCGGGCAAGCGCTCTTTCGAGCACCCGGGCGCGCCATTGCCCGACGTGGGCCAGCGTGCCGGTTACTCCACCGCGGAAGACGCTTGCCCCGCGGATATGGTTCTGGTCGAGGGCGAGCGCTGCACGCTGCCGATTCAGGAGTGCAAGTACTGGGTGGACGACCCTGGGATGCCCAACCGTTCCTGCGGCGAGTTCGAACCCAGCGTGTGCAAAGGCGCAAAGCAAGCCATGCGCTACTGCATCGACCGCTACGAGTTCACGCCGCCGGGTTACACCTACCCGATCGTGAATGTCTCCTGGGGTGAGGCGCAGCTGATGTGCGGCAAGCTGGGCAAGCGCCTGTGCTACGAGGCGGAGTGGGAGTTTGCCTGTGAGGGCCCCGAGGCGCTGCCCTATCCGTACGGCTACAAGCGAGACGGTGAAGCTTGCAACCACGACCGGCCGGACCTGTTCACCTCGCGTGGCAAGCTGAACGACCAGCGCGTGCCCGGAGACTCACTGAACGAGTGCAAGAGCCCGTTTGGCGTCTACAACATCATCGGCAACGTGGACGAGTGGACCACGCGGGGGGGCGGCGGACGCCGCTCGGTGTTGCGCGGCGGCTGGTGGCTGAAGGGGCGCAACCGGTGCCGTGCGGCAACGGGGTCTCATGGCGAGAACTACGCTGGGGCACAGACCGGATTCCGTTGCTGCCAGGCCGCGCGCTGAGCGGGCCGTCTCCACCCGCTCAGCTCATGTGACAGCGTGGGACTACCAGGGGGTGATGTCTCCCGTGTACACCGCCTCGAAGGCGTCGCCACGGATTTGCCCGAGGTCGCTCAGGTTGTCATCGCTCCAACGTGGATCGTGGCTGCCACTCAAGTACCAGTTGGAGCCGTTGTCTGCGACGAACATCCCGAAGCGCTTCAGGGCTGTGCAGATGACCTGCACCTCGCTCGTTAGCCCGCTGCAGTCGTAGCTTGGTTTCATGCGGAAACGCATGCCCATGGGGGGATTGCTGGCTCCGCCGGAACCGGCGCTGTGAGTAGCCGGCGCGATGTAGCCGTTCTGGCTGACGCTGACGGTGAAGCGCAGCGCGTGGAGGATCTCTCCCTGCTCCACGACTTCGTCGTAACGGATGAGCCCGGGCAAAATGGGCAGGCCCGCTGCGTCGGCGGAGGTCCAGCGATCGGGGCGGAGCGCATTGCTGCTGAGGTCGAAGACCGCTCCCGACGAGGCGTCCCAGCTGGCTCCGCTGTTGTTCGGGTAGGCGTAGAACAGCTCGAAGAGCTTGCAAGCGCCTTGCTGGACCACCAGCACGTGGCGATCCCCACTGGAGCTCGCGCCGCCTTCGACCGGCGCGTCCGGCGGAACGGGATAGGGGCCTGGATCGCTCTCGCCCGTATTGTCGAAGTTGATCGGTACGAGGGGCTGATTCTGGGGCACCACGACGTACGGAATGCCAATCGGGGCACCCTGATAGAAGGTCCCGAAGTCCGCGTGGAGTCGCGTCTGGCGGCCGATGGAGTTCACATAGGTGTCGCTGTTCTGGTGCACCGTGTAGCCGGAGATGTCGGTGTTCCACGGGTTATCCGCGGGGAACATGTCGCAGCCCCCAAGGGTCGCGCCCCCACCTCCTCCGCTGCCGCCGCTCCCGCTGGAACCCGCGCTGCCGGCGCTGCCGCTCGAGCCCGCGTTGCCGGCACTGCCGCTCGATCCACCGCTGCCGGCAGAGCCGCCGCTCGCACCGCTGCCAGCCGAACCGCCGCTTGCACCGCTGCCGCCGCTGCCACTTGCCCCGCTGCCGCCGCTGCCACCACTCGCACCGCTGCCGCTACTCCCCGCGGAACCGCCGGTTCCATCGCCGCTGGTTCCATCGTCACCACAGCCAACCAAGAGCAAGCTCCCGATGGCGGCAACCGCCAGGCTGGTAGTCCAGGTCTGTCGTCCCATCACAACCTCCTCTTTCCCTCTCACCAGGGCGTGATCGCGCCGGTGTCTAGCGCCTCGAAGGCGTCTCCGCTGATCTGCGCGATGTCGCTCAAGTTCTCATCGCTCCAGCGCATGTCGTGGGCGCCGCTGATGAACCAGTCGGAGCCGTTGTCTGCCACGAACATCCCGTAGCGCTTGAGCGCCGTGCAGATCACCTGCACCTCGCTCGACAGCCCACTACAGTCGAATCCCGATTTCATGCGGAAACGCATGCCCATCGGTGGGTCGCTCGCTCCCCCGGAGCCCGCGCTGTGAGTGGCTGGTGAGATGTAGCCGTCCTGGCTGGTGCTGACCGTGAAGCGCAGCGCGTGGCGGATCTCTCCAGCCTCCACGACTTCGTCGTAGCGCACCAGGCCCGGCAAGATCGGCAGGCCGGCGGCATCCGCCGACGTCCAACGGTCGGGGCGCAGAGCGTTGCTGGAGAGGTCGAACACCGCGCCCGAGTACGCGCTCCAGCTCGCACCGCTGTTCTCGGGAAACGCGTAGTAGAGTTCGAAGAGCTTGCAGCTGCCCTGCTGCACGACGAGCACGTGGCGGTCGCCGTCGGAGGCCGGGCCGCCTTCAATGGGCGCGTCGGCAGGCACCGGGTAGGGCCCCGGATCGCTCTCATCGGGGTTGTCGAAGTTGATGGGCACGCCGGCTTGGTTCTGCGGCACGACGACGTACGGAATGCCAATCGGCGCTCCATTGTACTCGGTGCCGAAGTCCGCGTGGAGATTCCGGTTGCGCCCGATGGAGTCGACGAAGGTGTCGCTGTTCGGGTGCACTGGATAGGCGGAGATATCCGTATTCCATGGATTATCCGCCGGGAAAAGGCTGCAACCGCCGAGGGGAGAGCCACCGCCGCTGCCTGAGCTGTTGCCGCTGCCGCCGGCGCCCGAGCTACCTCCAGTCGCGCCTGTACCGCCGCTCGCCGCTGTGCCGCCGCTCGCGCCCGTACCGCCGCTACTGTCGTCTCCACAAGCCATCAGGCAAGGCGACCCCGCCGCGCTGATCAGTAGCAACCCAAGCCAAGTGTGACGTCCCATGGGAACCTCCTCGGCGCACACGCTAGCTCAGCCAATTCTGGCTTGGAAACTCAAAACATGACCGGTTGGTCATGTGAACTCAAAAGTGTTGGAATTTCAGAGGGTTGTATTCTGGAGTCGTGCACTTGCGTTGTGGGCTTACATGGCCCGCCCCCGACACTCACACGCCCCGGCGGCCGCCCCAAAGCTCGACGTGCAGGCGCGTGCAAGCTCTCACGTGTTGCCGCGCGGCAATGGACTCGACGAGCGGCAAGCGTCGCTTCAGCGACTCCGGGTCGGTCGCTTGGGGCATCAGCATCACTCGCTCCCGAGGCCACTCGAGGCGCTCGACCAGGGCTTCGATCTCGCGCCAGTCCTGCTCGCCCTCGACCACCAGCTTGAGCCATGCGCGCCCAGTGTCACCCAGCGCGAGCAACGCGTCGTCTACTATTCGGCGCTTCTCCGGGTCACCGCCGTGGGCGAGCTTCGGGGATACATTCCACTGGTTGACGCGCTCCGCGAGCTCGAGCGTGGGTGCGAAGGTGCCGTTGGTTTCCACTTCGACCACGACGTCGTCTGGCAGCTGGGCCAGCAGCGCGATCAACGCCTTGCTTTGGATCAACGGTTCGCCCCCGGTGATCACGAGGCGCGGCAGGTGCGGTGCGTTGTTTGGGTAGCTCGGGGGCTTGGCGGCGTTCCTCTCCCCCTTGAGGTCTAGATCCGCGAGGAGATGACTCACCTCCTCGGCCAGGTCGTCCACCGAGCGCTCCTTGACCTCGTCGGCGTAGCGAAACTGCTTCCAATCCCAGGTGTACTTGGTGTCGCACCAGCTGCAGCGCAGGTTACACAACGCGAGCCGCAGGAAGACGCAGGGTGCCCCCGTGCTCGCGCCTTCGCCCTGGATGCTGGCGAAGACTTCGCTGATCCTCAGGATGTTGGGGGGGAGGGCGCGCTCGGGATCCATGGGCTAGGCAGTGTTGGTTCTGGCAGTGGTAGTGCGCCACGCGCGTCCAGGCCAGTCACTCGTTGACGAAGACTTTGGCCATCGAGCGATCGTGCAAGCGCCCGAGCAGCGGCAGCGCGATCATCGCACCGAGTTGAGCGAGGAACATATCCCACTGCGCGTCCCAGACGTCGCCTTGGGTCCCGAGGAACGCCGTGCCCTTATCCCCAGCGACGATCAGTGTGACCCACCACTCGAGCAGCTCCCAGAACGCTGCGATCGCCAGCACCACCGAGACCACGAGAAAGTACAGCCAGCCTCCGCGCTGCAGTGGAGTGAGACGCAGCAGCACTTCACGAATGATGAAGCAGGGGAACACCCCAAGCGCGATGTGGCCGATGCGGTCGTAGTGGTTGCGCGCGAGGTGGAAGGTGTCCTTCGCCCAGTTCCCTAGTGGTGTTTCCGCGTAGGTGTAGATGCCGCCGTAGTTGAGGATCAAGATGTGAATGAAGACGCTGATGTAGATCCAGTGAGAGAGCGGGAGCTTCTTGTAGGTGCCGATCATCACGGCGACGCCAATCAGGCCGGGCACCACCTCCAGCGACCAGCTGAAGCGCCCCGCAGGCGGGTTGATCAGGCTGAGCCCCAGGATCAGCGCGCCAACCGCCAGCAAGATCAACGGCAAGCGCTGGTGCCCAGGACGCGCGACGCGCCGCTTGGCGACGCTGGGGTCGGTGGAAGCGGGCTCGGAGACATTCGACTGCGACGCCATGACTTTGCATGGTAAGGCAGGCGCCATGGCTCGTGACAAGCGTGGTGGACGGGATCTGCGAGAGCCGCGTCCCGTCGAAGTGCAAACTGGATTTCATGCCCTGGCGGAGGGCTCCGCGCTGTATCGCTGCGGCGGGACCCGCGTGCTGGTGACGGCGTCGGTGGACGAGAGCGTCCCACCCTTTCTCGAGGGCACCGGCAAGGGCTGGGTCACGGCGGAGTATCAGATGCATCCGCGCGCGAATCCGCGCCGCCGGGAGCGCCGGGATGGTCGTGAGCGGCCCCTCGGCGGGCGAGCACGGGAGATCGAGCGGCTGATCGGTCGCTCGCTGCGCGCTGCGGTGGAGCTCGAGAAGCTCGGGGAGCGCAGCATCCACATCGACTGTGACGTGCTCGAAGCAGACGGCGGGACGCGCACCGCGTCGATCACCGCGGGCTTCATCGCGCTCGCTCAGGCGCTGTACAAGCTGCGTCAGAATCGCCTGCTTGAGATCCCGGTGCTGCGCGATCAGGTCGCCGCCATTTCCGTGGGGCACGTGGATGGGCAGTACGCTCTCGACCTCTGCTATGCGGAAGACAGCACCGCGCGCGTCGACCTCAACGTGGTCGGGACCGCGCGTGGCGGCATGATCGAAATCCAGGGCACTGCCGAGGGCGAAGCCGTGGCGCGCTCCGATATGGACGCCATGATCGATCTCGCGATGGAAGGGGTGACCAAGCTCTGCACCATCCAAGCCGACGCGCTCAAGGGCGCCGGGGTCGAGCTCGAGAAGCTGCTGATCCGTAGGTAGCTCGGCGGGAACCGCCAAGGCTGGGTCCTTGGCGGTCAATCTCGAGCAGCGGAAACCTCGCGAGTCACTCAATACGAATCGGCAGCCGCCGGCGTCCCCAGGCTCCAGCTTCGGTGGCGAAGCGACCCGCGATGGGTTCACCGCAATGGGAGCAGGCTCCGGTGGCTTCGTCGCCGCTGGCGACTGCGTACTCCCCAAGCGCGTACCAGTCGCGCTCGATGAGTCGCGCCTGGCACCTGGGGCAGTACGTCGACTGGCTCTCGGGTTGATGGATATTACCGCAGTACACATGGTGGAGGCCGATGGCCTTGGCCTGATCTCTGGCCCTTAGACACGTTTCCGCGGGGGTACGCTCAGGCCCGGTGAGCTTGTAGTCGGGATGAAAGGCAGAGAAGTGCAGCGGAACGTCGGCGCCGAGGTGCTCGTACACCCAGCCTGCGAGCTGTTCTACCTCGCCTTCGGAGTCGTTCTCTCCGGGGATGAGCAGCGTGGTGACTTCTAGCCAACAGCGCGTCTCGTGTTTGATGTAGCGCAGCGTATCCAGCACCGGGCCCAGCTCCGCGAAGCAGAGCTTCTGGTAGAAGCGCTCGGTGAAAGCCTTGAGGTCGATGTTCGCGGCGTCCATCGCGGCGAAGAACGGTTCCCGCGCGAGGTCGCTGATGTAGCCGGCGCTGACCGCGACGCTCTTCACTCCCTGCTCGCGACATGCGACCGCGGTATCGATGGCGTACTCCGCGAAGATCACCGGGTCGTTGTAGGTGAAGGCGACGCTCTGGCAGCCGTTGCTTCGCGCAGCAGCGGCGATCCGTTCGGGCAGTGCGCGCTCCGAGAGCCGCGCGACGTCTCGCGCCTTGCTGATGTCCCAGTTCTGGCAGAAGCGACAGCCGAGGTTGCACCCCGCGGTGCCGAACGACAGCACGCTGGACCCTGGATAGAAGTGATTGAGCGGCTTCTTCTCGATTGGGTCGATGCAGAAGCCGGTCGCCGCGCCAAAGCTCGTGAGCACGATGTCGTCGCCCTGGCGCTGGCGCACGAAGCAGAAGGCACGCTGCCCATCCTGAAGGCGACAGTGGCGCGGACACAGATCGCACTGCAGGCGCTCGCCCTCGAAGTGCTGCCATCGACCAACCGCCGCCTGCCCGCTGCCTGTCATCGCGCCCTCTCCCCCCAAGAAAACCTCTCAGCACAAAGCATGGCGCACCCGGCGTGTGTGCGCGAGGCCCAGCCGGAAGAGGCCAGAGGCTCAGTCCGTCGCTGGGGCGTCAGCGAATAGGTAGCGGAAGATCATACTGCCGAGGGCCTCACGCAGCGCTTCGGCGCGCGCTTCGGACTTCACGCCGCGCCCTCCGACGGTGAACACCGCGATCTCCTGCGCGGCGATCTGAATCACCTCCGCAGCGGCGACGGGATCGGGAACGTGGCTCTGGGGCACCACCTCACGCACCAGAGCCGCAAGCACCGTGCGTCCCCGGGACTCGAATTCCGCACGGATGCGCGCGACGTCGATGTCTCGCAGTGACATGCCGAGGAACACGCGGTGCAGCTCGGGGTGCTCCGCCGTGTGCTCGAACAACACGTCGAGCACCAGGTCCACCGCCGCTTGCCTGTCGCGCTCCGCGGCGAACACCTCCGGGCTCAAGTTCGCCAGGATGCGCTCATAGGCATCCTCGAGGTGCTCCGTGATCATCTCGATGAACGCCTGACGCTTGTCAGCGAAGTAGCGATAGAAGGTGCCGACGCTGACCCCCGCCTCCTGGGCGATGTCCGTGGTCTGTGCGCTGTCGAAGCCCATGCGCGCGAACACGATTGCTGCCGCGCGGATAAGCGAAGTGTAGGTGTCGTGAGCGCGCTGCTGGGAGAACGAGCGACGATGCCGAGTGGGGGGAGGGACGCTCTTGCTGCGACCGTGAAGGGGCACGACGCGACCGCTCTCCGGTGCATCGTCCGACCCGGCGGGGTCCAGATCGAGCAGCGCGGCCGGACTCTCGGACGGTGCCTTGGGCTTCGACATGAGGGTTATTTAGCTGAAACGGAGTAAAAGTGAAGCCGGCTTCGCTTTTTGTTGGACGGAAGGTGAAGCTCACTTCATCTTTTGGAGGCGAGGCGGGGAGCCACCCTTGTCTCCAGAGATCTCGTCAGCCTGAGGGGCACCGGAGGAGTAGTCATGAGCGAAGCCACGCCGCGGATCGACATCGAGCACATCATGGCGGAGCTGGACGTCACGTTTAACTGGACGTACCAGGAGACGCGCAAGGACCTCCGTGATCTTTACCGCAAGGCAAAGAAGCTCCAGTGGGACGCTGAGGTGCGCCTGGACTGGAGCCAGGACGTTGACATCGAGAAGCAAGCGGTGCCGGACTTCATGCACCCGCTCTTCGGTTCGGACATCTACAACAAGATGACCGAGGCGGATCACGTGGTCATGCGCAAGGAGATGGCCTCTTGGACGCAGTCGCAGTTCCTCCACGGCGAGCAAGGCGCGCTGCTGGCTGCGGCACAGCTCGTGAACTCCGTGCCGGATTTCGACTCGAAGCTCTACGCCGGCACCCAGGTGGTGGATGAGGCGCGTCATGTGGAGGTCTTCGATCGCTACCTCCACACCAAGGTTGGCTTCTCCTACCCGGTGAGTCCCTACCTGAAGAAGCTCCTCGACTTGATCCTCACGGATTCACGCTGGGACATGAAGCTGCTCGGTATGCAGATCATGGTCGAAGGCCTGGCGCTGGCTGCATTCGGTGTGACGGCGAAGACGGTGGAGGAGCCGCTGCTCCGCGACATGACCACCTACGTGATTCAGGACGAGGCGCGCCACGTGGCCTACGGCGTGCTCAGCCTGCGCGACTACTACAACGACGTCAGCGAGAAGGACCGCCAGGAGCGCGAGGACTTCATCTACGAGGCGGCCGTGCTGATGCGGGATCGCTTCTTGTTCCAGCAGATGTGGGAGAAGCTCGGCTACCCCGTCGAAGAGTGCTGCGAGATCGCGATGAACAATGAAGGCCAGAAGCAGTTCCGGCAGATCTTGTTCTCCAAGATCGTCCCCGCGGTGAAGCGCATCGGTCTCCTGTCGGATCGCCAGCGCGAGCGCTTCGCGGCCCTCGACATCCTGCAGTACGAGAACTGGGAGGATCCCTTCGAGAGCCTCAAGCGCGCGGAAGAGGAGCAGGCCGAAGAAGGCCTCGCTGGCGCTGCGGCTGAGTAAGCAGGACTACGGCCAGCGGCCGTCGATTGAGTGAGGCGCGCGTCGTGATCTATATGGATCGCCGTGCGCCTCTCGCCGTTTGTCGCCGTAGCTCTTGGACTGGGCTGTTTTGCCTCGTGTCCGCGCCCCGCTATCGGTCAGGTGGATACCGAGGCGTTACGACGCAAGCTCGGTAGCTTGCAGAGCGACCGTGAGGGGGAACACACGCGCTCCATCACCGCCAAGCTCGATGGCTCGCTGAAAGCGTATGGCGGCAACACCGACGGCGTGGTTTGGGGTGCCAGCCTGCAGCTGGCTGGGCGCACGGGGCGCCACTTGGGCTTTTTTGCGGCCACGGGCGACTACAGTCACCTCGACGGTGAGACCCAGGTGCGCCGCTCCTTCGCTCACGCGCGCTACAACTACGAGCTCAGCGAAGGGCTCTGGTGGGAGCTGTTTGGCCAGCTCGAGAGCAACAAGTTCATTGCCGTGCGGCTACGCGAGCTGGTTGGGACGGGGCCCCGCCTGCAGTTGTTCGACGCCGATGAGCTGCAAGCCTTCTTTGGTACCGCGTACATGCTGGAGCACACCGAGCTCGCAAGCGACGTCACGCCGCCGGATCGTCCCGCCCTGGTGCATCGCTCGAGCAACTACCTCACCTTCAGCTGGTTGGTAGACGAGCGGGTGAGCCTCGTGTCGACGACCTACTACCAGCCGCGCTTCGACGAGCCCAGCGACTACCGCCTGTTCAGCCAGCTGAGCGCGGACTTTGGCGTGGCCACGGTGCTCAAAGCCGGAATGTCGCTCATGCTGCGCTACGACAGCTTGCCTCCGGGCGGGGTGGAGTCCACAGATTGGTCTGTGGTGAACACCCTCGGACTGGAGCTGTGATGTGTTGAGCGAAGAAGGCGCGCGCTGCCCTTACTGCTTCGAACTCGTGGACACCTATCCGGATCCAGGGGGGGGAGAGCACCAACAGTACGTCGAAGACTGTGCCGTGTGCTGCCGCCCACTGGTGATCACCGCGACCTACGATGAAGCCAGGGGTGAGTATCAGCTGAGCGTGGTGGGTGACTTGTGAAGGTGCGTTGGCCAGAGGTTGCTGAGGTCGATGTGTCGACAGCGATCGCGCGCACGCGCGCCATCGCGAAAGCCGTCGCGGATACGCAAGTGCCCTGGGTGGCGACTCACGTCGTGACTGGCCACGCGTTGGTGATGGGCGCCTTGCAGCGTGAGACCCAAGTGCGTTGGCACTTCCCGGACCTGGCGGCGTACCCGGCGGAAACACGGGCGACCTCAGGCGTGAGCGCGTTGGTCTCCGGACTAGCCATTCAGCAGTTGATCGCTCTGCCCACGGTGAACGCGCTCGTAGCGGATGCCCACGCGGGAAACTTCATCAACCGCATGGTGCGGCCCTTTCTGCGCGCTTTTGTCGGCTGTGGCGCTCAGGCGCACTACTTCGGGCGAGAGCACTTCACCTTCTCCAAGCGGCCCGCGGGCGTGCTTGGGCTAGATGTCACTGAAAACGGAGTGTGGGTGCTCGAGGCCTGGGTTGGCGTAGATGTGCCGACGTTTTTACACGCTCCTAAGCCAGATCAAGATCGACCGGACCCGCCCGTCGCTCCCCTTCGCGAGCCGATAGCCCTGCGTGAGGCGCTGAGAATTGCCGGGGGGAAACGGGCGGACGATGCGCCGCGTGACTTAGCCTTGCGCGTTCATGAGCGCTTGTTGAAGGCGTGCGGCCTCGAGAACGCGGCGACTGACTTGTCCGTCAGCGTCGAGCCAGAAGCTGAGCGCACATCCGAGCGGCTCTTTGAATGGTTCGAGCAGCTGGTTCCAATCGGGCTCCTCGAGCTTGGGCGGCATCAGGTTCGAAGCGGAGAGTTCGAGTATCGGCTGGCGGGCGACGTGCTCACCAGCGTCGCCGCCGCGCGTGCGTTCGAGGTGCAATTGGTGAGTTCGTCCGAAGCTGGAGCACACGAGTGCTTTCTTGATGTGCCCTTCGAAGGCGCGGCGCCAGCAGACCTAGACGTCTTGCTGTGGTCTATGCACGGAGGTCGCTACCCGGTGCGCCCTCGACGGCAGTGGCACATCTGATCAGGAACAGTCGGTGTAGCGCTGCTCACGCCTCCTTCGGTTGCTCGCTGGGATTCGCTGGATCTGCGGGCCCCGGCATCTCCAAGCGAGTGCGCGGCAGGTACTTCCCGCCATCGAGCTCCTGCAAGTAGTCGATCAGCTGTTCGCGCACCGCGCAGCCGAGATCGAAGGCTTTGCCCGCATCGACGGCGCTCGCCGTGGCGCGTAGCTGAATGGACTGCTGGGTCGCGTCGTAGACGACCAGCTTGCACACCTCTCCGTCCCACTCGTCACGACTCTCGACGATCGCTGCCAGCTTCTTTCGGACCTTCTCGACGGGCACCCGGTAATCCGTGTGGATCATCACGATGCTGGTCTTTTGGGTGTCGTTCTTGGTCCAGTTCTCGAACTGGTTGTCCAGGAAGAAGGTGATGGGGAAGACGCGCCGCCGTCCGTCCCACGTCTTCATCGTGACGTAGCTCAGGGTGATCTCTTCCACCCAGCCGACGTCTCCCGAGATGTTTACACGGTCACCGATGCGGATCGGCTGAGCGACGGTGATCTGGATGCCAGCCAGCAAATTCGCAACTGATTTCTGCGCGGCAAAACCGATGACCACGGTCAAAACACCGGCTGAGGCCAGCAGTGAGACGCCGACCTTCTTGACGACCTCGAACTGGGTCAACGCCAGGGACAGACCGATGAAGAACACCACACCGTTGATGGCCTGGCGCGCGACCTTCACGCGCATGTGTTGGCCGTGGCGTACCAGCTCTTGGTCTGCCTCTTCGGCGATGGTCATGGAGGCGAGCACGGTGTCCGCGATCACATGAACCACGCGGGTGGTGAGCCAGACGAAGCCTGCGATGAGCAAGGTGCCGACGATGCGCCCGATGGTTCCTTCCGCGGGGATCGAAGGCTTGGTGAACTCCATCAAGGCAGACAGCATCCAGGTGCTGAGCAGCAAACGCATCGGGCCCCGGAGGCGCGTCACCAGCGCGTCGTCGAACTTGTTCGCGGTGCGGGCGGCGAGCTTCGTGGCGAAGCGCAGGATGAAGCGTGTCGCCACCATCGCGCTCAGCAGGCTGAGCACGCTCGCGAGCAAGAGCGCAATCCATTGCCAGATGGCAAGCTGCAAGAAGCTGATGCGATGGGACCAGCGCGGGAGGTAGCGGCCGATCTCTCCGGGGCCGTGCTGCGCGTAGAGGTCCGGGATTGCGGCCACGGTTCCGCGTGAGAACACCCAGACGGCCCCGCCGCCGGCCACGGGCACCCGCTGGAGGCGTATCCCGACATGGGAGTTGTTGAGTGGGATGGTGCCGAGGGTCTCGTTCAGCGCGCCGTCGTCGGGGCGCCCCTGCTCGTCGTCGCTGACGTCACTCAGGTCGATCCACAGGCCGCGATCGAGCACGTAGCGCAGCTCTCGGGCGAGCTCCGCGCCACGCTTGGGCTCCTGAGCGGCGGGGATCCCACGGAGATCCAGCGCGTAGGCGGCGCTCGCGAAGTCGCCTTCGCGGGTGGCGGTGAGGAAGAAGTCGACGGTGCGCTGGGGCGTGGAGCGGTCCAAGCCGGTTGGGGGCTTCGGCAGCCCCGGCTGCGGATTGGCGCTCGCCCCTCCCGCGAGCAGGCAGACGCAGGCGAGCAGCAGGATTGATAGGAACTTTCGCAGCTGCCGCGCGCGGACTTCGAGCTTGGCCATGGGGCGAGACGTAGCAGCGAGCGCGAGCAACGTCGATTGCTACACGCCCGCGCGCAACCGGGCGCCGCGCACTCCGAACAGCGTGGAGTGGTCGGAGGGCAAGATGGGGCCGAGCCCCCAGGAGGCCAGCGCGGCGCAGAATAGCCACGCGAGCGCGGACTCCAGGGGTTCCTCGGAGTCGAGCTCCCACACCCAGGGGCAGCGCTGGGCGAGCTGCGCCATACCGTGTGCCTGGCCACGCTGCTCAGCGGCCTGCGCCAGGCTGAGCGCTGTCTCGTGGTTTGCGCGCTGTTGTAACGCGAAGCGCCCCTCTAGCTCCCCAAAGCGCACGTCCACGGAAAGCCGCGCGGAAATGATCGCTGCCTCGCTCCCGATCCCGCTGCCGAGGTGCGCGTTGTCTTCAAAGCCCGCGACGTCGACATCCAAGGGGCTCGGCAGGCTGCGGCTCACCAGCGTTGCCGCCCTGAGCAGGCCGGAAGGCTCCAACGCGACCTGAGAGAAGACGAGCAGCGGCACCCCTCAATTGGAACTCACCCCGTTGAGGGCGTCCACCACTCGGAACAAATCACCCGTGGCGTAGTGATTGACCGCGATGAAGTTGGGAAACTTGCCGCTCTCCATCTGGCACTGCTGAGCGCGACCGAGCAGCACCTCGTACCGATTGGCTTCGGCGCTGAGCGAATTGTTGGCTAGCGGGTTCTCCACCCAGTGATTCAGCAGGAAGAGCGCGTTGCTTCGGGAGCCGCGGTTCTCGTCACAGCTGAACTCACCCACGTTCTTGAAGGAGTAGGGGGTATCCCAGGCTTCGTCCCACAGGTGTAGGTACCAGCTTGGGGGAGGTGCGCCGTCTTGACCCATCACCACCAGGCGTTGGTCGGTGTCCACTAGTTCACCGAGCGTCGGCCAGGGCGCGCCGCTCGGGTGGGAGTACGTGAGCGCCGTGAGGCCTGTCTGGTCGAACACCTTCGCGGTGTCGCTTGGGCTGACGTAGTCCTCGATCAGGAACGCCAGCACCTCGTTGGGGTGCTGCTCGAGGAAGCTCCTCACAGCGCTCATCGCATCCGCCAGGTCGCGTTTCCCCAGGGAACAATTGGAGTGGCACAGGAACGGCACTCCGTCGAGGTCGTGGGTGTCGAGCAGCATGCCGCGGATCCCGTCGGCGAGCTGCTGCTCCAAGCCGTGTTCTTGGTTTGGGGCGATCCAGCCCTCGTCGGCGTTTGACATCGAGTTGTGAGTGGTCGCGAACGCGACTTGGTCGAAGGGGCGGTCGCACAGCGCTGCGTGGCCGTTGCAGCGTCTTGGGCCGGCACCTGCGGTTCCACCCGTAGTTGTTCCGCCGCTGTTCAGGCTGCCAGCGACGCCAGCGGAGCCGCCGGTGTTCGCTCCGGCGCTGCCGCCGACCGACATCGCACCCTCACCCCCCGATCCCCCAGAGACCGCGTCTTGCTCGGCGTTGCATCCCCACCACACGCCGAGGCAAACCGCCAGGAGCCCCCCGTGTCGCAGTTTCATCACGCAAGCGTAACACGGCTG
Source organism: Polyangiaceae bacterium (assembly GCA_020633205.1). Lineage (NCBI taxonomy): Bacteria > Pseudomonadati > Myxococcota > Polyangiales > Polyangiaceae > Polyangiaceae bacterium. The sequence goes on from JACKEB010000011.1 coordinate 457,103, forward strand.
ATCCACAACCAAACGGCTGACCGATGTGCACCACGCGCCAGGACGGGTCCGACGTCTGAAGACGAATCTTCGACGGCGCTCGACCTCTCCAGGGGCCTGCACTAGTGCTTTCTGCGATGGTTGCCCCGTCCAAGCCACCGCTGGGGCCTGAGCCCAGCAGCCTCGCTCGGCGGGCTAGGCGACTGGGGTTGGACCGCGCGACGCTGGTCGTGCTGGTTGGCTTGGTCGCGACCGCGGCAGCCTATTGGTACGCACGGGTGCTCGACCAACAGCGCGAGGTCGCCGCCTTCCGTCAGCACGCGAGGCTCTTCGCGGCTATGTTGCAGAAGCGTCTGGACCGCTCCTTCGAGCTGATGAACACGGTGCCAGCGCTGATCGCCGTGAAGCCGGATTTGAACTCTCGCGACTTCTCGCGCTTCGTGCGTCAGGCTGGCGAGGAGCACGCCGCATTGCAGTGGGCGCCGAAGGTCGCGGAGGGGCAGCGCAAGGAGTTCGAAGCTGCTGCCAAGGCTGACGTCGCGAAGAACTACGAGATCCGCGAGGCAAAGGGCGCCGGCCTGCTGGTGCACGCCGACGCGCGCGCGATGTACGTCCCGATCCTGTTCGTCGAGCCCGCCAACCCAGAGATCCTCGGCTTCGATCTCTACAGCGAGGAGTCTCGGCGTCGCAATGTGGAGCGCGCTCGAGACTCGGGCAAGGCGGTCGTCTCCGAGCGCTTCGAGCTGATTGAGGAGCAGCAACCGGCGCCCGCTTTGGCGGCGTACATCCCTGTGTATCGGCCGGGGCAACCGGTGGCTTCGGAGCAGCAACGTCGAGATGCCTTCATGGGGGTCGTCGCCGGTGTGCTGCGCCCAGGTGAGCTGGTCCCCAATGGTCTTGCTGGTCTCGACGCCGCGACCCTCGACGTGGCCCTGGTCGACCCAGGCGCGAGCAGCGAAGAGGGAGCGCTGCTGTACGAGAGCTCCCTGGGTGCAGAAGTTGGGATCGAGGCAGCGCCCGAGGCGGCGACCTTTCCTGTGCGCCTCGGGGACCGCAAGCTCCGGGCGATGTTCGCCCCAGGTATCGGCTTTCAACGCTTGTCCCCACGCTATCGTTTCCATGTGGCAATAGGCGGCGTGGCGTTGACCTTACTCCTGGCGCTCACTCTTGCGGTGGTGCGCACCCGGCGCGTGGTCAACGCAGCGTCCCGCGCAGCGGAGCAGCTTGGGCAGTACGAGGTGCTCGAGGAAATCGGCCGCGGCGGCATGGGCGTCGTCTACAAGGCTCGCCACTCCACGTTGCGCCGGGCGACGGCCATCAAGCTGCTCACGCGCCCTAGCGAGAGCCTGCGGACGCGCTTCGAGCGTGAAGCGCGGGTCACTTCACGGCTGCGTCACCCAAACACCGTACAGATCTACGACTACGGACGCACTCCGGAGGGCGCGCTCTACTACGCCATGGAGTTCGTCGCTGGCATCAGCCTGTCGGAGCTGGTGAAGAGTGAAGGGCCGCAGTCTCCCGCACGGGTCGTGCACTTTCTCGAACAGATCGTCGGCTCGCTCGCAGAGGCCCACGCGGAGGGGCTGGTGCATCGCGACATCAAGCCGGCGAACATCATGATTCAGAGCAAGGGCGGGGTGCCAGACTTCGTGACCGTGCTCGACTTCGGTTTGGTGCGTGACCTGTCGATGCAGGAGACACTGACCGGCCGCAACGTGCCCATCGGCACTCCTGCCTATATGTCGCCAGAGCAGATCCGGGACGAGACCGTCTCAGAAGCTGCGGACCTGTATGCGGTTGGCGGCCTCGCGTATTATCTCCTCACGGCAACGCCGCCTTTTCAGGCAGCCACGGCCGTCGAGGTCTGTATGGGCCACCTCAACCAACAACCGGAGCCACCGTCGTCCCGCTTGGGGCGCCGGGTGCCACCAGAGCTCGAGGCGCTGGTCCTGCAGCTGCTAGAGAAAGACGTGGCGAACCGTCCCAGTTCGGCGCTCGAGGTGTTGCGACGGCTTCAGCATCTGGAGGGTGTCGCTCCTTGGGACCCCGAGGCGGCGCGGCTGTGGTGGAGCCGCAAGGACAATCCGGAAGTGGAAGTGTTGGAAGGACCGGTGTCGGGCAATCGCCGGACCATCACCGTCGACTTCAGCTCCAGGTCTTGACCTGACGCGGTGTCGGTCGCTTTGAGCGTTGCTGCGCGGAAATGTGCGCACGCGAATTTCGCTCGGTGGCTCCCCTTTCGTATCAGTTGCGAGCCCGAAACACCGGTTTTTCGCTGACCCTATTGGGGGCACTCGAAGGCGCCAATGGCCGTGGGGTCGCGTCGCTGCTCGCCCAGGTAGTCGAAGTCGTCCGGGGCGGCGGGCTTCGGCACCGCCCCACACAAGGCGCTCGCTGCACCGGGTGTAAGGTCGGAATCGAGCTGAGCGTCTCCAAGTCTTGGGCTCGCGTCTTCGGTCGGTGCTCCCATCGTTCCCCAGTGGTTCCCTGCGGCACCAAAAGTCAGCGTGGCCGTCGCTCCTGGCTCGTCAGTGCACGCGTGCCCGGCGCTCAGGATGAATGCGTTGGCCTCGAGGCGCACGGGTATGCTGACTCCGTCGGTGTCCGATCCGACCAGGCACTCGCCGTCGATGGTGTTGTTCCGAATCAAGACTTCCCCGGTGGCCGCGCTCGCGGTTTGATAGATCGCGTAGCGCGCCATCTCGCACACGTTGTCGAACAGCTCGACCTTCGCTGGTGCCCCGCCGCCGGAGGCGACGATGGCGTACTGGTACACGTCGACTGCGTGGTTCGCGTAGTGGGCCAGCGGCGCGGAAGGGTCGACGGAGACCACACGGGCAAGGGCACGAAACTCGTTGTAGCGTTCGACGCGAGCGCCGCCGTTGAACACTTCGGTTCCGCCAAAAAGACCATGAAAGTAGTTCCCGACGACGTCTAGATCCGACGCGTTTTCTCCCATGGCTACGCCGCTGTTCGCGCCTTGGGTGTGTCCAACGGCGCTCACGTCGTTGCCTACCAGCGTCACGTTTCGGCCGTGAACCATCACACCAATGCCAGCCACGTCGGGCAACCGGACGCTGATGTTGCCCAAGCGGGTGTAGCTCTGGTCAACGCGGATCCCGAACGGCTCCCCGCTGAAGCGCGCGAGTGCTCCAGGGTAACCCATCACCTGCACAGGCTCGCTGGCTGAGGGTGCGTCCGTTAGCTTCAGCAACCAAGAGCAGGAGGTGGTGTCAAAGCAGTTGGGAGTTGCGTAGTCGTAGTCACCATCCATCAGGTAGACGAGGTCACCGGGTAGGTACACCGAGCCCATGTCCGACAGCGACATCGGCGTGGTGACGCTCTCGCCGTCTCCGCTTCCGTTCGGCGTCGCGTACCAGATCCGCTTGTTGGTCGCGACGAGCGGCTGCTCGTTGCTGCGTTGATTCCCGGAGGTAACGAGCTGAAGTTGGCCGGCGCCCGCAGGGGTGCCCGGTGGTAGCTGGACCACCACCTTCTTCAACCCGCGGACCGCATCGGCACCCCAGCTGACAGGGGTGAGGGGCTGACCGTTGAACTCCACGCTGCCCTGGGTCGAACCGAAGCCAGAACCGTAGAGGGTCACCAGGGCACCGCCGCCGGCAGGACCGCCGCTGACGGGTGCATGCGTGATATCCGTATAGAAAATTTTCGGAATGGGCCCAGTCGGCGTAGCCCCGCCGCTGCCACCAGCGCCCGCGCTGCCCGCGTCCCCGCCCTGGGCACCACTGCCTCCCGTGGCGCTACCTCCCACGTTGCTGCCCGCCGCACCGCTGCCTCCCGCTGACACGGTTCCGGCGTCGCCCCCGCTACTCGCTCCGGAAGCACCTCCTGCCGCGCTGGTGATCCCCTGCTCAGGACCGATGATGCCGTTGCAGCCTAGGGCGACCAGGGGGAGGCACAAGCACACCCGCTGACAAAAGTAAGAAGTTGTCATTGCTACATCCCAGTTGAGCACAGGCACACTGGGGTTGCACGACGAGCTCACCGAAGCGAGCGCCGCTCGGACTGATCGCAGGTCACCCAAAAGCTCCTTCGGCTTTGGGGGTGAGGGAGCGCCGGGCGACCGACCGCAGGTTGTGAGGGGTACGCCAGTCGAGGGCGCGGGCGGGCTGAGGCGCGCTACAACGCGGGCGGGAACAGGCTGTCGTTGATCAGCGGCGTGGTGGGAGCGTTCCCAACCAGCGTCCAGGCGCCGTTGCCAAAGCGAACCTGCACGTCGATCTGCTTGGTGATCGCGTCGTTGCAGCGGAGCACCATGGCTTCGAAGTCGACCGAGCCAGCAGCGAAGCTCGCTGAAGGTTCGTCCGGGGTGAGATCAGCGCCGGCGAGGCTGTGGACCTCTAGGAACAGATCGTTCGTGTTGTTGCTGCCCACGCCGTCACCGAGCCACGCCCAGAGCGCGTCCTGCACTTGGTCGTTCTGCTCACGCAGGGCGATGTTGCCGCCAGCGTGGGTCAGCGTTCCCCAGTACGTCACGATGAAGTTGAACTGGTCGCTCAGCTCCGTTCCACCGAGCTGGTCAAAGCCGGGCACGTTGCGCACCGCGAACTGGTTGTTTCCGCTCGGATCACTCCAGGTGTCCAAGGGGACGCCAGCGACGATATCGGAGCCCAGCTCTTGCTCCAGGGAGTTGTCCCGCGCAAAGTCCCAGATGGGCAAGCGGTCCGGCTGTAGCTCGAGGGTGCCCTTCCCGCAAAAGGCATCGTAGACCGCGCCACTCGAGGGAAAGACCCGCACGAAGGCCGTCAGACCCGTCTGAGGCTCTGGATAGGGACCCTCGTCATAAGTCTCGGTTGCCCCGTCACGCTCGACCACCAACTGGCGTGGGGAGCCGTCGACGACCGTCACCGTGTAGTCCTTCTTCTCGCCGTTGTTCTGCGGCACTGGCCAGCCCTGGGGCGTGATCACCGTCGTGGAGACACTCGCGCCATCGCTGCCGACGCTGAAGACCCGCATCTCGCGTTTCCTTGCGGGACCGAAGGGGTTCTGCACCTCGGCCCATAGCGTTTGGTCTGCATCGAAAGAGAGCTCGTATGCGCGTTCCACGCCGTTTCGGGTTTGCAGGCCGTGCCACACGGACTGCCCCAAGTCGGCGAGCAGCTCCCCGGCTGGATTACCCCCGGTGCCAGCGTTCCCGCCGCTTCCCGCGACCCCGCCGACTCCGGCAGTTCCACCCATGCCGCCCCCAGCGGCGCCGGCGGTGCCAGCGTTCCCGGCGTTCCCGGCGTCGCCGCCAACCCCTGCAGTGCTGCCTCCCGCTCCCGCGACTCCACCTACGCCGCCTTGTGCTCCGCTGCCACCTGTTCCGCCTCCGCCGTCGTCTCCACCACAGGCAACGAACAGCCCGCATCCAAGGCACACACCGAACACGCTCAACCGCATCATGGGGATCTTCATTGGCTTCTCGCTGGGCCGCGCTTCGCGGCGTTCAAAAGTGGAAAATGCTGGAGGATGAGTGGCTCGAGGGGCTCAGCCCCGCCTGCGCCGACGGAGCGCAAGCAAGCCAAGGCCGAAGAGCAGCGCGGTGGAACCGTGGCTGTCGCCCCCACCGGTGGTGCGACAACCGCAGCCGCCGTCGTCACCTCCACCGCTTGCATTGTTCCCCGGGGAACCGCTAGCTCCAGCGCTTCCGCCGCTCGGGTTGCCCGCATCGCCGCCGGTGCCGGCAGTGCCCGCAGTGCCACCAGCGCCACCGCTCGGGTTCGCTGGTGGATCCGGGAGCCCAGGCACAGCGACGTTCAAGCAGGTCGCTGGGGCGTCTGAGAGCCCTGGCGGAAAGGCTCGGCTCACGGAGCCCTGATGTCCAGGGTCGAGGATCAGAGCTGCCAGGTCGGTGACGGCGCAGTCCGCCGTAGACGCATTGGGAGCGAAGCTCTCGAGCTTCCCGGAGTGGCACTCGACCGGCGCGTCCTCGGTGATGGTCGCCGGATAGTCCGTGCCGTCTTTGCGCACGCTCAGCAGCGCCTTGGTATCGATGCCGAGCGGAAACACGGCCGGACGCAGGTAGTCGCACACACCCGGCTGCATCCAAGCGGGCGTATGGCTCGCGTCGAAGGAGGCTGGTCCTTGATCACCGCTCGCCGGTACGACCATGCGGTGGTCGGCGAAGGTGACAGCGGCGATGTTGAAGGCGTGGGCATACAGCCCCGAGTCGAAGAGGTTGTCGAGCGCCGTGCCGTTCAGGTTCGGGTCCGCTGCCGCGCTCAGGCGCGTGTCGTACTCGCTGAGCACTGCGTCCTCCTTCGCTTCCAGCTCGTCGATCAGCGTCCCGACGTACTCCTCCGCCAGGTCGATGGCTTTGTCCTTCAGGGTGTCCTTGATCGGCTGAACGATGGGATCGAACACGGCGCGAATGATGTCCGCTGGCGGGATGTTGATGCCCAGGGTCTCCAGCGTGCTCTGCAAGTCCAGGTACCATTGGGGCAACACGGCCTGAGCGACTGTCTCGTAGTCCAGGTTGGTGATGTTGTTCGCCCAGTCCTTCATCGGCTGCATCAGCACGCCGAGTCGGCTCTTGCTGAGGCTGAACTGGGGAGCGCCCGGAGTCAGGGGGCTGTTCAGCTCGGTTGACAGCCCAGTCACCGTCTGCGCGTACGCCGGCATGAATCCGTAGAGGTCGTCGTGGAGCTTCTCGCTGAGCTTGTCGAACGCGCTTGGCAGCGGCTGATTGTTCGCATCGAAGCGCGGCGTCAGCATCGCGACGTAGGTCTTGTAGGTGGAGAACAGCACGGGGCAGCTGAAGTCGCAGTCGGTTTGGTCGTCTGGCGTCCCCAGCTGGCCGTCGCTGCCTGCAGTGACTCCAAGCTCGAACCCGTCAGCCGTGCTTGGGTCCTGTAGTTCGGCGATTCGCGTCTCGATATCCAAGCGGATGTCCAGTCGCTCGCGGTCGATCTCCTCGATGTAGAACGGGGCAAGCGCCAGGTGGTCCGCGGCCGGCAGCTCCGCGGAGTTGACGATGCTGACGAAGGAGGCGCCCGGGTTGGCGCTCTTCGCTGCTTCGAACTTCGCCCGTGCATGCTCGGTCATCGCGAGCCACACCGGGTTCTGCGTTCCGAAGTAGGTTCGGAGGACGAATCCTTGCGGAATCGTGTGCGCCAGGGTGCCCGCGCCGAAAGCACTCGGGCTCTGCTCGTACGCGGCCTTCTGGATTTGAGACTCGGCGACAATGTGGCGCACCACGTTGTCCCAGGAAGACTGCCGAGCTGAGGTGATGGGGGTGAGGGTGAACGTCTCACCGCTCATGTAGTTGACATAGTGATGCGCGATCGCGTCCGTCGAGCCGTGCAGAAAGCAACCCAGCGCGTACGCGCGCTCGGCGTCGGTCAGCGCTTCATCGTAGAGTAGCTGGCACTGGGCGTATGGTTGTTGGTGCAGCGCGTGGCTCGGATCCGTCATGCCGGGGAACACGGTGTTATCCGGACCGATGGCACCTGCGCGGAACTCCAATGGGTTGTCCCGAATGGCGCGCGCGTCCTCTTCGCTGAGGCTGACGCTGTAGCCGCTCAGCTTCAGGGCGACGCTGTTGCCTCCACCAGCGATCAATTCCTTGCGGATATCGTTGGCGATCATGATGTGAATGCGGGTCGAGAACGCATGAGCGTCACCAGCACTCGCTAGCAGCGCCAGACCACTGATCAGACTCGTCCCAAGAGCGCGTCGCGCCCATGTCCTCCCAAGCATTTCGCCAGGCTAACGCGAGTCGCGTTACGTGGCCGCCTCTATTTTGGTGCACAACGGCCGTGCTCTGACGTTTTGCGGATGGGAACGCAGGGTTCGTTCCCTTTGGAGCGAGCGCTACAGAGCTCCTTCAGTCCTACGGCGCTCGAGGCGGATGGCGTTTTCGTGCGCAAAACGCGGCGCCGCCCAGGGAGGCCGCATTAGCCAGGCGTAGCCTGAGTCGTACTCGCAACCTCGCAGCCCATTCGGCTGGTCAGCCAAATGCGAGTCTTGGTTCCGGTTCTGACACGGCGTTGGGGCATCGCTAGCGTGCGTGCGAAAGCTGAACCCAGAGTCACTAGACCCTCCCGGCAGAGTCACTAGACCCGCCCAGCTTGACCACGACGTGCCTCGCGCCACCAGCGCTCGAAGCAGGCGCTTTGGACAACGTACCGTGCGGATACGCGGCGCCCCGACCTTCGCAGCGCTCGCGAACTGGGCTGGATTCGGACTAGCCTGTCAATCAAAGTCCGACCTCGCGCGCGCAAGGCTTGTTTCGTTGCCACAATCGCACCAACGTTGGAAACTGCGGCCAATGGACCCGATGTGGATCGCAGCCGTCGTGAACCCCGCCGTGACCGCGGTCGTGGTGAGCGCGTTGACGCAGCACTTCATCACCCGCCGTACGACGGAGCGCATCAAGCAGCTCGAGAGCGACCTGGCCACGCGACGCTTCGATCATCAGCAGGCGAGCGAGGGCGAAGCGCGGCGCCGGGAGCGTGTTCGCGAAGCGGTGGACCGCTGGGGGGACGACGCGTTCGACGCGGTGAAGAGCCTGCGTCGGCGCCTCGACAACATCTTGGTCAGCGGCGCCCACGTCGCATTGGCCCAAGACTGCGAGGAGCACATCGCCCCCAGCTGGTCGATGACTCACAGCTACTACATGAACTCCACGCTCTACCTGTTCGCTCGGCTATTTTTCATGGATCGCATCCTGCGCCTCGAGATCGGGGAAGAGGTGTTCGGCGCTCGCGATGCAAAGGACGAAGTGGTGAGTGAGCTCGACCGCATGATCCGTGAGCTGTCCAGCAATCGCCTCCACACCGGCGAAGGGGATCGTCAGGTCTTTCGCTTGCAGCAGCAGGCGATTGGTGAGGCCGTCACTCAACCCGTAGCCCCTGGTAGTCCGGCAAGCCCCTTGCAGTGCCTGACTTACGTGGACTTCCTCTCCAAGCTCGGTGAGGCGGGGGGCATGCTCCCCACCGTGATCGAACCCCTGCGGCTCTTGCTGTGCGACCTCGACATCGAGTCCACACGCGGGGAGCGCCTGCGTGGGTTCAATCAAGCACTCGCCACGCTGCAGAGCGTCTTGGAGCAGCGGCTCGCTCCGTTAGTTTCCGGGCGGCCATCCTGAAGGCTTCAGACCCGTTGCTTGTCTGCGCCTTGCCGGCGCGAACTCGCGTGGGGGCGACCGGTGCTGGTGTGTGAGTGGGCGGCCCTCCAATGCGTTGGAGGTGCTATGGTCCCGCAGTGTCTGCTAGCCGACCAACCACCGGTGGCCGCTTCGTGGCGCGCCGCATCACGCTGACCGACGGCTGCGTCCAGTACGACCTCGCGCTTTCGACCCCGGAAGCGGATTGGGCCGGTGTGGCCCGGGTCGAGCTGGAGCGCGGCGGGGTCGAGCTGGAGCTGAATTGCCTTGGGGAAAAACATGAGGCGCCCCCGGACTGGCTCGCGGCACACGTCACTGCGGCGCTGCGTTCAGCCTGGCGAGGCGTGGAATCGCCTCGCACCGCGAAGGTCGACGACTTCCCACGTCGGTTGACCCGCTGGCGGGCGCCGCTACCAGGGAAGGAGTCGTCGTCGGCGTGACCCACCGCGGGCCAGCTGGTCAGCGCAGCGGTGTGCTCACGCTGCTGACCGACTTCGGGTTGAAGGACCCGTTCGTTGGCATCATGCACGGCATCGTACTCCAGCGCGCGCCCAATGCGCGCATCGTGGATCTGACTCATCACATCCGCCCTCAAGACATTCGAGCTGGAGCCTTCTACCTGCGGCACGCCTTTCATTGGTTTCCGCGAGGCACCGTCCACGTGGCGGTGGTCGACCCCGGGGTCGGGAGTCAGCGCCGCGCACTGGTCGTCAGTGTGCAAGGACATTGCTTCGTGTTGCCTGACAACGGCTTGGTGGGGGAGGTGCTGGCGCTGGCACGGCGTCGGGGCGATCAGGCGGAGGTTCGGGAGATCGACGTGAGCTCGCCGGGGCTGAAAGTCGAGCTCACGAGTCACACATTTCACGGGCGAGATTTGTTCGCGCCGGTCGGCGCCAAGCTGGTGGCGGGCCTGCCATTCGCGGAGGTCGGCGCGGAGGTCCACGAAGTCGTTCCAACTCCCAACCAAGCCGTCTTGAAGCTGGCCACTGGTTTCGAGGCGGAGGTGGTGGTGGTGGACCACTTCGGCAATGGCATCACGAACCTCGAGCTCGCGGAGTACTGCCCCGAGGCGCTCAAAGAGCCGCGCCGCTTTCGCGTGCGCGTACAGCACTTGGATATCCCGCTCGTCCGCACCTATTCAGAGGTCGCGGAGGGGGAGCTGTGTGCGTTGGTGAACTCCTTCGGCACTCTGGAAATCGCCGAGCGCAACGGTAGTGCCGCGCGGCAACTAACGCGGCTGTTGCACGGTGATCCTCCAACGAACGCGGATTCTTGGGGGGTGAGCAGCCGCGTTCGGTTGCTCGAGATCGCCGCGCGCCCCGATTGAACTAGCCACGCGAGACCCGCGAGACCGCTGTTGAACGAGCTCATCCCAGCGGGAGTTGCTTGTAGGCGGTCGCGCTGCCGATCACCGCAACTTTCAGATCGCGCTGCTGGGGGTCGTTGCCGATGTCCGCCGTTTCCAGGCGGAGATTGGCAAGTGCGTCGTACCCAGCGCGCTCGGCGTCGGCTTTGAGTCGTACCAACGCTTCTCGGCGTGCGCGCGCCATCACCTCGCTGACGTTCTCCATCTCCCCACCGAAGAAGTTCACCAGCGCAGCCAAAAACGCCTGGAAGCGATCCAGGCCCCATACCAGCTCCACGGTGACCAAGCGCGGCGGAAGCTGAGGCGAGCCGTCATAGTGCTTCGCGTTGCTGACGCGCACATGGCTGAGCTCGCGTTCGCGCTCGGCGAGGGACTCGCGATGACGCGCCCGTCGGCGCGCACCCCAGTACCAACCGATGAAGAGCAGCGAGCTGACGGAGAGAACTCCGATGATCGCTTCCATCAGCTCTCCGGAACGAGCAAAACGGCGGTGCCGTAGGCATACAGCTCGGCGGCGCCGGCAGTCACCGCGCTCGTGGAGTAGCGAACGTTGATTACGGCGTTTGCACCCAGGCGAGTCGCCTCGTCCAGCATGCGCTGCGTCGCCTGCTGGCGGGACTCTGTGAGCAGCTCCGTGTACTCCGAGAGCTCTCCGCCCACGATGTTCTTCAGCCCAGCTAGGAAATCGCGGCCAAAGTTCTTGGCGCGCACGGTGTTTCCTTGGACGAGCCCCAGCACCCGCTGCACGCGATAGCCCGCTACTGTTTCGGTGTTGACGACGATCATCAGGAGTTTGGTATCGCACAAGCTGGCGTCGGCGAGCAGTGGGAGTGCGCTCCCGTACACCTTCGGCGGGTGTTGCGAGCAGACTGCGCCACGCAAGAGCGGCCCGCCGGGGAATCCGCGCTGGCCTCGCTGCGGTAGCTCCGACAGTATTCCGGGGTGCCTGCGCGTCTGATGCATTTTTCCTCCGCCACCGGGTCCACCTCCACTGCCTCCTGGCGTCGTCGCCCGTTCGCTTCGCTGCTCTTGTTGTGCGGTGCCCTGGCAGGGTCCACATGCGCCTGCGCTGGTGCACAAGCACAGCCCGCGGCAGCCCCCGGCAAGGCAGTCAAGGCCGCGCCGAAGCCGCCTCGCGATCCCGCGAAGGCGCTCGAGCAGGGCAAAGACCTGTTGGTGAAGAGCAAGTACCCCGAAGCGGAAGCCAACCTGCGGGCGGCGCTAGTGGGCAAGCAAAAGGCGGAGGCGGAGACCCGCCTAGCGGAGCTCTTGCTGATCACCGGTCGTTACGACGATGCGGTGTCGACGGCGAAATCTGCAGCCAAGAGCAAGCAGTTCAAGGCGGAGGCCAGCACGATCGCCGCCAAGGCCCTGCGCGCCGAAGGCAAGCTGGACGAGGCCCTCGATTGGTTGGCAAAAGTCGAGAAGGACCCCGACGCTCGCGCTGCGCGCCTACTCCAAGGAGAAATCCTCCTGGAAAAAGGCGACCGTCGCGCAGCGGAGTCGCCGCTGATGACGCTGATCGAAGACTACAACAGCGATAAGATCAACGACACGGACGCCACCGGCCTCGCGATGGTCGGGCGCGCTGCCCACCTCCTACGCTCACCCCAAGACGCGAACGATGCGTTCAACGAGGCGGAGCGCGCCAAGGCCGGGGACATCCAAACGCTGCTCTGGCGCGCTGAGCTGTTCCTCGAAAAGTACGATCCAGGACACGCCGAAGAGGTCATCAAAGAAGTACTGACCCAGGCGCCGAATCACCCCGAGGCGCTGGTGTGGATGGCCCACGTCAAGCTGGCCCAAGCGCTGGATTTCGACGCGGCGACTCGCTTGGTCAACCAGGCCCTGAAGACCAACCCCAAGCTGGGGAATGCCCACTTCGTGCTCGCTGGTATCAACCTGCGGGACATGGAACTCGCCGACGCGGATCAACACCTGGACGACGGGCTGAAGTACAACCCTCGAGACCTCGACCTGCTGAGCCTCAAGGCGGCGGTGCGTTTCCTCGCGGATGATGACGCCGGTTTCCAGAAGGCGAAGCGCAAGGTGCTCAAGCTGAACCCACAGTACTCGCGCATGTTCCAGATCGTCGGGGAGTACGCGGAGTGGGAGCATCGCTACGACGAAATCGTCGAGATGATGCGCGAGGCGATCAAGATCGACTCCGAGGACGCCAAGGCAGAGGCTCAGCTGGGCCTGAACCTGATCCGCGCCGGAAATGACCAGGAGGGCCTGAAGGCGCTGAACTCCGCCTTCGACAAAGACGCCTTCAACGTGCGTGTGTTCAACACGCTCAACCTGTACGAGAAGACCATCCGCAAGGACTACGAGTCCGTGCAAGAAGGCCAGTTCACCTTCCGCTACTACAAGAAGGAGAAGGCCATCCTCGAGCGCTACATCCCCGGACTGATGCGCGACGCCTGGAAGGCCATGGTCAAGTACTACGGCTTCACTCCGAGTCAGCCGATCGGCGTGGAGCTGTATGCGGAGCGGCAAGACTTCGCGATCCGTACCAGCGGCCTACCGGGCACGGCGATCCAGGGCGTGTGCTTCGGCAAGACGCTGGCCTCGATGAGCCCCTACAACGAGACCTTCAATGTCGGCATGACGGTGTGGCATGAGCTGGCCCATGTTTTCCACATACAAATGAGCAAGAGCCACGTTCCGCGCTGGTTCACCGAAGGCATGGCGGAGTACGAGACAATCGTCGCGCGGCCGGAGTGGCAGCGCGAGCAAGATCAAGATCTGTTCGCCGCCCTGCGGGACGATCGCCTGCCGAAGCTCGGCAATATGAACAAGGCGTTCACGCGTGCCGAAGAGCTCAGCGACATCGCCACCGCGTACTACGCATCGAGCCAAATCTTGGTGATGCTGGGGGAGAAGTACGGCCGCGCGAAGCTCAACAAGATGCTCGAGCTGTGGGCCGCGGGCAAACGTACCCCAGAGGTGCTCAAGCTCGCATTGGGCAAGGACAGCACCGAGCTCGACAAGGAGTTTGCGGCGTTCACGGGGAAGCTCTTGGCTCGCTACAAGACACAGTTCATGCCCATCCGCCGCACGGGCCCGTTCGAGGACGCCGAAGATGCGGCGAAGAAAGACCCGAGCAACGCACGCGCCCAGACCGTCTACGCTCTAGCGCTGTTACGCCAAGGCAAAGCCAAGCAGGCAGACTCGGCGCTTCAGGCTGCGGTGAAGGCTGACCCGAAGTTTGCCGATGCGATCTATCTCCAGGCTCAGCTCGCCATGGCCAAGCGCGACGCTGGCGAAGCCAAGCGCTTCTTGAAGCAGCTCATCACCAACGGCGACGATGGCTATGCGGTAAGGATGCTACTCGCGGACATTGCCGAAGCCACCGGCGACGCCGCGGGCATGAAGGCTGAACTCGAGGCTGCAAGCAAGCTCGACCCCAGCATGGCTGAGCCGGTGCAAGCGTTGGTCGACCTGGCTACCAAGAGCAAAGACGCGGCCGGGGAGCTGGACGGCCTCCGTAAGCTCGCGAAGCTCGAGCAGCACGATCCACGGGTTTATCGCCGCTTGATGGAGCGCCTGCTCGAGAAGAAGGAGCTGGCAGAGGCCCGGGCCGCGGGAGAAGCGGCTACCTGGGCCGACCTAGAGGGCATGGACACGCACCGGGTGTTCGGGGAAGTGCTGCTGGCTTCAAAAATGGTGCCGCGGGCGATCTTCGAGGGCCAATCCGCGTTGTTGTGCAGGGGTCGCCCGAAGGACCAAGCCAAGGTCCACGACCTACTGGCCCGAGCTTATGCCGCTGTTCCGAACGCGAAGGAGGCGGCTAAACACCGCAAGCTCGCGACCGAAGTGCTGAAGAAAGCCAAGTAGCACAAGGATTCCGCGGGGAACAAATCGAGGCAATCTGCGCCGCGCTGGCGCGAGCTGCTTGGCAGACTTGCGCCCGACGATTTGATACTGTCGACGCTCACCGCAACGGAAAGGGGCGAAGCGTGAAAATTGCGATGCTGGCTCGGAACGCCAACCTGTACTCCCATCAGCGTATCAAGGAGGCAGCGGAAGCGCGCGGCCACCAGTTCGACATCATCGATACGCTACGGTGCTACCTGAACATCAAGGCTTCGGGTTCGTCGCTGTTCTATCGGGGCAAGGAGCTCGAGTACTACGACGCTGTCATTCCGCGTATCGGCGCTTCGGTTACTTTCTACGGCCTGGCAGTGCTGCGTCAGTTCGAGATGATCGGCACCTATCCGCTGAACGAGTCGGTGGCCATCGGCCGCTCCAGAGACAAGCTGCGTTCGATGCAGCTCCTGGCTCGCAAGGGCATTGGTTTGCCGAACACCACCTTCGCCCATGAGTCGCGCTTCACCGGGGAAATCATCGAGACGGTGGGTGGCGCGCCGGTCGTGATCAAGTTGCTCGAAGGGACCCAGGGCATCGGTGTGGTGCTCGCCGACACGCCACGTTCCGCCAAGTCCGTGGTCGAGGCGTTCCGCGGTGCTGGCGTCAACATCCTGGTTCAACAGTTCATCAAGGAGGCTGGCGGCTCCGACGTGCGCGCATTCGTGATTGGCGACAAGGTGGTCGCTGCGATGCAGCGCAAGGGCGCGGAAGGTGAGTTCCGCTCCAACCTACACCGAGGCGGGAGCGCCGCTGCCGTCAAACTGAGCAGCGTGGAGCGCGCCACGGCGCTCGCCTCCGCGAAGGCGATGGGGCTCAACGTTTGCGGTGTGGACATGCTCCGCTCCAACACTGGGCCGGTCGTGATGGAGGTCAACTCCTCACCCGGCCTGGAGGGCGTGGAGAAGGCGACGGAAGTGGACGTCGCTGGCAAGATCATCGAGTTCATCGAGGCCAACGCCAAGCCGAACAAGACCAAGACGAAGGGCAAGGGCTGACCTGACTTCCCAGGCTCAGCGGAGCCGGCCACTCGGCGGGCCACAACACTGCTACTGCCAGCGCAGTGTCAGGAGCAACGGCGTGGCCTGCTTCGCAATGGAGCGGAAGTGGTAGCGTCGCCCAGTGACCAAGCTCGCAGACGGACTGGTGCGTGGGGAAGACAACGTGGTGCGCTGTTGGTGGGGCGCACAGCCCGAGATCTACCAGCGCTACCACGACACGGAGTGGGGCTTCCCCGTCAGCGACGACAAGCGCCTGTTCGAGAAGCTTTGCCTAGAGGGTTTTCAGTCCGGCTTGAGCTGGCTCACGATCCTGAACAAGCGAGAAAATTTCCGCAAGGCATTTGAGGGGTTTGACTTCGCGCGGGTCGCGCGCTTCACGGACAAGGACGTGGCGCGTCTGCTCGCAGATGCCGGCATCGTGCGCCATCGCGGGAAGATCGAGTCGACGATCAACAACGCAAAGCGCACGCTGGAGCTGGTGAAAGAACACGGCTCGTTGCATGCGTTCGTGCAAAGTTTCACCCCTCCCCCCCAAACCCGACCGAAGCGCTGCACGAAGCAGGCGCTCTTGGCTCTATCGAAGACACCGGAGTCCGTGGCGCTGAGCAAGGCGCTCAAGCAGCGGGGGTTTAGCTTCGTCGGGCCCACCACGGTGTACGCCTTCATGCAGGCGATGGGTCTGGTGAACGACCACGTCGAAGGTTGCCCAGTGCGTCTGCAGGTGGAGGCAGCGCGGCGGGGCTAGCCCCTGCTTCCACTCTAGCGTTTAGCCGCGCGGAAAGTGCGCCGGGCCTGGCCGACGCTGATGCGTTGCCACTTGGCGTAGGTGCGGATCGCGCGCTCGGTGAGCTGGTTGTCCGAGTCGTTTTCTCCCAGGCCTTTGGCGACCGCGTCGACCAGGTAGCCTTCGGGTGCCATCAAGGTCTGGGTAGAGACCAAGTTCTTCGAGCCCGCCTGCTCGAGTGAGTTGCTGAAGTAGCGATCGGAATAGCAGGCGAGCACGAAGGCTGGGTGCGCCGGCTGGGGGCGCTTGAGCGCATCTGCTGGTGTTGGGCTTGGCAGCCGCTTGCCGTCCATCAGTCGGTTGTGGCCTGCGTAGCCTGCGACGTGAATCGTCTCGCTCCTGAGCTGCTTGCCCTCGGGGCGCTTGGGATCGTTGAAGCTAACGGTCGCTCCTTCGGTGGCGTTCTTCCACAAATCGTCGACGGCGCGATCAATCTTGCTGCCGTGCACCGCCTGGAGCACCACCAGCTGTTCGATCCGGCACTCGGGGGATTGCTCCCCTGCTGCGGTCGCGTGCTTGGTGCAGCGAGCCAACTTCCAATTCTTCGCGGAAACGTAGCGGCGATAGACGACTCGCTCGAGGTAGACGTCGTCTTGCTGCTTGACCTCGACGCGCTCCCAGCCGCTGCGCTTGCCATCGAAGATGCGGCGCGCGCCGAAGATGGCTCCCCAGTACAGGTTCGTCTCGAGGCGTCCCGGTTGACCTGCCCAGCTCGCACCGCAGTCGATTTGCGCGTTGGAGCACAGCGGCACGGTGACGTGAATCAAGAGCGGCCTGCCCGCTTCGAGATCCGTCTTGATGCTTGGGTAGGCGTCCCCCCAGCCCGCCTCCGCTTTCGGGGCTGACGCTGGAGGCTTGCTCTTGCTAGCCCCGGAACTGCGAGTTTTGCCGAGCTTTTCCGCAGTTGCCGCTGTGGAGCAGAGCAGGATTGCAGCCGCAATCAGCATTCGGACGGTACGCGAAGGCATGAGGAGCTATCGACGATGAGCCCCAGAGTGTGACTCGGGAGCTGACTTTTACGACTCGCCGGAGCGCGCTACCCTTGGATGTTGGCGCCTCACGGTGCCGCGTTGGAGAGGGGGGAACATGGCGTCTATCAACGTTCATGATACGGCCGTGCTGTTTATCGACTTCCAGCACGATGTATGCGCTCGCGGTGGGCGCATGGTGAGCCAATCCGATGAAGTGATCGCTAGCTTCGAGGGCGTCCGCTCCCAGGCGGGTTGGTTACTCGAGCAGCTCAGGGATCTGCCGCCCGGCGCGCCTCACTACGCGTTCGTGGCCCATGGTTTCGAGTCTGGCTATCCAGAGTTGGTCGGTGGCCGATTGAGCTCGTTCGAGAACTACGTCATGGAGAGCGCCGCCTTTGAGCGAGGGACGTCTGGAACCGCTCAGGTGCCTGAGCTGATCCCCACGGCGGACGAGCATGTCTTCTGGAAGAACACGCTTTCGCCTTTCGAGAGCAGTAACCTGGGGCACTGGTTGAACAAGCGGGGCATCGACACACTCGCGATCGCTGGAGTGGTCACTCACTACGCGGTGCTTGCGACGGCGCTCGCGGCCTTTGACCGCGGCTTTCGCGTGATGGTGATCAAAGACTGCTGCGCCTCGGGGTCGCGGGAGCGCCACGACATGGCGCTGGAGATCCTCGATCCGTTGTGTGAAATGGTTTCGGCCGAAGACCTGCATGCGCGCCTCTACGATGCCTCGGGGAAACATCGAACGGCGTCGCGGCCCGCACAGAGCCAGCCCAAAGCGGTCTAGCGCTGCTCACGGCGAGCGCAAGTCACCCGTCGTTCACGCTGCCGCGGCGTCCGCTCAGGGTGAGCTGCCATTCGGCTCCGCCGTCGCTCAACTCTGCGGTGTAGATGGACTGCGCTCGCAGACGTCGGGAGAAGGCCGCGGCGAGCGCCGTGGCCAGGAGCAGCGGAAGCACGATCGCGTAGTCCCCAGAGAGCTCGAAGGCCATCACCGCGGCGAGTAGCGGCGCGTGGGTCGTAGCCGCCGTCGCCGCAGCCATCCCCACCAGCGTGTAGCCCCCGATCGCCGTGGCTGGCAGCCAACCCGCTTGCACCATGCCTGACGCAACCAGGAAGCCGATCGAGCCGCCCACCAGCAGCGTGGGGGTGAAGACACCACCTGGGCTGCCTGAGGATACGGAGGACGTGGTCGCCACCATCTTGCCGAACAGCAAGAGCAGCACGAAAGTCACGGAAAAGTGCCCGCTGATCAGCTGATTTAGCGGCTCGTAGCCGTTCCCGGCGACCTCGGGGAGAAAGGCGATTACCGTGCCTGCGAGCAGCCCGCCGATTGCCACGCGGAAAGGCTTGCCGCCGGGTAGCCGTTTGAAGGCGTGTTCGCCCCAGCGCAACAAGCGCATGAAGACTTGCGCGCCCAAGGCGACCACGAGTCCTAGCCCCGCGAACGCCAGAAGCTCCCAGCGACTGTTCATGGCGAAGCTGTGCTCCCCATAGATCGGCCCAGGGCCAGCTACTGCGCGGGTGATGCTGGTGGCCAACACAGTCGCGATCAACAGCGGCCAGAACGCCTCGAGCACGACCACGCCGATCACCACTTCGAGCACGAAGAGCACTGCTGCAAACGGAGTGTTGTAGGCCGCGGCGAAGCCGGCTGCGGTGCCTGCGGCGATCAAGATCCGAGTCTGACTGAGGGGGAGGCGGAGCGCGCCGCCGAGGCTTTGCCCCGCGGCACCGCCGAACTGAATCAAGGGCCCCTCTCGCCCGAGGGAGCCGCCGCTCGCGATCGCGAGCCAGGAAGCAGTAGACTTGAGCAGCGTGCTGCGCATCGAGAGGGTGACGCGCCCCAGGACGACGGCCTCCATCACATCGCCGACTCCGCCGGAGCGGGTCACTAGACGTGATACGAAGCCGCCCACCAGCGCGCCAATCGCTGGCATCAAAGCGCGCTGCCAAGGCTTCAGGGTGCTCACAGCGGCGACCACGTCCGACGCCCCGAACAAGGTCTTGTTCAGCCACGCGAGGGATGCACGAAACACGATGGCGAAACCAGCGGATGCGACGGCGACGCCAATCAACCCCAGCGCATAGCGAAATCTGGATGGTTCGCCTGGCTCCGACGCGTCGCGGACGGGGTTTCGGGCTACATCTCCCGACGCTGGCTCGCTCGGCTCGGACACCTTGGAGCTACGCTAGCACTGCGATCGCCGTGGAGTCCGGCGGAAACTGTCTGTCCGCTTCGTCTGGGACAAACTGTCCTGTCTCTCTACTCTTGAGACGAGGAAACGCTGTGTTGATTGGTTCAGGGACTCACGAGTCGCAGCGCGTTAGCAGGGAATGGATGTCGCCTGCGCCACTGCACGTGCGCAGCGTTATTGCCACGCGGTAACTATCGCTTGCGCATCTGCCGCGGGGCTTTCGCCCAGCTTGCTCACACTGCAGCCTCCGCTGGGCACCTTCGTGCAGAACGCGGCGGCTGGCTGGGCGGGATTGGGGGTGAGGATCAACGTTTTCAATCGGAGCTCGCCTGGGAACCGCAACGGGTCGCGCAGCGCCAGTTCGCGCGTGTCGCTCGTGTCGAAGGGCATCGCAAGGGGGTACTGAAAGGCTAGCCGTGTCGTCTCTACGGGGGTGATCGCGGCTGCCGCGGCGAACGGGCTTGGTTGCTCCGCCACCAGCAGCGCGAGGGTGCCGCCGTTCCCGCGGCCGACTAGGTAGATGCGCTTCGGGTCAACACCAGGCAGTCCGGCGCAAGCGTTGCCCGCGGCGACTACGTCGTCTACTTCGTTGAAGAACAGGCTGAATGCGCCAGGGTTGCCCGCCTCACCTCGGAGCTGGGGGACGAACACTGCGAAGCCCCGCTTCAAGAACTCGCCCGCCGCGCTCCAGTCAGCCGGGCTTGGGCTGAAAGCGTCGTGTAGGTACACGACGATCGGCGCGTTCCCTGGCGCGTTCGGCTTGGCTAGCCAGCCGCGGAGCTGAAGCGCGCCGCTGGTGTAGAGCATCTCCTGGGCGCCCGGCGGAGGCGGAACAGGCGCTGCCTCCGGGCCTGGACCCGTCATGTAGAGGGGTCTTGCCGCCGCGCGGAGCTCCCTGAGGGAAACGCCAGCGTTGACGGGGACCCCCAACGCCGGAATCGGTTCGTCATTGGGAAGTCGCGGCTGCGTCGTCCCGCTGTCAGCCGTTTTGCGTGAATCCGCCTTCGTGCGCTCTCGTGCGGGATCTGGGTGGGCGAAGTACCACAGCTTCCAGGTAACGCTGGGTTCGCTGGTGTACGCAGTGCGCCACGTAACCAGCGTGTGGGGGACCATCCCTTGCTCCTCGAAGCTGACGCTCGCCATGTAGCGGACGTCTGGGATCTCTTGCGCTGCGAGCGGGTCGCCGCGCAGCGCCAGTTCCGAGTGGATACGCGCGATTTCAGTGGCACCATACTGGCGACGGAGCTTGAGTTCTACGCATCGACGGGCCTTTTCACGCATGCAGCGGTGGGTACGCGTAAGCCTGAACGTTTCGTGGAGTGTTGCTGGTATCCCAAACAGATTGACGTCGATCTTTCGCTCGTAGTCGGACCCCACGCGGAACGTCTGACCAACCCAGTTGACCGAAAACGAGCCAAATGCGCCGCTGTATTCGGTTTCAAGACGGCGGAGGTAGGCGTCGATGTCTTGGTCTGTCACGCCCGGCGCGGCGTCGGCCCTGAGCCTGTTGCGGAACGTGGGTGCGAATTGGAAGTTCTGGAGCGAGCTGCCATCTGCGCTCAGGTCGAACTCGTAGTAGCTTGAGCTATCCGTCAGCGAGGTCACATGCGCGCCGCTCTCCACCTTGCGCACCTGGATGTTCTGTTTGGCGAACGACAGGTCGTCCTTGTTGCTGGTCGCCGTTACGAGTGACCAATCGGCGTCGGGCCATGCGAAGGTAGGCGCGATGGACCGCGGAGCGTTGCCTTGAGGAACTGACGAGCCCACGTCAGCTGGCCCGCTCTCGCTGAGCCTAGACTGGTCCTTCGGTCCAACGACCAACATGCGGAGCATTTGATGCGCGATCCAAATCGGCGTCAGTCGCATCCGGCTGTTGCCACCGACGCGGCTCACCACCCCAACGACCTTTCCGGAGGTGACGCTGATCACCGGGCTGCCGCTCTGGGAGTGAAACTGAATGGGACGGTCCAGATCCACGTCCACGAAGCCAGGATCCCACTCGACGATGCGACCCTCGACGCGTTCGTGACCCGCCGCGCTCTCCTGCTTGTTCGGGAGCCACACCCGCTCCCCAGGAGGGATGTATTTGCGCGGGTCGGCTTCAAGCACCTGAAAGCCCGCGGGAACGCGGGGAACAGCGGTCACCATCAAGTCCAGCGTAAGGTCTTGGATGGCGCCATCCGTGCCCTGTTCGTCGAATCCCCATAGCGAGTAGCGGGACTGAAACAGCGGCTTGCCTTGCATGCTCCAGAAATTGAATGCGTCAATCTTCTCGGTGATGAAGTGCGCTGAGGACACGACCAGCGCGTGCTTGCCAGTGGTCAAGAAGAACGCAGTGCCGTTGAAGGTTGGCTCGCCTTGTTGGCGGACGAGCTGCGGTTGCAGCAGGAGCTGGGGCCCGCTCGCTTGAGCGCTGGCTGGCTGCGCGGCGCCGGGCGCTTCGGCTCCGCGTGGGGCCTTGGTGCAACCCACGGCGAGGCAGCAGATCAACGTTGGCAAGACTCGTTTCATCACCGCTAGAGCTTAGCGGTTCGGATCGCGGCTTGTCATCGAATCAGGCGAAACCGTGCGGAAGCGAGCGCTTGGAGGTCATGGGACCGAGCTGTGCCCAGGTCAGGCGGAGTACGTGTCAGGCCGACTTGTGCCATGCGGTCGGTGCGTTCATGCTTGGGCCCGATGTCCGAACCCATGAACAAAGAGACGGCGATCCGCACGAGGTTGAGTGAGACGGTTGGGCCGGTGTTTTTCAGCGACTTGAAAGCACACTTGGTGCGGGACGCGGTGTTCGTGGTGGCGGCCGAGGTGAGCTTGGTGGAGTGCGGTGTTGCGGTCGCGTTGGACGACGTGGAGCGCGTCCACGGCCTGATCGAGGCTGGGCACCTGCGCAAACCGAGCCGTCAGGAGCGGTCGCGTTGGGCGGATACGGCGGACGCCGCCTGGACGGCCATCGTCGTGCAGCCCTACGTGCTGGTTCAGGTCACGCGGGAGATGGGCGATGTCTCCTGAGGTCACGCGCGCCCCGTCGCGCTCTCACCAAGGACTCCACCCCTCCCCCCCAAATCCGGCGGGCCAATGAGCTGGGACATGGCTGCCCGAAGCTCTGAGCGGGTGTGTAGCCACGACCCGAGTTGCTTCTTTAACTCTGTGAAATGACTAGTCAAAATGAGCCGTCGCCTAGCACGCTTCGCGCCCTGGCCGACATCCGTGCGGCGATCGCAGTGCTCCCGGCTCCGCGGTTTGGATACTGCATTGGACTGTCGGCCCAAGATCGATTACGTCCCGGCGCCACGACGCGGCCCCTTCCTGCCCTTTGGCGGAACCGCGCGTGACCGAATCCAACGCGCGGCTGGTGTCAGCGCGGCCCAAAAGTAACCCACACCAAACCGCTAGAAGGTGTGCCCGACTGGATCGCCCTAGGCGCACAGTCAGTCGAGTCTCCCCCCAACAGCCCCTGAACCTTGCGCCTGGTCGGCGCGAAATCGAGAAGCCATGACGGACCTGAGTTTATACCGCAATATCGGGATCTTCGCCCACGTGGACGCGGGCAAGACCACGACCACCGAGCGCATCCTGAAGCTCACCGGCAAGATCCACAAGATCGGTGAGGTGCACGACGGTGCCGCCACGACCGACTTCATGGAGCAGGAGCAGGAGCGCGGCATCACGATTCAGTCCGCCGCCACGACGTGCTTCTGGAAGGGGCACCGCTTCAACATCATCGACACTCCCGGGCACGTGGACTTCACCATCGAGGTGTACCGCTCCCTCAAGGTGCTCGACGGCGGCGTGGGTGTGTTCTGCGGTTCCGGCGGCGTTGAGCCCCAGTCGGAGACCAACTGGCGCTACGCGAACGACTCCAAGGTCGCGCGCATCATCTACGTCAACAAGCTCGACCGCATGGGCGCTGACTTCTACCGCGTGGTGAAGCAGATCAAGGAAGTGCTCGCGGCACGTCCCGTGGTCATGGTGCTGCCGATCGGCATCGAGAGCGAGTTCAAGGGCATCGTCGATCTGCTCGAGAAGAAGGCGTACGTCTGGGACGACTCCGGGCTCCCGGAGAACTTCAAGGTCGAAGACATCCCCGCCGACATGGTGGACGACGTCGAGAAGTACCGTGCGGAACTGATCGAGTCGGCCGTCGAGATGGACGACGACGTGATGGAGAAGTACCTCGGCGGCGAAGAGCCCGACGTCGAGACGATCAAGAAGTGCATCCGCAAGGGCACCATCGAGCTCAAGTTCTTCCCGACGTTCTGCGGTTCGTCCTTCAAGAACAAGGGCGTGCAGCAAGTCCTCGACGCCGTCGTCGACTACCTGCCGAACCCCACCGAGGTTCCCCCGCAGCCCGAGGTTGACCTGGAAGGCAACGAGACGGGTGAGTTCGCGATCGTTGATCCCAGCAAGCCCCTGCGCGCGCTGGCGTTCAAGATCATGGACGACCGCTTCGGTGCCCTGACCTTTACCCGCATCTACTCGGGTAAGATCAACAAGGGTGACACCGTGCTGAACACCGCCACGGGCAAGACCGAGCGTATCGGCCGCATGGTGGAGATGCACGCCAACGATCGCACCATGGTGGACTCGGCTCAGGCTGGCGACATCATCGCGATCGTCGGTCTCAAGAACGTGCGCACCGGCCACACGCTGTGCGACGAGAAGCAGCCCGCGACCCTGGAGCCCATGGTGTTCCCGGATCCGGTTATCTCCGTCGCCGTGACGCCCAAGGACAAGGCCAACAGCGAGAAGCTGAGCAACGCGCTCTCCAAGATGGTCGCCGAGGACCCCTCTTTCCACGTGGAAGTGGATCAGGAGTCTGGCGAGACCATCCTCAAGGGCATGGGCGAGCTTCACCTCGACATCAAGGTCGACATCCTCAAGCGCACCCACAAGGTCGAGGCCACCGTGGGCGAGCCCCAGGTTGCCTACCGAGAGACCATCACGAAGGCCACCGACGACAGCTACACCCACAAGAAGCAGACGGGTGGTTCCGGTCAGTTCGCGAAGATCGACTACACCATCGAGCCTCTCGAGCAGGGTGAAGGCTTCATCTTCGAGTCCAACGTCGTCGGCGGTAACGTTCCGAAGGAATTCATCCCGTCCGTCGAGAAGGGCTTCAAGATGATGCTCGACAAGGGCCCGCAGTGTGGGTTCCCCGTCGTCGACATCAAGGTCACGCTGCGGGACGGTGGCTTCCACGCCGTCGACTCTTCGCAGATGGCGTTCGAGACGGCCGCGCGTGCCGCCTACCGCCAGACGATGCCGAAGTGTGGCCCCGAGCTGCTCGAGCCCATCATGAAGGTCGACGTCTACGTGCCCGACGCGAACGTCGGTGACGTCATCGGCGACCTCAACCGCCGCCGCGGCATGATCAAGAGCCAGGAGCCGGGCGCTACCAACGTGCATATCCGTGCGGAATGCCCGCTGTCCGAGATGTTCGGCTACATCGGTGACCTGCGCTCCATGACAGCTGGCCGCGGCCAGTTCGTGATGGAGTTCAGCCACTACTCAACTTGCCCGCGCCAGATCGTCGAGAAGGTGAAGGAGCAAGTGAAGGAGCGCGAAGCTCGCCTCGCCAAGAAGTGAGCCGCTAGCTCCGACGCGAAAGGCCCTCGGTTAACTCCGGGGGCCTTTTCGCGTTTGTAGGGTCGACGGCAGCAACTCGTGATTTTGGGGGGGAGGGCGCGCCGTAGGAAAGCCGAGGAAGCGCCCTACTTCCACTGCAAGAGCACGCGGCTCTTGGCGAAGCGCCCGGTGATGCCCACCAGCCCCGGCTGCTCCGCGACGACTTCAAGTAGGTGCAACGCCTGATCGCGACTCAGGTCGGGGCGCGTTTCCCCGATGACCATGCGGGCATGGTCCACTGCTTCTTGCGCTGCTTGCTTTCCCAACGCAGGCGCAAGCAGCTCGACGAGTGTCGAAGCGTCGATGCGCGGGCGGGCTGCGAAGCTGTGGGATGCGCTCATTCGGATGCTTTCAACGGGGAAACGCGAGCACCACGCTGGTGGTGTTGTGGAAACCGGACCAATCGCCTGCGGCCAGCGCGATTTCTCCGTAGGTTTCGAAGCCTGCGAGCGGCGCGCCGCCGAGCTCCTTGGAGATCTCTGCGAGGGCTTCGTTGAAGGATTCCCCGAGGATTAGGTTTCGGCAGATGCAATCGAACACGAGCGCGCCCGCTACCTCGTCCTTCAAGTCCTTGCGGGCCGCTGCCGCCGCACGCTGCGCGCTGCTGATCTGCTGTTCGGGTCGCCCTTGCATCACGTGGATCTGCGCCCCCTGGGCGACTCCGCAGGCGAAGTTGAGTGAGCCGTCTTCGTTCTTGGAGAGCGGGGCACGCACCTTGTACTCGTCTCCGTTGGGCAGACCGGCTTCATACTGTAGGAGGAAACCACCAAGTTGGTCCGCTTCGAGCAGCAGCGGATCCATCCCCCGGGTGCGCGCGTCCTGACTAGTTGCTTCGGCCCACACCTCGAACGCCGGCTTGCCGTCGAGTTCGTGAATCACGCTGCCCGATGCGCGTGTCACCCGGAACGGCCCGGCGAGCGGACTGTGACCATGGGCTACGCCAAGGCCAAGGGGGCGTCTGCTGCGCACGCGCGCGATGGCCACCGCGTCGCTTCCCGAGCGCCCAGGAATGCCGACTTGGCAACTCGTCATCGCGAGGTCGTCTCCAGCCGCGCCGCCTGCCAGGGGCACTGACGGACCCAGCAACGAGGCTGCTAGCAACGTCGCCTCCTCACCGCGCCCGGTGAGTGGATCCAACAGCATGATCACGGTCTCGTTGGGGTACTCGCTGTCTGGCGTCGACTCGCCCAGGGCGCTTCGGACCGCGGCTTCGGGGTCTTCAGTCAAACTGATGCCGAGTCCCGTCTCGATGCGGAAGTCTCCAGCCAACGCAAACAGTGAGATTGCGCCCTTCGCCTCTCGTTGCTCCGTGAACTCACCCGCCGACGACGCACCCAGAACTTGCGCACCAGGAAAGCGCGTCGCGACACCATCCAGGACATCCCCGAGGGGGTGTTCAGGTGAGGCGAAGGCGAGAATCAACACCGGTTCCTGCCGGTCGAGGCGCAGGACCAAGGTGTCGAGCACCGTGTCCAGGCGAGGTGCTATCGCGGTGGCGATGTGAGTCGGCATCGGGAGTCTCCTGAGAAGGAACGGCGCTTTGTGCGCACCCTTGAGGGCGAGGAACGCGACCAGTCATTCGTTGCCACAAGCGCCCCATATTCTCTGTTCAAGCCGACTTCGGCTCGTGGGCCCGGACGAATTTGTCCTGCCGCCTTGGTTGGAAGACATTTCCGCGAAGCAACTGTTTACCTTGGCTCCGCCGCATCTTGGCTCCGCCGCATCTTGGCTCCGCCGCACCTTGGCTCCGTCCTACGCTGGTCCATCTCGGCGCCACAGGACGAGATCGTTCAAGCCGTGGCGTTCCACACGCTGGTCCACATATCCGGGAGGTATCACACCTCCAAAGCCATTGTAGGTGATCAGGCACGTCCCCTGGGGTGCCCGTCGCAGTAACCCCTGAACGAGGCGCACGTCTTGGCGAAAGCGCGCTTCGCTGAAGTCTACACTTTGGTCGATCTGCCCGTCGTTGCCCAGCAGATTCTCCCCGAATGGGTTGTACAGGAAGTACGCATCGACCGCCGGCAGGGCGACTTCGCCCAGCGCCGCATGGATGAAGGTCGCGCGCGCCGCGACACCGAGAGATTCCGCGAGGGAACGACTGCAGTCTATCAGGTCCGCGCGGTGTTCGAGCCCCACTACGCTGAGCTCGGTCTTCAGCGCCACGATCCCGCAGAGCTTTCCGGCGCCGGAGCCAATGTCGAGCAAGCGCCTGCAGCGCTGCTCGACGAGCCACTCCGCGACGCGGCAGGCCACCGCCACCGGGGTCCAATACTGCCGCGAGTGAGCGCGCTGCAGCGTCGGCAGGAGTTGGTCGAAAGCCTCATCGTCCGGCGTTTCCCCGGCAGACAAACGAGCAGCGAGTTCCTTTGCTGGGGACGACACCTAGCCATTGTCCCCAGTCTCGAGCGGCGGTCACAGCTTTGTCGGCCTCATGACGAGAACCAGGTCGGTTTGCGCTACAGCGCGTACGTTGGACGGTCGTTAGCAGGCCTGGAGCAGTCGTTGGGACGGCGCGGTCGCTGTCTCTGGCGCGACTGTGTTTGGTGTAAGGGGCAGTGTTGGCACGATGATCTTGGGCGTCCGCGAAACCAGCGCATCGGAAGTGCGCATCGAGCTGGCTGAGTACGTCAGCGTGCTCGACGGCGGCACGTGTCCTGTGGGGACGCTGCCTCCAGCACGCTTTCGGAGCCGCGTGTTGCTGCCCGCGGTGGCTGAGCACTCACGCGTCGTGTTGGTACTGGATGGCCCGCTCACGCTCTCGTACGACTATCTCAAGACGCTGTTCGAGGGCTTGCCCCAGTTGGACCAACGGGTGCGCCAAGTGCTCCGCGTGGAGTCGTCCAGTCGACCAATGCGCGCTACGCTGGCGAGACGGCTGATGAACTTGTCCAGCGGCACGTTGCCCAAGGTCGGCTAGTACGCCTGTCTGGGACACGCCTACGCAGGGACTACTCGTCCCGCAGTCCGAGGGACTTGGCCTTCTTGTACAAGTGGGAGCGCTCCAGCCCGAGCGCGCGTGCCGTCGCCGCCATTTGGCCAGAGTGGTGAGCGAGGGCTTCCTCCAAAATGGTTCGCTCCGCCTCTTCCACGAGTACCCGGAAGGGCACGTCCGGCCGATAGAGCCCGGCTGTTTTTGGTTGAGCACCCATTCCGAGCGCGTGTTCCACGTCAGTTCCGGTAACGGTGTCGTCCGGGCTGAGAATCACCAGGCGCTCGATCAGGTTCTTCAGCTCCCGCACATTGCCAGGAAACGAGTGCCGCCCCAGGCTCTCCACG
This sequence comes from Polyangiaceae bacterium, assembly GCA_020633205.1. Lineage (NCBI taxonomy): Bacteria > Pseudomonadati > Myxococcota > Polyangiales > Polyangiaceae > Polyangiaceae bacterium. The sequence goes on from JACKEB010000011.1 coordinate 485,288, forward strand.
GCCTCCGGTGAAAGGCGCACTCCAGGGCGGTCGTTGTGCTTTGCTGCTGCCGCAAGGAAACGCGCGGCGAGTAGCGGAATGTCTTCGCGCCGGGCTCGGAGCGGCGGAAGCGCGAGAGGCACGACGTTGAGGCGGTCATACAGGTCGGGTCGGAAGTGCCCCTCGTTGCAGGCTTCCACCAGGTTGCGATTGGTAGCGGCCACCACGCGTACGTTGACCTTGAAGGTCTCGCTCCCGCCGACTCGCTCCACCTCATGCTCTTGCAGCACGCGCAGCAGCTTGGCCTGCATGTCGAGGGGCATGTCGCCGACCTCATCGAGGAATAGCGTGCCAGCGCTCGCACGTTCGAACTTGCCGCGGCGCAGCTTGGTTGCTCCTGTAAAAGCTCCCGCCTCGTGTCCGAACAACTCGCTCTCGATCAGATCCTTCGGGACCGCCGCACAGTTCAGCTTCTCGAGAGGGCCGGAGCTGCGAGGCGACGCTCGGTGGATGGCTCGAGCAACCAGCTCTTTGCCGGTGCCCCGCTCACCGGTGATGAGAATGCTGGCTTGGGATCTTGCGGCTCTGCCGATTTGTGCGCGCAGCTCCTCCATCGCTCGGCTCTCGCCGATCAGCTCATCGAAGTAACCGGCCTCGGCCTTCAGCTCCTGAGCCTCGGCCTCCGCGCGCAGCAGTCGCAAGGTGTTCTCAACCACCAGCAGCAAGCGGTCGGTGGAGAGCGGCTTCTCCAAGAAGTCGAGCGCGCCGAGGCGCGTTGCCTTGACCGCGGCGTCGATCGTCGCGTGTCCGCTCATCATGATAGCCGCGGTGTCGTTGCCCTCGTTGCGTAGTCGTTCGAGCAGGTCGACGCCATCACCGTCCGGCAGCGCCACGTCGAGGATCATCAGATCGTAGCTGCCGCGGCTCAGCCGCTCAGCCGCCAAGCCGACGCCCCCAGCCACGTCCACCGAGTAACCTTCAAGGGTCAGCGCCTTCTTCAGCGTGCTCAAGATGGCGACTTCGTCATCCACCACCAACAGATGGGCTCGAGACATGGGGACAGCCTACGCCAAGCCCCTCCAGTGTGCGACTACCCGACGCCTCGCTTCACGGTGTAAGGAAGGTGCCGAGGGCTCTTGGGCGAAGCCTGCTCTGCGCGGCGAATCCGCGGCGCCCGGAGCGATTTCGTCCGGACCGCGCAGAACATCGCCACCTCCGGGAATGCTCGCTGTAGGCTTTGAGACCCATGAGCGCGCCCCGGCCAGTTGCCTCCGGCGTCCTCTCCAAGACGCCGCTCAGCAATCTCTTGGTCTACATCCTGGACCGAGAACTCAGCGGAACCTTGGTGCTGGAAACCCCTGATGGCGCAAAGAGCGCGCTGAGCTTCGTGCGCGGCGTGCCCGCCAAGGCGCGCACGTCGGACGCGGTGATCTACCTCGGCCGCTTGCTCATGGAGCAAGGGCTGATCGACGACAACATTGAAGCCACCACGCTATCTCGGGTCGTTTCGGAGAAGAAGCTCTTCGGGCAGCTCCTCTTGGAACAAGGGGCGCTGACGCGCGAGCAACTGATCAAGTCTCTCCAAGAGCAGGTGACGCGCAAGGTCGAGTGGATGTGCGGTCTGCCCGAAACAACCGCATACGGTTTCTATCAGGACGTCGATTTTCTGCAGGGATATGGTGGTGAGCCTACGCCAATTCGCCCCTTGGCGGCTCTGTGGCGGGGCGTGCGCCGCTTTGGGCCGAATCACCTAGTCGATGCCGCGCTGCAGCGCCTTGGTGAGCGCCCCCTGCGTTTTCACCCCGACGCGGCGATCAAAAAGTTTGGCCTGAACAACGCGGAAAACTCCGTGATCGACGTGGTTCGAGCCAAGTCTCAACCCGTTTCGTCGCTGATGCGCGCCGAACTCGTCGACGCGCAAACGTTGAAGCGTCTGGTGTTCGTACTGTTCATCACGCGGCATCTCGATCTGGGGGAGGGCTCTGGCGACCCCATCGGGGGTGAGGCAGGCCCCGCGTCCTCTCGGCGGCCAGAGCCGAGTCGTCCGCGGGGTGAGCCGCGCAGCATGAAGCCTAGCGAGCATACCCCCGCGGAAACGGCTGCTGGGGACCTCTCCCCAGAGGCGAAGGAACTCAGACGCGAGGTGATGGACCGCTTCACCGTCATCGACAAGCAGAACTACTACGAGATGCTGGGCGTGCCGGAGACCGCCAGTACGACCGAGATCCAGGGCGCCTTCTTTCAGCTCGCCAAGCGCTTCCACCCCGACAAGGTCGCGTCTCAGCTGCCCATGCTGCGGGAGCAGGTCAACAAGGTGTTCGCACGCATCAGCGAAGCGAACCAGGTGCTCACCGACGACGAGCGGCGTGGCGAGTACGAGCGTTTGATGCGCGAGGGCGGCGCGAGCGCAGATGAGCAGGAGAAGGTGCAGCAGGTCCTGCGCGCTGCCCAGAGCTTTCAGAAGGCCGAAGTTCTACTCAAGAAGCGCGACCTCGCAGGTGCCGCGGAGCTGGCGAAGAAGGCGGCGGACGATGACCCCGAGCAAGCTGACTACCTCGCCTTCTACGCTTGGGTGACGAGCCAGCTCCCAGAGCGGCTGGAGCAGAACCGCTACGACGATCTGATCGTATTGCTGGACCGCTGTGTCGCACAGGAGCCCGAGAACTTGCGTTGCCGTTGGTATCGCGGGCAACTCCACAAGCGCGCCGACAATGTGAAGCTTGCAATCCGGGACTTCCGCTGGGTTTTAGAGAAGAACCCGCGTCATGTCGACGCGCAGCGCGAGGTCCGCCTGTACGAGATGCGGCGCCAGACAGGTCACTCGGTCAAGCCGTCTGGGCCCCCACCCAAGACCTCGGAACCTCCGGGAAAGGGCGGGCTAAACGCCGACATCGGTCAGATCTGGGGCAAGCTGTTCAAGAAGGACAAATCTTAACTCAGGCGGCCTCAGTCGTAGAGCGCGGCGGCTCCCACGACCCGCGAAGGGATGCCTCAGTCGTAGAGCGCGGCGGCTCCCACGGCCCGCGATGGGCGGGCTTGAATGGGGGTCGCTAGCTAAGTTACCGCGCGGTAACTGGCTAGTCTCGGCCTTCGCTTGGAACATTGGATACAGTACGGCCTGCGCCTTCTACTGAAGAGCATCGTGAGGGCCCGCTGCGTGATCGTCCTCATTTCGGTTACGCTCACCCGCCTCTGCGCCCGCCCCCTGCGGGCCGTTCCGCCGCCTCCACAACTCCCTCGTATTTCCAGGGGTAAAGGCGCTCAGAGTCTCTCAAAGACTGAGGTTAACTCAGTCGTAGAGCGCGGCGGCTCCCACGGCCCGCGATGGGCGGGCTTGAATGGGGGTCGCTAGCTAAGTTACCGCGCGGTAACTGGCTAGTCTCGGCCTTCGCTTGGAACATTGGATACAGTACGGCCTGCGCCTTCTACTGAAGAGCATCGTGAGGGCCCGCTGCGTGATCGTCCTCATTTCGGTTACGCTCACCCGCCTCTGCGCCCGCCCCCTGCGGGCCGTTCCGCCGCCTCCACAACTCCCTCGTATTTCCAGGGGCGAAGGCGCTCAGAGTCTCTCAAAGACTGAGGTTAACTCAGTCGTAGAGCGCGGCGGCTCCCACGGCCCGCGATGGGCGGGCTTGAATGGGGTCGCTAGCTAAGTTACCGCGCGGTAACTGGCTAGTCTCGGCCTTCGCTTGGAACATTGGATACAGTACGGCCTGCGCCTTCTACTGAAGAGCATCGTGAGGGCCCGCTGCGTGATCGTCCTCATTTCGGTTACGCTCACCCGCCTCTGCGCCCGCCCCTGCGGGCCGTTCCGCCGCCTCCACAACTCCCTCGTATTTCCAGGGGCGAAGGCGCTCAGAGTCTCTCAAAGACTGAGGTTAACTCAGTCGTAGAGCGCGGCGGCTCCCACGACCCGCGAAGGGCGGGCTTGAATGGGGGTCGCTAGCTAAGTTGCCGTGCGGTAACTGGCTAGTCTCGGCCTTCGCTTGGAACATTGGATACAGTACGGCCTGCGCCTTCTACTGAAGAGCATCGTGAGGGCCCGCTGCGTGATCGTCCTCATTGCGGTTACGCTCACCCGCCTCTGCGCCCGCCCCTGCGGGCCGTTCCGCCGCCTCCACAACTCCCTCGTATTTCCAGGGGCGAAGGCGCTCAGAGTCTCTCAAAGACTGAGGTTAACTCAGTCGTAGAGCGCGGCGGCATCCCACGGCCCGCGATGGGCGGGCTTGAATGGGGTCGCTAGCTAAGTTACCGCGCGGTAACTGGCTAGTCTCGGCCTTCGCTTGGAACATTGGATACAGTACGGCCTGCGCCTTCTACTGAAGAGCATCGTGAGGGCCCGCTGCGTGATCGTCCTCATTTCGGTTACGCTCACCCGCCTCTGCGCCCGCCCCCTGCGGGCCGTTCCGCCGCCTCCACAACTCCCTCGTATTTCCAGGGGCGAAGGCGCTCAGAGTCGGTTAACTCAGTCGTAGAGCGCCTGCCCGCGATGGGCGGGCTTGAATCGCCTTGTTACCGCGCGGTAACTGGCTAGTCTCGGCCTTCGCTTGGAACATTGGATACAGTACGGCCTGCGCCTTCTCTGAAGAGCATCGTGAGGGCTTGCGTGATCGCCTCATTGCCCGCCTCTGCGCCCGCCCCTGCGGGCCGTTCCGCCGCCTCCACAACTCCCTCGTATTTCCAGGGGCGAAGGCGCTCAGAGTCTCTCAAAGACTGAGCCTTCCGTCGCCTTGTGCGCTTTACGTCTCGGCGTTGCCTCGGGGAGACTGAGCCTTCCGTCGCCTTGTGCGCCTTACGTCTCGGCTCGGGGCTTCGCCCCATTGCCTCCGGCAGTGACTCATGGTGATTGGAGGCTGGCGGGCTTTTGGGTCTTGGCGGGGTGGGCACGAGTCACTTCGGCTCGGGGCTTCGCCCCATTGCCTCCGGTTTCTGCGACACGGCTCGGGGCTTCGCCCCACTGCCTCCGGTTTCTGGCGACACGGCTCGGGCTTCGCCCATTGCCTCCGGTTTCTGTGACGCGGCTCGGGCTTCGCCCATTGCCTTAGGCTTCTGTGACGCGGCTCGGGCTTCGCCCATTGCCTTAGGCTTCTGTGACACGGCTCGGGGCTTCGGCCCATTGCCTCAGGCTTCACGGCTCGGGCTTCGCCCATTGCCTTAGGCTTGCGACACGGCTCGGGCTTCGCCCATTGCCTCAGGCTTCACGGCTCGGGGCTTCGGCCGATTGCCTCAGTCAGCGCTTGCGCACGACTTCGAGACTGCGCAGCGTGGAGACTTCATTGCTGGCGGCGGCGAGGCCGATGCGGACGCGGGATTCCGCCAGGGTGGATAGCGCACACGTGGTGGTTTCGTCTCCGGCGCTCAACGTCACGGCGGATGCCTTGCGGAGCACGTTCAAGGTTGAGGCTTCGGTCGCGGTGGCTGGCCACGCGCAGTCTGCTTCGCCCAGGCGCTTGGAGGCGCCGCACTCCGCTCCGCTGCAGTCTGAGTTGGCGCCTTGCAGGATCACTCGTGGTGGCGGTCCGGCGACGCGCACCAGCTCGAGCTCAAAGCCATCGTAAGTCGTCTCGCTAATCCATACGGAACCGACGTTGCGCAAGCCGAGGCCCGCTGCGGTGTAACTGATGGCGGCCGTGGTGTCCTCCAAGCTTGGCGGTGCGCTGGGTACGACGCTGGTGGCGAGGGTAGGCTGGGTCAGCAGTTGCGGACCTACGTCTCGTGCGTAGGCCTCGCGCAGGTCGCTGCGCACCCCGAAGAGGCGCCCCGTTTCGCTCCAGACGAAGGCACCAGCGTCCACTGCAAAGGCGGCTTGCGGTGGGAGCGCGGACGGGGGGTCAGGACTTGGTACGAACCGGGATTCCCAGGGGAAAAACCGGTAGCCTACGCGCTCCTGGCCGCTGCCCGTGATCAGCCACGGTTCGCCGCGTGCCGCTGGGATCAACACCGGAGCATCCAGTGCGACGGGCAGCGGCGGGAGCGGGTACACCCGCTCCCCCGCAAGCCATACGGCGCCGCGGGCTGGATCACACGTGGGGTCGCTGACGGCGCACACGCCGACGCCCAGCACGCTGGAGCCGGGCATTGGGGTGAAGCGTGCGTTCTCGGAGGTGCGCAGCGCGGTGCTGCCCAGGTGCTGACTCGCGTCTGGGCTCAGCCACTCGACGCTTTGTACCGGTAGCTTGCTTGCGTCGACTCCGCCGCCGACGAACACGCGACCGTCTTCTACGACGAAGGCTATCGGACCCGCGCGTCGTTGCACTAGCTGGGTGAGGCCGGCGATGCGCGCTGTTAGGGTCTCGGGGGAGACGGCTTCGATGCTCGCCAGAGCAGGACTCTGGGGCGAACGTCCACCAACGAGCAGCGTTTCCCCGGTGATCAGGCTGATCGCGGCGTGTGCCGCCCGCGCTGAGATCACGATCTCTCGATTGAGGTCGAAGCGCCCGGACTCCGGGTCGTAGGCGATCGCCGAGCCGAGAGGCGTCGCAAGGTCGAAGCGCTCGTCGCCGCGCTCCCGAGGATCGATGCCGCCGCTCAGCAACATGCCATCGCCGAACGGGCTGAGGCGTGCGTCGGCGCGGGCTGGAAGGATGCCTCCGGGTACTTCGCTGGCCTCCGCCGTGTCGAGATTCAAGAGCAGCGCGCGGGCGGCATTGGGCCCGGCGTCCTCTCCCCCAACAACCAAGACCTCGTTTCTGCGCGGATTGACTCCGATCGAGCTCGAGGCAAGGGGAAAGTCGTTGGCGCGGGCCAACTCACATGCTTGGTCGCTGGGCCATAGACTCAGGTCGGCGTGAGCGCCGCGCACGAGGCCCACTCCCTGCCACTCTCCGCTGCCATCCCGCGCCACGCCTTCGAGCGCTTCCGTGGCGAGGGGCAGGCGCAACGCGCGGTTCTCGGCGTGTAACGGCAACGACTCGGCGCTCGAGTTGTCCACCGTGAAGTCACCGAGGGCGCTCAGGTCGAGGGTTGCGTCGCGACCTGGTGCGCAGGCCGAGAACGTGTGCACCGCGATGGGTTGCAGCTGATCGGGCTCCGGATCGGGGCGACAGCCCAAAAAGGGGCTGCTCGCGAGCGCCAGCATGAGACTCAGCAGGCAACTGCGAGCGCGCGCTGGATGACCGATTCGGGCTGACATGGAGCGAAGACTGAAGGCAAACCCCACGGTGATTGCCGACTCAAACAGGATACGTCGAGCCAGGCAGTGCGCGCTGCCTAAACATTCAGCACACTTACTGTTACAAGCCGCCCGTCGGGTTGCTTGAAGGCGTTTGAATGTTTCCCCAAATCTTTGGGAAATACGTGCTGGAGCGAGAGATCGCCTCCGGCGGCATGGCTCACGTGTACTTGGCCACGTTGCGCGGTGCCGTGGGTTTTCAGAAGCGCCTGGTCGTGAAACAGATCCGACCGGAGCTGGCATCGGATCCAGGATTCGTCGCGCGCTTCGTGGAGGAGGCGAAGACCACCGTTGGTCTGAACCACCCGAACATCGTGCCCGTCTACGAGCTGGGGGTCGAGCAAGGCGTCTACTACATCGCCCTCGAGTTCTGCGAGGGCATCACGCTGGGTGATTTGCTCACGGCGACTGGACCCCTCGACGCCGAAGAGGGCGCGTACCTGGGCGTTGAGACGTGTCGTGCGCTGGACTACGCCCACCGCCGCGCGAAGGTCGTGCATCGCGACGTTACGCCGCGCAACGTGCTGATCGACGAGGAAGGCGCCGTGCGCTTGATCGACTTCGGTATCGCAGCTCCAGTGCGCAGCGACGGCGAAACGGTCGAGGCGTTCGGTTCCCCGGGGCACATGCCACCGGAGCAGCTCAAGGGCGAAGTCGTACCGGCCACGGATGTGTTCGCGGTGGCAGCGTTGCTGCTCGAGGCTTGGTCCGGGCGTCCACCGTTTCGTCGCGCAACGGCCAAGGCGTCCCACGAGGCGGTGATGAAGGAGCGCCCCGCCGCTCCGTCGCGCTACGACGAGCGGCTCACGGAGCTGGATACAGTCATTGGGCTCGCCGTCGATCCCGACGCTCGGAAGCGCCCCGCAGACGCGGAAGAGCTGGCAAAGCCCCTTCGCGACTTTCTGCGCCGCTCGGACCGGCGTGAGGTCGAGCGGCGGCTCGGGCGCCGTGTGCGCCTCGCGCGGCGAGAAGCCGCGGGCTCGGTCGCGTCGATTCCCGACCTCGAGCGCCCCCAGGGCGACGGCCGGGTGCCGACGTTGCCCGACGGAAGCACTCAGACGTTTGCCGCAAATCAGGAGATCGAGATCTGGACTCGGCGCGTCGATGGGGTCGCCCCAGAAGATGGCGACGTCGACCAGCTCCTCGACGGCGCGACGCCCCAGCCGACTCCAGTCACGCCGGTGGCGCGCCCCTCGACGCCCGGCCCTGAAGCGGAAACCGGGCCTGCCACCCGGCGCATCGAGTCCGAGGGCACACCAAAAATGCCGGCAGCGGCGCTGAAGGGCGGAGACGAGCTGGCTCATGCCGATTCAGAGGATAAGCACGAGCCTAGCGGAGAGCTGGACAGCGCGCTGCAGCGAGACGCGAGTGAGACGAAGTCCAGCCCCAGCTTCGTTTGGCTGTTGGCAGCGCTGGTGGGCGTTGGGGCGCTGCTCTTCGTCTTGAGTCGAGTCTTCGCGGGGGACGAACAGAGCGGCCAAGTACCCGCCTCGCGTGACGTGCCGAGCGCATCGCTTCAGTCGTCAGGTGTTGCCGCGGGGAACCAGTCGGCAGCGCCTCAGCCGTCTGGGCAGCCAAGCCTGTCCGCGGAGCCCACTGCTTCCGCCTCAGCGCCGCGCGGGTCATCGAGCGCGCCCGAGAACAGCGCGCCCACATCAGCTCGGGTGGCAGGCAGCGCGCCTCCCCCCCAAATTCCGGAGCCGAGCGGGACCCAATCCGTGGCGGCACCGGTGAAGAGCGCGCCGAGCGAAGTGCAGGACGCGACCTTGAACCTGACTTCGATGCCTCCTTCTCAGGTCTCCGTCGGCGGCCGCGCCCGCGGGACGACACCCATCATGGGCCTCAAGCTCGCGCCTGGCGCGTACCTGGTCGTCTTCACCAATCCGACTTTGGGGGAGCGCGTCCCGGCGCAGATCCAGCTCAAGGCGGGTCAGTCCAAGCGCGTCCACGTCGACTTCACCGGCGCGACCCCTCGAGTGATTCAGTAGCCGCGCCGCTCAGCCGCGCGTCACTCCGCGGCGCGCGTCATTCTGCAGCGCGCTTCATTAAGTGTCGCGTTGGACGCTGAGTGCCCCGTTCTGGCGCAGGCCTTCGAAGAGCGCGATGGAGACCGAGTTCGCCAGGTTCAGTGAGCGCACCGCGCCGAGGGTCGGGATCCCCAGCGCCTCGTCGGCTCGCTCCGCCAGCAGGCTCTCCGGGAGGCCCACAGACTCCTTACCGAACACCAGGATGTCTCCCAGCTTGAGCTCCACCTCGAGGTAGCTGCGCTGGGCCTTGCCGCTGAAGAGCCACGTCTGAGGTGTGCGATCTGGGCTGTTTTTGCGGATAAACGCCTCGGCGTCGCCTAGCGTCTCGTGGGTGTGGATTTCCACCAGATGCCAATAGTCCAGTCCTGCGCGACGGACGGCGTGCTCGTCGATGCGGAAGCCGAGCTTGCCCACTAGGTGCAGAGGCGCGCACGTCGCCCCACACAGGCGCGCGATGTTGCCGGTGTTGGGTGGGATCTCCGGCTCCACCAACACCACGTGAAAGGGCGCCTGCTGGGGGCGCGCGCGCAGCCGTTCGGGGGTGTCCATCGCGGGTTTGTGTCTAGCGGCTTTGGCGGGCGGTTGCAGGGGATTCGATGGGATGAAGGCGGATTCGGTCCCCAAGCTTGACGCCGGCTTCCGTCGGTCAGTAGCCTCCCCTCGGCGGAGGCCTGATTCTTGGGAAAGTCGTTGTTTCGCGCCGTTCGTGCACGAAGTTCAGTTTGCGCGCCTGACCAGGCGCCCGAATCGCTTGCTGCCTCCCGGGGGGAGCGCGCTGGAGTCCATGTTGGCGTTGCGCGTCGCGCGCTCGCCGTTGGGCTAGGCGTCGCCGCGTTGGGCGCGGTGTTGTGTGCGCCTGATGTGGCTCACGCGGAACCGATGGATCCCGCGATGGAGCGCTTGGTCACTGAAGATACCAAGGGCTGTCGCACCGACTCTGGCGAAATCAGTACCGCGGGCGCTGCGGGTCTGACTTGCCGGGCGGATAATGCAGCGTTCAAGCGCCTGATGAATCAGTGGGGTTGGGTGATCGCGCCTTCAGCGATGCACTCCGCCCGCACCACCGGCTTCGGCGGCTTCAACCTGTCGCTGGAGATGGGCATCCACGACATCGACGAGAGCAAGAGCTACTGGAAAGAGGGTACTCAAGGTCCGCGTGATCCGTCTTCTGACAAGGCGTCGATCCGCAACTCGAGCCCCGACAGCACGCTCAACCTGTACTCCGTCAAGATCCGCAAGGGCTTCGGCTTTGGTCTCGAGCTGACGGGTCAGGTGGGCTTCATCCCCCAGACCAGCATCATCTCCGGTGGTGCGGACGTGCGCATGAGCCTGCTCGAAGGTTTCCGCACGGGAGTGGGCGGGATCCTCCCGGATTTCGCCGTCGGTGGCGGGGTGCGCACCATCACGGGTACGCCGCAGTTTCAGCTGACCGTCGCGGCGCTGGACATGCAGATCAGCAAGCCGCTGCCCATCGCCGACTCCCAGGTGCTGACGCCTTGGGTTGGCTACCAGTACGTGTGGATCTTCGGCGACTCGGGTCTGATCGACACCACGCCGGCGACGGATCCGATCGGGTTTTGCAACTACGCCGGGCCCAATGTGCCGGGTAACCCCGACGTGGGGAACCCCAGCAAGGTGGACGGTCAAGGCCAGCACATCTACGACGGGCAGCCGGTCTGTCGCGGCGGCAGCGCGCAGGACTTCAACAACAACGTCGTGTTCGACAAGGCGCGCTTGAAGCGCCAGCGCCTGATGTTTGGCTTGAACTACCGCTACGAGATGGTGACCGTCGGTGGCGAGTTCATCACGGACCTGGTGGATCCTGCAGACGCGCAGAGCGACGACGCGTCGAAGGCAGCGCTCAAGGGTGAAGATCGCCAGTGGTCGGTGATCATCGACCTCGGTGCGATGTTCTAAAGCGGCGTGTTCTGGAGCCGCGGCTTCTAAACGCGGCCTAGCGCAGCATCGCGAGGGCGATGCAGGCGACCAAGCCCAGCGCGAGCCCAACGATGGTGCTGAGCATTGCCGCGCGGTGTGCGCGCTGGGCAGCTTCCTTGCTCAGTCCATAAATTCCACAGAGAAAAGCCTGAGAGCAGGTGCGTGGCAACATCCAAGTGTTGCGCGCCACCTGTCCGGCGCTCTTCACCCCGTCGGAGAGGGCGAGGGCGATCAAGCCGAGCGGCATGGTGACCAAATCCCAGCCGGCGCTGTAGAGGCCAAAGCGCAGCGCGTGCCCCAGGCGCCCGCGTCCGCCTTCGCGGCGTGCCGCCAGATCGAGCCCGAGCCCATACAGCGCGTGAAGCAGCGCCATGGCGATGGCCAAGGTGGGCACGCCGGCAACGATGGTGCGCAAGAGCAGGCTGCCCAGCACCGGGTCCTGGGACGCCACCTCGGACAAGCCTGGAACGACGAGCCACAGAATGGGGCCAACGATCAAACACAGACCGCTCACCGCGATTGCCTCGGCGGTGAGCGCAAAGCGCGCCGCGCTCACCAAGTCTCCATCGGGGAAGCGCGCGAAGAATGTCTGCCCGTGCTGCGTGGTGAGCTTTGCGGTGTTCCACAAGCGCTGCCAGAAACCTTGCAGCGGTCGCTCCCAAGGCACGATCACGACGACGCCCGAGCCGTAGTCGAAATCATCCAGCTGGGGGATCTCGACGACCGCAGCAGGCACGTCGGTCAGTTCGATTTCTTCAGGTGTGAGCTCGGGATCGCTGACCAAGCGCGCCGCCGGAAACGATGGCTCGGAATCAAACGCGGCTCTCAACCGAGGCTCAGCATCCGGACGCAGCTCTTCCTCACTCGCTTCCGCGAGCTCCGGATCTGAGCGCACATCCGCCCTGGGCACCATGTCTGAGCGGTAGCACGGACTGGCGTTCGCGGCGAATTGCGCCCGTGATGGCGAGAACAATTGATCAAGCGCTGCGTCGCGCTTCCGATCGGGCTCCTACGTATGACGGGAGCTTGAGATCTCGGGGGGGAGGCGGCACCGCAGCATCGTGCAGCTCAAGGACACACTTCAGTGCATCGTTTCGTCGGTGTCCGAGGCGGTGCCAGGCAACGGAAGGTCGCGAAGATCATCCGCCTTTCCGCCAAAGCGCAGACTGAAGAGCACGCCGAGGGCAGCGACCCCCAAGCTGGCGTACAGCCCCCACTGCCAGTGTATCTCTACGGGAACGCGTGGATGACTCTCTGGTGGTCGCGCGAGCAGCATGATGGTTTCCACCAGCGTCATGCTCGCGAACATCGCGCACACCGCGCGGACGCCGCGCATCTTGTTCACGGTGCGCCGACTCGCGACCAGCGGGATCAACGTGAGCCAACCGGCGAGCCCACTCCACAGCCAACCGGCGCGACCGCGCGCCAGATCGAAGCCGCTGAGCAGCGCCAGATCCGGTTTCACCACGGAGACCCACGGCGCAAAGAACATCCCAATGCCGACCAAGCCACACAGCACGAGCGCAAGTCGCCCGCGCCCCATGAAGGACCACGGCAACGGATAGTCCACGGCCGGGATTGGTTCCGGCGGAAGCTCTCCGGCTTCTGCGGCTTCCAGCGCTTCCTCGAGCAGCGCTTCATGAGAAGGTGGAAGCTTCTCCAGGGGTTGCAGCTCCACCCCGCACTCCTTGCAGCGCGCGGCTTCGCCCTCGGTGTACAGCTCGCGGCAGAAGGGGCAGGCCAACAGGCGACTCACGGCGGCAGCATAGCTCATGGGCAGCGAGCATCGACACCCGAGCTGCCCCTCGAGTTCCTGGGGCAAGAGCCTTGCCCTGAGAGGCTGATATGGCAAAGCTGCCTCCGTTCTTGAGATGGCGAATTCCGAGCAATCCGCAGCGGCGCTCGCTCAGCTCCTTGGGCTGAACACCGAGTCGCAATGGTTCGAGCAAGCTCTGACTCATCCGAGCTTCGCGAACGAGCGTCAAACGGCGGAAGACAACCAGCGCTTGGAGTTTCTGGGAGACGCGGTGCTTGGACTGTGCGCCAGCGAGCTCTTGTTCGAGCGCTTTCCCCAGGCGCCCGAGGGCAGCCTCACGCGGCTCCGCGCCCAGTTGGTCAACGCGGAGTCTTTGCAGCGCATTGGGCAGGAGCTCGAGCTGTCCGCGGCGCTCCGCTTGGGCAAGGGCGCGGATAGCGCCGGTCTGAGGGGGAGCCTGAACGTCGTCGCTGACGCAGTGGAGGCGCTGATCGCCGCTGCGTTCTTGGAAGGCGGCTGGCCGTTGGCTCGCCAAGTGTGTCGCCGCTTGCTGGAGCCCCACGTCGTGGGCTTGAAGGCAGACGCGGGGCGCGACGCCAAGAGCGAGCTGCAAGAGCGTTTGCAGGCCGGTGGTGGCGCTGTGCCCGCGTACGCCGTAGTCGATGAAGGCGGTCCCGCCCACGAGCGCTGGTTCGAGGTCGAAGTCAGTGTGGAGGGTCGCGCGCTGGGGCAAGGGCGCGGTCGGAGCAAGCGCTTGGCAGAACGCGCCGCGGCGCAAAACGCCCTCGAGAGTGAATCGTGGATCCGCGAGGAGACACCCGTCGGAGCCGAAGATGCGTAGTAGACAACTTCTTGGAAAGCGTGAGCTTCGTCGCGCCCTGTTGTGCGCGCTGCCCCTCGGGGCCATCGCCTGGGCCAGTGAAGCGTTCGCCGGAAGCTACCTTGACCGCGCGGCGCTGATCGTCGCCCACGCGCGCAAAGAAGCGGACTTCTTGCGCAATCACCTGTCCGACAAGGATCTGGCAGAGTACGTCCACGAGCAAGCTGACTCGCGACTTAGTTCCGCGCGGCACATGCAGGTGCCGAAGCAGGTCGCCGACGCGCACCCCCACCTCTTGATGATGCTCGAGCACTACGAGCGCGCGACCCACGCCGCCACCAAGGGGGACAACGCGGAGTTCTTCAAGAAGCAGCTCGAGGCGCGGGAAGAAGAGCGCATCTTCCGCGGCGTGCTCAAGCAGCTTGGCTGGGACTTGCCCAGCGTCTAGTGAGGCGAATCTACAGCGCCAGCTCGGGTGAGCTGCGGTGCACCTCACCCCCAAAAGAAGCGCACCAGCGACTGGAGGAGTCTGCTCAGCGCTTGCCGGCGCCGGCGGCTTCGTCCCCGCTGGAGGTCGGTTTCACGTCGCCTTTGGGCGGGTGCTCCTCAATCAGGCCTGGTTTCCGCTCGGCACCGATGGCGCCAATCTTGTCGAGCGCCACATTCTCCAGCAGGGCGTCGTTGCGGTCCTTCACATGGGCTGCTGTCAGCTGCTTGACGAGCTCATCGAGCTGGCTACGGGTGCGCTCGCGCTCTAGCAGGCGACGGATGTTGCCGCTCTCGCTCTCCAGGCTGCGCTCCACGGCGTTCAGGCTGCCGCGGCGCCACACCACGGCGAAGCCTTTGCCTTCCGGAATCGGCTTGGAGGCGAGCTCACCGTTCTTCAGGTCCTTGGTTGCTTCGTAGAGCGACGGCTCCACGCGCACGCGAGGCACGTTGGTGAGTCCGCTTGGGAGCACGAAGCCAAGGTCGCCGTCGCGCATGTTCGTCGCCTTGTCGATCGACTTCTCACGAGCGATCTTGCTCCAGGTCTTCACGTCGCCCTTGGCCTTGACCTGCTTCAGCACCTCATTGGCTGCTTCTTCAGTCGGCAGCAGGATGCGCCACAGCTTGATGCGCTCAGGCGTCTTGAAGCGCGTCTCGTGGTCCTTGTAGTACTTCGCGATGTCGGCGTCGGTGACCGGCTTCTTCTGCTCGAGCTCCTTGCGCAACGCGGACTGTAGCGCCTGGAGCTTTGCCTGGTTGATTTCCGCGCGGACAATCGGAGACTTCATCGCGTCGTCCAGCTTGGTGTCGAGGCCCAGCAACACCTCGGGCACCAAGTCGCGCTCGATGAAGGCGCGCTTGATCTCTTCCGGCGTGTTGCCGTACTGCTTGAGCTGGAAGGCCGGCACTTCACGCAAGCGCCGCTCCACATCGCTCTGGCGCAGCTCGACGCTGCCGATGCGCACCACCACCGGATCGTCCGCCTGAGCACTTGCGCTGGAGGCCAGGCTGGCGGCGGTCAAGAGCGCCAGGCTCGCGAGCTGGCGGACGCGGAGTTGCAGGATTCCCATGGGCTCGCTATCGCTAGCACACTCTCCTTGGCGCACGCAGGCCGCTGATACCGGCCGGGCACGCCAGCACGGTCACTCCTCCACCAGCGGCACCCCAGCCTCGCGCAGCACTTCGTCTGCGACGCCCACCAGGCCCCAGACCTCGGAGCGAAAGCCATACGCCTCGTGCACCTGGCGCACCACGTAGACCAGCTGGTCGCGGTCTCCCGGCGGCTTGCGCTGCGCACAGAGCTTGCGGAGGCTCACCACCGTCTCGCCCATATCGAGCAGCTCGTTGGCGTGGCTCAGGACCTCGAGAGGCTTGAGCTCCTCACCAGACCCGCGCCGCTTGTTCTCGCGCAGCTCTTCCAGCAGGCGCTGACGACGCTTCTCGGTGCGCCCATCGAGCGGTCCGTTACCCCGACCGGCGAACAGATCGTTCAGCGCGCGCCCTGCACGGCGCTTCTGGATGGCCTCACGGCTTGCGCGCTTGTTGCTCGCCACACCCGAAGTTGCTCACACAAGCGTGAGCCTCGCAACACTTCGGCGCTACGCGCTTCAGCTCGCTCGCTTGAGGCGTTTACGTGATGCGGTGGGTGCGGACGCCGGAGCCGCCTTGCGGACGCTCAGCGTGGCGCTGACGCGCTCTCTGAGCGGTGCAATGCCAAGCTCACCGAGACGCTGCTTGCAGATCTCCAGCGCCTCACGGTTCTGGTCAATGCCGATCGCGCGGCGGCCGAGCGCTGCGCACACCGCCAGCGTGGTGCCGCTTCCGACGTAGGGATCCACGACCAAGTCGCCGGGATCGGTCAGCGACGCGACCAAGCGCTCGAGCAGCGCCATCGGCTTCTGGGTTGGGTAGCCGGTGCGCTCCCGCGCGACGGGTGCCACGATGCCGATCTCCCACACGTCGCCGAGGGGCGTGCCGGGGCTCTCTTCTTCGGTGCTGCTCGAGCGTTGCCGTCGGCCGCTGTCGTCCGTTACCGCGCGCTGTTTCCGTGTGCCCCAGGTTGCGCGCGTCGACGCGGCCAGCGGCTCATACAGCTGATTGAAGCGTGGCTCGCCGTCGGGATCTTTCACGTAGCGCAAGAGCACGTCGTGTACGCGCTGGAAGTTCTTGGTCTTCGCCGGCCAGCGGCGGTAGCGCCACACGATTTCGCTTGCGAAGCACTCTGGTCCAAAGATTTCGTCGCACATCACCTTGGCGTAGTGGCTCGTCTTCGGATCGACATGCAGCACCAGGCTGCCGTGGGGCGCCAGCAGGTCACGCGCGAGGCTCAAGCGACCGTGCAGCGCCCCGAGGTAGTCGTGCATGCCGCTCCAGCGATCGTCGAACGCTGGCCGCTCGCTGCGCTGGATGCGCCCGCTCGCGTCGCGTCCCCGCTCCACGCGGTTGTGCTGTCTGCCAGTGAGAAAGGGCGGGTCCAGGTAAACCAGCGCCACAGAGGCGCCGGCACGCCGCGCGAGAGCGCCCAGCGCCTCGAGATTGTCCCCCTCCACCAACATGCTGGACGGATGTCCCGGCTCCACCACTTCGAGGCGCGCGGAACTCGGCGTTGGCTCACTCGGCTTATCGTCCCAAGTCAAACGGACGCGAGGCTCGCTGATGCTCATGCTCGTTCGAAATCGTAGCTGGCGGCGATCCCACGGGGCCAAGTTGTTGCACGCCGGTTTTTTGGGGGTGAGGGCATGCGGCCCTACGCTCCAACTCGGTGCAAGTGCTTGCTGAGCTGAGCCACTGGGGTTACCTCCTCTCGTCCAATGAGCGAAGAGCAACCCCTCCCATCTTCTGGGCCAAAGCCCCGCATCCTCTCAGGCATGCAACCTACCGGTGGTCTCCACATCGGTAACTACCTGGGTGCGCTCAAGAACTGGGTGGGGCTCGTCAACGCCGGCGAGCACGAGGCGCTGTTCTGCATCGTTGACGCTCATGCGATCACCATCGAGTACGACCCGAAGCTGCTCAAGCAACGCATCCTCGATGCCGCAGTGAGCTACATCGCTGCCGGTCTCGATCCGGAGAAGTGCACCATCTTCGTGCAGAGCGACGTTCCGCAGCACACCGAGCTCGCGTGGTACCTGGCTGCCGTCACACCCATGGGTGACTTGAACCGCATGACGCAGTTCAAGGAGAAGAGCGACGAACACAAAGAGAACGTCAACGCGGGGCTCTTCACGTATCCGATCCTGATGGCGGCAGACATCCTCGTCTACCGCGCGACGGTGGTCCCCGTTGGAGATGACCAAGTCCAACACCTGGAGCTGACTCGCGAGATCGCGCGCCGGTTCAATCATCGCTTCAAAGCGATCTTCCCAGAGCCGAAGCCGCTCTTGTCCGTCGCTCCGCGCATCATGGGCGTCGACGGCAAGACCAAGATGAGCAAATCGCGCGGAAACAGCATCGACCTGCTGGACCCGGCGAAGGTCGTCGAGAAGAAGGTGAAGAGCGCCTTCACCGATCCAGACAAGCTGCGTCAAGGCGATCCCGGTAACCCCGACATCTGCAACATCTTCACCATCCACAAGTCGGTGAGCCCCGCAGAGCAAGTCGCGGAAATCAACCGCGACTGCCGCAGCGGCGCGCTTGGCTGCGGCACCTGCAAGGCCGCGCTCTGCGAGAACTTGAATCGGGAGCTCGACCCGATCCGCGAGCGCGCTGCAGCGCTTGGCGCCGACAAGAAGCGCGTGCTCGAGATCCTCGACCAGGGCCGTGAACAAGCCACTCGGCTCGCCGAGCGCACCATGCGCGACGTGCGCAAAACGATGGGCCTCGGCACAGGGCACTACAAGAAGTGAATCGCTCCAGCATGCTACCGCGAGGAAATAGAGGGAGCGCTTGCCTGCGCTACTGCTTGCTCGCGACCGCATGCCTCGTGTTGGCGCCGGCCTGCGGCCGCGAGCAGGAAGAAGAGACGCCGGAGCGCGTCGTCGAGCTGTTCATCGATCGCATGGAGAGCGTGCATGGCGATCCGAAGATGGCCCGCTTGGCCTACGACCTGATGTGGTCTGACGCCCAGCGCGTGCTCACGGAGCGTGCCAAGCGCGCGAGCGCCGTGGTGGGCCGCAACTTGGGGCCCGAAGAGATGCTCGCGCCTTCGCGCTTCTCCCTGCGTTTCGAGCCGCACCGCTTCAAGGCCCGCGTTGAAGGGCAGCGCGCGGTGGTTGCGGTGATTGGAGCGTCCCCCGGAGAGCGCTTCGACGTGCACTGTGTGCGCGAAGAGTCGGGATGGCGCGTCGTGATGGACATTCCCGAGCCGCCGCCTATCCGCAAGCGCAAGACCGAAGACTGAGCGTCGCCGCCCGGAAGAGCTCAGAGTCGCCTGCCGCCAGATTCCTTGCGGAATATTGGCTCGCGTTGGAGCGACGACACATGCGGCCCACAAAAAGCAACGAGGCGCGACCTTGCGGCCGCGCCTCTCGTCGCGTCTTGAAAGGGATCAGTTGGAGAAGAAGATCGCTTCGATCTCCGTCTTCACATCCTCTTCGGTCTGCTTGCGCGCGATTGCGATCTCCTTGACGATCAACGAACGCGCGGTGTCCAGCATGCGACGCTCGCCGAAGGAGAGCTGCTTGTTCGCCTTCAACCGGTACAGGTCACGCAAGACCTCGGCGACATCGTAGATGGAGCCAGTCTTGATCTTGTCCATGAACCCGCGATAGCGGCGATTCCAAGTCTGGGTGTCGAAGCCAATCGTGCGTTCCTTCAGGATGTCGAAGATCTCGCGGATCTCCTGCTCGCTGATCACCTGGCGCAGGCCCACGGCGTCCGCGTTGGAGACGGGAACCATGATCTTGCGGTCGGTATCGAGAATCCGAAGCACGTAGAAGCGTTGCCGCTGCCCTGCGATGTCCTTCTCGTCAATGCTGATGACCTCCGCCACGCCCTGAGCGGGGTAGACGGCCTTGTCACCGATCTTGAACTCAACTTCGGGGCTTGCCTGCATGTCGTCTCCTGTCGCGGGCCGAGGGTCAGTGATTTCGATTGAAGTCTCAGACCCGGCCAATGTTGTTTCGTAGAGTTGCTGCTCGCGCTGTTGGCGTTTGCCCTGCATCGCTCATGGCTTGCTCGGGCTCTGTGCTCGCTCTGCGTAGGTTGCTTTGCTTGCTATCGCTTTGGCGCGGGCTGCTCAGCCACTGGTGCTTGGCGCTCAACGGCTGGGCACGGGAATCATTCCCTGTGGTTTTTCTGTTTTCTGAACACTTGGTGGAATTGGGAGTGATTGAACTCCGCTTGTCTCCGCCAAACGCTCTAGTTGAGAAACGCCGTACGGCTCTGACTGCCGCCTCCAACGTTTCTTCGATTCAGTGTTTACGCGACCCAACGGTTGGGAGTCCGAACCGTCTGAGACGCTTTAATTTTCCTCGATTTCATTCGTGCTCTGACTCACGCCAGAACCATGGAACAGCCGAAAGCCCGCTGACACCGCGCCAGCGAGCTCACGCTGAACTAAGACTCAAGAGGTCAAGAACCCAGTGATTCCCTTGGCGCAGACCTGAAAGCTCGGAGAGCTATCAGCCGCGCTCGACCGAGCCGTGAAGGCCCTGGTTCCGGGGCTGCCGCTCGGAGATGCTGAGCGGCTCGCTGCGGAGGTCTGCTGGAAGGCGCTGTGGGAGCGCTCGCTGGGGTTGATTCCTCGTTTTTGCATCCGTGCTCGTTGTTTGAATCCAGGCGCCGTCGTTGCCTTGTGACGGGTCCACCTCTTGAATCGCCGGGTCCGTCGTGGAGCGAGTAAACCGGGGTGGAACTCTGACCTGGCGCCGTTCGGCTGACTGACTCTGCGAACCTGCGCCTGATGACGCTGCGCCTATTTGAACTTTGCGCTATTCGAACTCTCCGCCTGATAATTGCAGATGCCTGGAGCGCTCTCGGAGCGCGTACTGTTTCGGCGTTGTTTCGCGCTCTGCAGCGTGAACACGTCGCGCCCTCGTTGGCGCGAACAGACAATTATGACAGATCTGAGCGCCGGTGCTTGGTGCTCTCTGGCGGCGTCATGAACCAAGGGGTAGAGGTCCGCCAGGCGCGCCACTCTAGTCAGACGCGCCTAACTCGTCAAGAAATCGTAGCAGAAACTTGCTCGAGCGCTCGTGGAGGGGCTATTCCTGCGCGTTTTCGCGGACTTCTCGCGCGTTGAGCGGTCAGCGGGGTGGCGCGACTGAACACTCTGCGCGTGGCGCGGAAGCTGTCCAGCGACGGATGTCCAGTGCTCACCAGTAGCCGCTCGAGCCGCACCTTCGGGGGGCCTGTACGCTGGCCGCGACCGTGCATCGGGCGTTGATAGCCTCGTATTCACGCGGAAACAATGCGGAGCGTTGCCGTGGGGCAACGAGCGGGTCAGCTGCCGAGCAGTTGCTCGAGGATGCCCCAGCGCACTCCGCGATCCGAGACCGTGAGATGTTGCGCGCCGGCCCACGTCAGAACACCCAGCGCTATTTGCGCGCCGGCGGCGATTACATCCGCGCGCTTCGGCTCGAGACCGGGCAGCTCGCGCCGCGCCGCGACCGGCAACGCCGCGAGGCTGCTGCAGAGTTCCTGCACCTGCTCGAGGCTCAGCTCCGCGCCATGGACTCGGGTCGAGTCGTAGCTGGTCAGGCGCTGGTGTACGGCGCACAGGGTCGTGAGCGTGCCGGCGACACCAATCAGATGCGCTTGTGGGATTGGCGGCGGGACCTTTGCGAGTTCGCTCGCGATGTCCGCTTGGAGGCTCGCGAGCTCTTCTTGCGTCGGGGGGTCCGTGGGCAAGTGACGCTCGGTGAGACGCACCGAACCGATGTTCAAGCTGACCGCAGCATGCATCTTGCCAGCGGTGGCTTGGATGATCTCGGTGCTTCCACCGCCGATGTCGAAGACGACCACCGGCTCTTCGTTGACCGGCAGTCCGCTCAGCGCTCCACGGTAGGTCAGCTGCGCCTCTTCGTCGCCGCTGATCACCTCTGGTGTTACCCCAAGGAGCTGAGCGGCGCGCTCACGGAAGTCCTCACCCCCGGCCGCGTCGCGCATGGCACTGGTGCCCACAACCCGTAGCCGTGGGGAACCAAAGTCCCGCAGCAGGTCGGCGTAGTCCGCTAGGCACGCGAGGTTGCGTTCGACCGCTTCGGGGGCGAGCGTGCGCGTTTTGTCTACGCCTTGACCAAGGCGCGTGATGGTGGCCCGCTCGAGCAGCGGAACCAGCCTGTTTTCAGCGCGTTCGGCGATCGCAAGCAACACCGAGTTGGTGCCGATGTCGATCGCCGCAGCGCGCTGTTGGTCTTGCTTCAAGGGGATTGGAGTCCCGCCCCGCTCACTTCGCGAGGCTGTTCAAGTTGAGCATCTCTTCGACGTCAGGCAGCACCACGAGTTCGACGCGACGGTTCTTTGCGCGGCCCTCGTCGGTGTCGTTGCTCGCGACCGGATCGGTGTCCGCGTAACCAGCGGCACTCCAGTGGGAGGCGTCCAGCCCACCACCCTTGTCCTCCGAATCCGTGAGGAACACGAGGACTGAGCGAGCGCGCATTGCGGAGAGGCCCCAGTTGTCTTTGAAGAAGCCGCCCTTGAGTGGTGCGGAGTCGGTGTGACCGGCGACCTGGAACTCGCGCTTGGAGAGCTCGGAGTCAGTCCTGATGACTTCGGCAACCTGTTTCAGGATGGAAATGCCTTCCTTCTTCAAGCTGTCCTTGCCGGAGTCGAAGAGCACGTCGCCAGGCAACTGGATCAACATGCGGTTGTCTCGCACCTCCACCTTCAACCCAAGCTGAGTGAGCTTCTTGAGTCGGTCGCGCAGGTTCTCGAAGCGCTGACGGATTTGATCGAGCTGCTCCGCGCGGCGCTTGTACTCCTCTAGCGCCTTCATGTTTTCTTTCAGCGAGGCGCTGAGGTTGTCGAGGTTCACACCGCGCTCGCGCAGTTGCTTCTTCAACGCGTCGACTTCAGCGACCGCGTCGGAGTGATCCTGTTCGCACTTCTTGTGTGCCGTGCGCTGCGCGGCGAGTTGGTTACGCGCGGCTTCGAGCTCGCGTACTTTTTGGTCCCACTCGTCCTGGCTGTACCCGCACGCCGAAGAAAAAAATCCGGCGCCCATCAGGGAAAAAATCAGCAGCTGGCGAGGGCGAAATTTCGGGGTCGTGAAAGACATGCAGAGGGGTCCTCAGAGGGGGTGGGTCGCTGGGCTTAGCGCTCTGGTGTGCGGCGCGTCAAGCATGCGTGTTGAAAGAACTTTTTGACGTCAACGCGGGGCGATTTCCTACCCCCTGAACAGCCGCCACAGGGTGCGTTTGGAGGGGTCTGAACAGGTGCTCGGTCCGCACTCGTTGCGTGGTCACCACCCCATGTTTCCAAGGCTCGCGCAACCCCTCCCTGAAAGTTTTTCGTTGACACATCACAATAGGTGGCAATATACGTCGTGCAACATACCTCGGGATTAGTTCATTCGGTGCTGATCCCTGGTTCGTTCGTAGGAGGCACAAATGGCCGCAAAGAAGACCAAGACCAAGGCAAAGACCAGCGCTCCCGCCGCAGCCCCCAAGGTTGCCAAGAAGCGCACCGCGAAGAAGGCAGCCAAGAAGGCGGGCAAGAAGAAGGCCGCCAAGAAGGCGGGCAAGAAGAAGGCCGCTAAGAAGGCTGCGAAGAAGGTTGCCAAGAAGGCGCCCGCGAAGAAGGCGGCGAAGAAGGCAGCCAAGAAGGTTGCGAAGAAGGTCGCCAAGAAGGCGCCCAAGCGTAAGGCTGCCAAGCGCAAGGCCGCCAAGAAGGCCTGAGTCGACTGCTGAAGTGCCTCTGACCGCGTCCTGAGACAGCGCCTTCCTGGGTGGCTGGAATCGGGCCTGAGCCGAGAGCCTCCATTGGGAGTTCAGAGCCGGGCCTTCAGGACGCGGGACGAGTCAACCTTCGACGAAGCGACTTCGGTCGCCCGTCGAGTTCAATGATCGGATCTTCCGGTCGGCGAACGCAGAAGCTCAAACGCACCGTCCTTTGGAGGGTGCCTGATAGCCTGACATCAGCTGGGTCAGGCGCCTCGCGAGCTAGGCCCTGCGCGAGGTGAATCCTTGGGCCTTACTTTCCGTGCGGTTGGCGGACTGCACAGAGGGGTGATCGTCAGCCAAAGGCGCGTCATTCGCGCTTGGCGACACAGGGGTTGGCAGTCTCTCTGCGAGAGGCGCGTGGTTCGCTTGCGTTCCGCACCCAGTCCTCATGTGTTTGGAACCGGTTGTGCGTTCCTTCAGCAGTTACTGCCGCGCGGAATAAGCTTCGCGTGAGCTGCTGAGGCGAAACAGTGCTCCGGTTCTTGGCGTTTTGTTGCGCCGGGCGTCCGTTGTCCAACCCCTCCCCGCGGCGGGTTTGGGGGTGAGGGTCGCGCTGTGAGATGCCCCGCCGACGCTCAGTCGCCGAGGTACAGCTTCAACGCTGAAGCTGCCGCGCGTCGGTCGAACGAAACGCCATCCAGCGCATCGCGCTTCGAGATGTCGTCGAACAGCTTCAACAAGAAGCCGTGGAACGCCATGCACTCGTCGATCGCGGCTTCCAAGCGCTGCGGGTCAACGAGGTCCGTATCCTCCAGCCGACCCATGGCCTGCATGAACGCATCAAAGCGCGGGTAGTCGCTCGCGCGTAGCAGCGGGTAACCCATGGCGCGGAAGTAGGCGAGGAACTCTCGCACGTACTGGAAGTTGTAGACCGGTGCCCAGCGATCCTCGGCTGGTGAGTGCTGCGCCTTGGAGGAAAACGCGCGGACGATCTGGGCGAACATCCAGATATCTCGTCGCAACCGCTCGCTGGTTTCGCGCTGGGCGGCGCCGTCATCGAACACACCGTCGCCTTCCAGGCTCACGCCGAGGGCCTTGCCAAGGAAGAGGATGGCTCCGCGAATCGCGGGCCGCAGGTTGCTGATGCTTGCCGTCACCGCATCGCGTAGATCCGTGTCGTTCACCTGGGCATCAGGCGGCGGCAAGTCATGCTGGAATGCTCGGCGCATTTCCAGGCGGATATTCCCTGAGATGCCTTCGAGGGCGCTCTTGATGCCGAGCAGGCGATGCCCTGCAGCGCGCAGGTTATCCGAGCGCGCGGAGAGATCCGTGGCACGTACTCGGAACAGATCGCGCTCGAAGCTCTCGGCCAGCAGCGTGCCTGAACGACGCCTCAAGTAGTCCGACAACGCGCGCGCGTCACTTCGCAGGACGCTGAGCACTAGGTGGGTGCGGCCTGCGTAGCCGCGCCGTCGCGGCGCTGTGAGCAACGTACGCTCGAGCAGCCGCAGGTAGCGCAGCATGCGGAACAGGCTGAGGAACGTCAGCGCGACCAGGCGATGCGCTTCCTCACCCGGCACGCTGCGAATCAGGTCGAGCACCTGACGACTCTTGATGCGGTCGAACTCCGGGCGAAACTCGAGGGCGGTGAGCGGGTTGAAGAAGACGTTGCGCCCAACGTCACGCTGCACCGTGGAGAGCACGGAGTAGAACAGCCGAAAGGGAATGCGCGGGGCGCGCAGCAAGCCTTCGATGATCTCTTGCGTACTGGTGAGCGAGGTGCGCAACGAGACCAAGCTCTCTTCCGGAGTGTGCTGGTTCTCCCCTGTACGCATCAGGCGCGTGCGCATGGAATCCTCAGGGATCACTGTCTCGAGGTAGCGCTGAAAGACGAGTGTGCGGTCGCGGGAACCGAGCAGCTGTCGTTGCAGCTCGATGATGCGTTGCATGCCGTCGCGGAACAGCATCATCGGCTGGCGGAAGTCTTGCGCGACCACCGGCGCCCGGCGCGGAGGCCCTGGATGATTTCGCGGGTTTGCGAAGCAGGCGGCGCTCTTGAGCAAGATCTCGAGCTCGAAGAGCACGTCATCTTTGGCCTCGAGGGGCAGCGTCGAGAACCAGAAGTCGCGCTGGGCACGCTGTTCCCGGGGCAGGCCGCGGGTGCGCGTGAGCAGATCGTCGTAGGCGTCCGTGTCTGGCGCGGAGGGTGCCAGGCTGCGCATCGGAAGCAGCGAGTCGATCACTCCGCGAACCGTCTCAGGTTTCGCGCTGGTTGGCTAGCGCGCTTCGCAGGCGACTACTCCGCCACTGCGGCTTTGTCGGCGATTGCGGGCTTCGCGTTCGTTGGGTCCGCAGCGCGTTGACGGCTGGAGTCTCCAGAGCCGTCTTTACCCGCTCGCATGGTGCGCCATTTCAGCGCCGCTGGCAGGACCAGCACCGCGGCGGCGATGGTGGTGATTTCTCCAATGGCAGCCGCCAGGCCGAAGCTCTGCACCGCCCGGTTGATGCTGGTCAGCAGCACCAAGTAGCCCAGCGTGGTGGTGAGTGAACACAGCACGACCGCACCACCCGTCTCGATGAGCACGCGCTGCAGGTCGCGGTCGCCCATCAGCTCACGCCGCTTCATCACGTTGATGCAGTAGTCAGCGCCGACGCCGATACCGATCGGCAGCGAGACGAAGTTCAGGAAGTTCAGTTTGATGCCGAGCAGCGCCATCGTGCCTATCTGGTAGGCAACCCCACAGAGCAGCGTGATCAGGGTGGCCCAACCCGCGGCACGTCCACGGAACGCGATCAGAATCACCAGCACGGTACCGATCAGCGAGAGCAGTACCGCGATGGGGGCGTCTTCGCCGATGGCGATCAACATGTCGGCGAAGATGACCGAATCGCCGGAACCATGGATCACATCACCGCTCGGCAGCTTCACGTCGCGGTAGGAGTCCGCCCACAGCATCAAGTAGTGCGCGTCGTAGACGCTGCGCCCCTCCTTCGGGACGATGTAGACGACGCGTCCCCGTGCCCCGTCCTTCTCGGTGAATGGGCGTGCGACGAGCTCCGGTAGCTCTGCGATGCCGATCGCAGCGAGCTTCTCCGGCATGTTCTCTTCAATTGCCTTCCAGTCCTTGTCGCTGATGAAGCCGCGCTTGCGAGCACGCTCGAGCAGGTCTTTCGTCTCCTTGAGGAGCTTGAGCTTCTCTTGCTGTTTGTCCGGCAGTAGATCGTAGATGCTGACGATCTTCTCGAAGGGCTTCTTGTCAGGCGGTGCCTCACGGTAACGCTTGTTCAGCTCTTCAACCAGCGGCTGCACTTGGTCGATGCGATCGGTGACGATGGCCTTTCCGTCTTGGCCGAGGCGGCCCACGATCTTGTCGACGCGCACCGAGAGCAGACCCGCGGCGGTCGGCTGCGTTCGCTCATTGCGAACGTTGCTGAGGTCGTACTCCATCGGATCGTTGACGAAGTAACGCACCGAAAGGACCACGCAGATGACTCCGAGGGCGGAGCCTATGATCGCGATACTCTTGGGGAATTTGTTGACGGCCCAGGCGAAGGGAACACCGTATACGCCGCGTAGCTTGGTGCGCCACACGGCCTCCCGGTCGCTGTACATCGGCTTGATGCGCTCGCTGAGCACCAGGATGGAAGGCAGCACGAAGTAGGTCGCGACCCAGCACAGCGCCATCCCCAAGCCCGCGATGATGCCGAAGTGCTTGAAGCCGCGGAAATCCGTTGCCGCGAGGGAACCGTATGCGATGCCCGCGGCGAGGGAGGCGGCGAGGGTCGCGCGGTAGGTTTCGAGGTGACCCGTCAAGACGGCTTGCTCGACTGGCTGCTTCTCGTCGCGTCGCGCCTCCACATAGCGCGCCATGTAGATGATACCGAAGTTGATGCCGTTGCCCGCGATGATCGACGCCAAGAAGCCGGTGGCCATGTTCAGGTAGCCGACGCTCAGGTACGCGAACGCGAACGACCACACGCAGCCGATGGCGATCGTGATACCCATCGCCATTAGCGTGCGGAAACGCAAGAAGAACAGGAAGACGACGCCCAAAATCAGGCCAACGCCCCAGCCTCCAACGCTGATCAAGTCGTCGGTGATGGCCTTCTGTTGCTGCGCGCTGGTGATGAGATTCCCAGTGAAGTGGACCTCCGTGGCGGGGTCCCAGCTCTTCGGGTTGATGTCAGCAACGAGCGCTTCGATCTTTCGTTGCAGCTCGAACGCTTCCTGACTGCCGCTACCCAGGGGCGTGCGCACCAGGATGGCGCCGAGCTTGCCGTCTTCTCCGATGTAGTAGCCATCGACTCCAGGGCTCTTCTTGTTGGCTTCGTCGACCTTGCGCTGGAAGCGCTTCTTGAGCGCTTCAGCGCTCAAGTCGGGGACTTCGTCTTCACCAAAATCGAGGGCGGTGCCGGCGGCTTTTTGGACCTCCCAGTCGTAGCGCTCCTCCACGTCGTCGTGGATTTGCTGGATGTCCTTGAGGTCGGCGTAGAGCGCCTTGTTGTCTTCGAAGAACTTCCGCACGGCACGCGTGCCATCATCCACGCCAACCACGTAGTCTGCAGGCAGCGCGCGCAGCTTCGGGCTGAGTGCGTCGATGGTGCGCTTCAACGATTCCGTGCTGGAGCCGCTGATGACGACAGTGAGAGTGGAAGCCCCGGCCAGCTTCTCGTTCACGCGTCGCATTTCGACAACACTGGCTTTGTGATCGGGGAGCAGCTCCTTGAAGCTGCTCTTGAGGCTGAGCTTGCTGGCGAAGAAGCCGGCGGGTAGCAGCGTCAGGAGCGCCACGATCAGCACGATTCCAGGATGTTTTACCTGGATCGCTGCCAACCAGCGGTGCATGCGAGCAAGGACGTTCTGGTCGTTCATGGACTCTGGGAGCGGCCGCTCGCTGGCGGCCAAGTCTCGAGAAGTAAGGCAGTGAGGGCCGGTGCGGCCCGCTTGCGGCTACCTGTGCAGTGCACGTGCCAGCCCAACTCAAGCGACGCGCCGAGCAAGGCGTCGATGTAGGTGCTGCCTCTTACCCGGATCAGTGGGCGCTGTCGAACGTCAGGCTGAACGCCTTCGCGCTTTCACCCGTTCGTCGCGCGAGCCTCACCAATGATCCTGGTCGGTTTCCCCGCTCGAGGCGTCCTTGGGAGCCATTGCCACGCCGTGCGCTGGACCTCTCCCCCCAAAAATCCGTGGAACGCGAGGGAGCCGCTCAGGGAGCGAAGTTGAACGGGTAGTTCAGCTTGCTCTCCATGCCTTTCGGGTGCTCGCCGAACTCGAGCTTCTTCAGGGTGTTGGCGGCGCAATCGACGATCTTTGGGGTGAACAGGGTGGAGCGATCCTTGTTCATGGTCGCCTCCTTCACCTTGCCCTTCGGGGTGATCACCAGGCTCATGGTCAGGTCGCCTTTGAGTCCGGGAATTTCCTTCTGCACGGCCTCGTAGCAGCGCCGCACGCAGCCGCGATAAGTCTGCACGATCTTCTGCATGGTCTCGATGTCTCGAGGCTTGCCAGCTACGCCGGCGACTTCGGGTGCCTTCGAGCCGTCGCCCTCATCGAGGGGACACCAAGTGCGGCTCTTTCCGTCGGCGGGGTTCGTGCCTCCTGCTTGTGCTCCCTCACCACCTTCATCGCCACCAGTGCTGCCTTCAGCGCCGCCTGTGCTGCCTTCGTCACCACCCGCCGCGCTCCCGCTGGAGTCGCCCGCTTTGTTGCCCGTTGGTTCCCCAACCGTGGGCGGTGCGACCTCCGTGTTATCGGTGTCGCTGGGCGCTGTGCTGCGCAAGGTCGACGCCTCGCAGCCGAAGAGGATCACCCCAGTGAGCACGGAGGCAGTGAGCAAGTTGGTCCAGGCGCAGGTCCGCATGCGCTCGTTATATCACTCAGCTAGGAGAAACCCTCAGCCCGCTTGGAGAAACGGAGACCACTCGCTGTAGGGCTGCTTGGCGCTCAACAAGATGTGTTTGGTGGTTGACCAGCGCGGCTTGTTGGGGCGAGCCCTCAGGCGCATGCCCGCCTCCTCCGGGGTGCGATGACCCTTGACCAAATTGCAGCGCCGGCACGAAATCACCAGGTTTTCCCAGCTATCCGCGCCGCCACGGGAGCGGGGCAAGACATGGTCGACGTTGAGGTCCCGCAAGCAAGGCTTCACTCCGCAGTACTGGCAGGAGTGGTCGTCGCGCAGCAGCAGGTTCTTTCGCGTGAGGCGGATATCCACACGTGGATTGCGCTCATAGCGCAACAAGTGAAGCACCCGCGGTACCCGTAACCCACCGCTCACCGTCGGCACGATGTCGTCGACCAGCCGGGGCGCGAGCTGGCTCCACTCCGGGAAGGCGTACAGGTCGCCGCTCTCGTCCAGCGCGTGCGCAGCGCCACCGTACAAGAGCAAGATCGCTCGCCTGGCGGTGGTCAGACACACCGGCGCAAAGAAGCGATTCAGCACCAGCACCGGCAGGTTGAGCACGTTGCCATGCGTGCGCGGTCGCTCGCGATGGTCATCCAAAGCGGAGACTGTCGCCGGTTCCGCGCGGGAATGATTCTCAAGGGGCGCCGTGTCGATCGAACCCTTGAGGCGACTATTCTTCAGGCGAGTACGGCTCTTCGCTTTCGAAGAAGCCTTCCCCGAAGAGGCCGGCCTGGCCGAGACCGAAGGAGCAGACCGGCTGTTCGCCGGTTGTCTTGGTCCCTCCGCGTGTGCCGCGGAGCCCTTCCCCCGTTGCGTCCTCACGTTCCAGGGACTGTAGCACGGAAGCTTCGTTCAGTAGGTTCGCTTGAGTTTGCCTCATAGACGTCACACGAAGCCCGGCGGCGCGAACGATTCATTAGAAATTTCATGGAGTTGTCTTCCTGCGTTGAGCAACGTGTCGGGTTTGGGGGGGAGGAGCAGCTGCTTGGCCAATGCTGTGTGGCTCGACCGCCGTAGTCAGTCGGGCTATGCGAGGCGCCGATTGAGCCGGTTGGCGCTGATCCTCGTCCAACCGGAGCTACCTGGCGCACGTGTCCCTCGTCTTTCTTCGCGGCACGGCGCACCGGAGGACCCTTTGTTCGAAACATCCGCATCGTCCACTTCAGTCCCTGTTCGCTCGCCTCGCAGCGGACGCCAGCGCGTGTTGCGCGCCGTGACGGTACTGGGCGTCGGCCTGAGTTTGTTTGCTGCCGGTTGCACCCCGCTCGGCGCTGGTGAGGGCGAGGGGCCCGCGTGGCCGCCGCTCTCGAAGAAGTGGTACGACCGCGCCCTCGAGAGTTACCGCGCGGCAGACATCGAGGACGCCGAGACCTCCATCGACAACGCGCTTCGCATCACTCCCGAGAAGGAGGAGGTGAAGCTCCTGGGCGCGCGCGTCGCGCTCGCGAAGCTCGACTACGATCGCACCGTCAAGCTGCTGAACGGCGTCGACTCTCAAGACGCGCGCAGCATCCGTGGTCGTGCGCTCTGGTACTCGGGCAACATCGACAAAGCCGCTGACGAGCTCGAGGCGCTGCTCGCTGATCCCAACGTGCGCGACGAGTGGGCGGAGAACGTCGCGAAGCTCGCCCGTCGTGGCGGTGGTCGGTCGCCGTTCACGCTGTCCGGCTTGCTCGGCTACGGCGAGATGCCGCGCATCAGCGCCAGCAACATGAGCCTGGTGATCCCCGTCGAAGTAAACGGTGAAGAAGCGCTGGGCCTGGTGCACACCGGCTACGCCGAGACTGTGGTCGACGGGGCCGGCGATCCAACTTGGATTTCCCTGCGCTTCGGTGACTCACGGCAGCCCGGCGCGTCCCACCTCGAGGTGAAGGACGTTCCCGCCATCACGAAGGACCTTTCGGGTCTGTCGCGGGGCCTCAACGCTCCGATCAAGGTGTTGCTCGGCGTGAACCTGCTGCGGCACCTGCACCCGACCTTCGACTTCGAGGGTGGACAGTTCGTCGTGCGCAGCTTCGAGCCGCCGCCTCCTCCCGCCGCTACGACGGTGCACGTGAACTACGTGCGCGGCGGTGGCATGGTGCTGCGGAGCGCCCTCGGTCGCGACGCCAAGGCACCTCAAGTGGCGCTGTTCGTCGACACCTCGATGAACTTCCCCTTCGCCTTTGCGGATCCGGGCTGGAAGAAGGCGGGTGTTGCGCTGGCCAGTCTGCAACCCGTACCCGGCGCGCCGCAGCTGAAAGCCGGCGTGATCCCGTACATGCAGATCGGCGCCTTCGAGCTGCCCAAGGTTGAAGCCGTGCACCTCGAAGATGCGCCGAAAGATCTCGAGATCGAGATCGACGGAACCATCGGCGCGCCGCTCCTGGCGGCGTTCCGTGTCACGCTGTTCGACGGCGGCCGCTCGATGTGGCTCGAGGACACCACTCAGCTGCGCGACGGCAGTCACCCGGCACCTCCGGACGAGGCGCCGGACACCGAGCTGCCGGCCCCTGGAGATGTGCCGGTGGTCCCCCAGGCGCCTGGGATGAAAGCGCCTCAGCTCGCACCACCGGATGTCGCGGCGCCAGCCGACGACGACGAGAAGCCAAGCAAGCCGCCAGGCGCTGCGAAGCCGCCGGCGAAGAAGAAGTAGCTCAAGCGGCAGTCTCTCGAGCTCACGCGATCGCGGATGGCGTGAGCTGACGAGTGAGGTGCGTGTGGCGGGCGTGCTATAAGGCCCGCCCATGAACCGGGCCCAGCTTGCGATCTACGCCGGAAGCTTCGATCCGCCGACGAACGGGCACCTGGATCTGGTGGAGCGCGCTTCCAAGCTCTTCCCAGAGGTGATTGTTGCTCTGGGCATCCACCCGACGCGGAAAGCGCTGTTTTCTGTGGAGGAGCGCATCGGCTTACTCGAGCAGGTTTGCAAGCCATTCGACAACGTGCGGGTCAGCTCCTTCGAGGGCCTGCTGGTCGACTACGGGAAGTCCGTCGGCGCGCGTGTCATCGTTCGCGGTCTCCGTGCGGCAACGGACTTCGAGTATGAGCTGCAGATCGCGCACGCCAACGCTGATTTACGCCCGGAAATTGATACGGTGTTCCTGCCTACGCGCGCGAACTACGGATTCATCTCCGCGTCCCTGGTGCGAGAGATCGCGAGCCACGGCGGCGATGTGAGCCGCTACGCACCACCCGCGGTGTGCGACGCGCTCTCCAAGAAGTTCGCCTGAGCTCCTTTTCTTTCGTTCGACGCGCAGGGGCCGCCGCTTTGAAGTTTAGGGGAACCGCCAAGGCCGCCAAGGACGCCAAGATTTCTTGGAATGCGCCCTAAGTCACCCGAAGGCGATGTCTTAGCGCTGCGACACGCTTGCCCCTCTCACGGCTCGTTTCGCCTCGATACATTTCCTTGCGGTACTAAGAGCGCGAGCCCCAACCCTTGGCGCCCTTGGCGTCCTTGGCGGTCAATCCGCCGATGAGGATGACGCTCGGGTCCGCGAGAGTAGCCACGCGGGTTGCGGGCTGGATCGGGTCTCGATTTGGGGAGGGAACCGCCAAGGGCGCCAAGATTTTTTGGAATGCGCCCCAAGCTACCGACAGGCGATT
The DNA here is from genome assembly GCA_020633205.1 of Polyangiaceae bacterium. Taxonomy (NCBI): domain Bacteria; kingdom Pseudomonadati; phylum Myxococcota; order Polyangiales; family Polyangiaceae; species Polyangiaceae bacterium. Next base: position 517,715 of record JACKEB010000011.1, read on the forward strand.
TCCTAGCGCTGGGACACGCTAGGCTTCATTTTGCCCATCTGTGTTTCCTTGCGGCACTAATAGAGCGAGCCCCCCCAAGTCCTTTGCGCTCTTGGCGTCCTTGGCGGTCAATCAGCCGATGAGGATGACGCTCGGGGTTCGGCGAGAGTAGCCATACGCTTCCAGAAGAGAACGACTCACAACGGAAGATTCCCGCTGTGCAGAATGCCGGCTGCTGGCACCGCTAGAGTCGCGGTTGTGCGTTGCTGTGCAGGCTTGTGAAGGCTTGCACAATCCGTGCAGCGCAACGACGTGCAGCTGATCCCGGCGCACAGCCTAAACGCGGGCAAATTGGTGTTTTTTGGGCTGGCACCGCGCGTGCAGTGGAGAGCGCGCGCGAGCGCACCTCACCCCCTAAACCCCCTCGAGGGTGTGCTGGCCCAGCAAGAGCCATGAAGCGAACTCTGTTCTTCTCCTTGCCCGTCTTCTTCTCGTTCTCCGTCTTTGCCGGAGCAGCCCAGGCGCAGACCGTCGCGGACCTGGCCGCTCGCGGCCAGTGCAGCACTTCAGGTCTTGAAGGGATCTCGGAGCAGCTGGCTGAGGCTCAGATGTGCATCCGCCCCGATGCGTTCGTGAAGTTCGCGCCGCACGCTGGCGTAACCCTCAGCTCCTCGAAGATTCACCCCTACTTGCAGGCGAGCGCGAGGGACGCGCTGTGGTCTGCCGCGAGCAAGCTCAACATCACGATCAACAGCGCGTTCCGTACCCTCGCGGATCAGTACGTCCTCTACTACTCCGGCGGATGTGGGCTCGCCGCCAAGCCTGGCAAGAGCAATCACCAGTCGGGGCGCGCGATCGACGTGCAGAACTACTCGGCAGCGAAGAGTGCCTTGCAGAGTGCCGGGTGCACCTGGCTCGGCAGCTCCGATCCGGTGCATTTCGATTGCCCGGGCAGCGACGGGCGCGCTGACGCGATCCTCGCGTTTCAGCACCTTTGGAACGTGAATCACCCCGAGGACATCATCGATGAAGACGGCGCCTACGGTCCGCAGACAGAGGCGCGTCTCGCGAAGTCGCCGGCGGGTGGCTTCGCCAAGGGCGCCTGCGACCCTGAGCCGCCTCAGCCAGTGCAGTGTGCGAACGGCAGCGCGCCCTTCTTCTGGGACTGCGCTGGACCCATCGACTCGCTGAGCTGCGTGCAGATCTCCGAGCCGGCAGATCCTGACTCTTGGGACGACAACTACCTGTGCAGCGAGGGCGAGCTGGGGCTGCAGTGGTCGAATGCCGGGGAGATCGCGGGCATGCGCTGCACGGCGATCACCGAGGGTTCGGACTCCGACACGTGGAATGACAACTTCATCTGCGTGCCGCCGGATTCACCCTATTACTTCACCTGGAGCTCCGCAGGCCCACTCGCTGGGGACTGCGTGCAGTTCAACGAGCCGAACGACCCCGACACGTGGGGCGACAACTACCTGTGTTGGACCTTCGAGCCAGGCTCAGGCAACGGTGGAGTCGGTGGTACCGGCGGCGAGCCCGGGACCGGCGGTGGTGGATGGGCCACTGGCGGAGAGCCGGGTGAAGGTGAGTACGTAGGAGGCGCAGGCGGCGGAGCGGGCGGCGCTGGAGCCGAAAACGGCTTTGGCCCCTCGACGGTGACGCGGGACTCGTCGAGCTGCAGTGTGGCGGCTCCGGGGCAGCAGTCCGGCAGCGGCGTGGGTTGGTTGATCCTCGGCGGCGCGCTGGTGCTGCTCAGGAAAAGACGTACTGCAGCCAAGGCGTCGGTGTGAACACCAGAATGAAGACGATCAAGCTGACCACCCCGATGACCTTGCGTCCGGGGCTCAGCTGATCGTCGTCCACCGGCGGATGCCCCGGCCCGACCTTGCGGGTCATGAACCACAGCAGCAAGAACAGCATCACCCAGTTGACGATGGTGCCCATCGGCAGGAGATCCAGGGTCTCTTTGCGGCCGTTGGCAAGGTAGCGCTGAATCGCCGGCACACCGTGGGCGACGAAGTTGTAAACGGCGAGTATCAGCGGCGAAAAGCGGAACCAGCGCGCGAAACGATTCTGCCGTTCCCCAAACAAGGCGTAGGCGATGTGGCCGCCGTCCAGCTGGCTGATCGGGAACAGGTTGAGAAACGTAACGAAGAAGCCGACCCACGCGGCGAGGGCCAACGGATGCGTCTGGATGTCGTATCCGGGCGGCAACTCTCCAAGGGCGAGCCGCTTCAAGCCCCAATACAATAGGCTATCCCCTTCATAGACCACGACGCCTTGGTTCAGGCCCGGCGTCACGTCGGACAAGCGGATGCCGATGAACATCAGCGGGATGGCAACGACCATTCCAGCGAGTGGACCTGCGGCGCCGATGTCCATCAGCGCGTTGCGCGAACGGATTCGCTCGGGCATCACGATCACGGCACCCAGTGTGCCGAATGGATTCAAGATCGGCAGCGGCAGGAAATAGGGCAAGGAGGCCGGTACCTTGTGAATGCGCGCGGCGATGTAGTGCCCAAACTCGTGGGCCAGGAGGATGGCCATCAGTGGCACTGCGTAGATCCACGCGGCACCAATTGAACGCAACAGCGAGTCGATCTTGAAGTGCGCGCTCGCGTAGTGGCTGCCCACGAAGAACACGCTGGCGAGCGTCGCGAAGAACAGCAGTACATTGGTGCGCGCTTTAGGAGCGAAGGGCGGCGGCTCGGATGCTGGCGCGCCATAGCCGTCATCGGCCCAAACAGGCTCACCAGCTTGCTGCTCGAGCTGGGGTGGGATGAAGCCTTGCGGGGGCTTAGGGAAGCTGCCAGGAGGAGCTAGCGAGTCGCTCATGCGCCCAAGGTCTCTCTCAGCTTCAGGCTCAAGCGCTCGAGCTGCGGCGCCAGTTCCGCATCCAAGACGCCGATCTCCGTATCCAGTCGCAGGCTGCCTCGACCGCGGCCTACGTCTGGCTGCACTCGCACCGCCTCGGCGGGCAAGCCCAGCGTCTCCCGGGTCGCTTCGAGTGTTCTTGCGTCTTCGGGGTGCGCGTGGATCACGACTTGGCGCGCGCCGCCGGTCTCTCGCAGCGCCGTGCGCGCGAGCTCCGCGATGCGCTCGGGATGTTGAGCCAACTCCGCTCCAATCAAGCGTTCTGCCAGCAGGCGGGCCAGGGCGATGCTGCGGTCCAGGTGCCGGCTGTCGAGTTCTCGCTCGAGCTTGGCGAGCTTGAGCGCCTGGGCGGCAACACTCGCGGCGCCGTTGGCGCGGCCCTCCGCCTCAGCGATCAGGCGGACGCCGCTGGCGGCGCGCTCGGCCTGGTCCAAGATGGCGCGCGCTTCGTTCTCGGCTCGCTCGACGATCGTCTTGGCGCGTGCCTCAGCTTCCAACTCGGGGCGCAACACCAGGCGCGCCTTGCGCGGCGCCGGGTCGGGGCCGGTGCCGATGGGCGCGAGGTTGGCCGGTAGTGTTTCCCGGGGGATGCGACGTGCGCTGCGGATCTTCACACCAACCTCCGAGAATCCAAGCTTCGGATCAACGCAGCGAGTTCAGGCGCCAGGGCTGCGGCGCGGGACTGACGCTCTGGGTGGGCGAGCTGTGACGCCAGGCTCTTCGTGCGCGCGCTGGGCTCTGGTAGTCCATCGAGCAGGCCCTTTCCCCGGCGCCCGATCAGGTAGGCCGCAGCCACGAAGCCTCGCTGGAATCCGTCATGTTCGGGGGTCATCGGTTGCCGTCCGTCACGTAGGTTTCGCCTTCCTGGCGCACCAAGCCGTCCTCGACGAGCTTGATCAGATGGGCCTCCAGGCTGAGCTTCGCCAAACCCCAAATTGGGCGCGGTGTATCGTCGTAGGCCAGCGCCACCAGCTCATCCAAGGACGCCCTGCTCAGTTGCTGCACGGAAAATAAAACCTTCGCCTCGCGCATCTTGCGGTGGCTCACGTAGTGGTCGAACCAGGCGCTGGGCTGGTCGATGACCGCTCCGTGGGCAGGTAGTGCGCGGGTCGCAGAGAGCTCGCTCAGCCGCGTGAGCTGTTCCAAATAGGTCTGCATGTGGCCGTCTTGCGGCTCGATCAAGATGGTGCCGACGCTCGCTACCATGTCGCCCACCACGAGCGCGCTCAGATTCGGTTCGTGGAGGCAGAGGTGACCTGGGGCATGCCCAGGGGTATGCAGTGCTTCCCAGCGCTGGGGCGTCGGACCGTCGAGTTCGATCACGTCGCCGTCGCTCAGGTGTCGGTGGCCGAGCTCCGGGCGCCAGGCATCGCCGAGGCGTAGCGCCGTCTCGCGGTGGGCGAGCAGCGGGAGCTTTAGCTCCTCACTCAGCGCGTGAGCTCCTGCCACATGATCGATGTGATGGTGAGTGACGAAGATGGCTCGCAGCCTTCTGCCCCCGGAGGCGAGTCCGCGCGCCCACTCGACGAATGCCCGTTGCTCCGCCTCATGGGGCGTGGCCGGCTCCACGAGCAGGATCTCGCGGTCCCCCAGGGCGTAGCTGTTCGTGTGGGTTGCCGGCGGAAGCGTGGGCGTGAGCGTCGCGAACGCAGCGAGCCCCGGCGCGATCTCGATGGGTCGCTCGACGGGGGAGGCGGGCGTCGCAGACATGGAGTGGTTCTAGTGCTCAATGGCTCGGGTGGCCACACCCCGAGGCGGCTCTAACCTCCACGGAGCGTCAAGGGACCTCACAGACGGGAAAACCTTGGGTGTTCGGCCCGGCGCAATCAGCGACACGCTGGGCGCAACCGGTCTCGCAGAGGCAGGCGTCGCACGCGCCGGTCGTGTCATTGAGACATTGGTTGATGCACGTGGTTGCCGCGCACTCCACCAGTTCTGAGAGGCAACTCGCGCAACCCGTGCTCACCCCCACCAGCTGCTCCGCGCACTCAACCACGCACGGCCGGAAGTCTGGGCCGCCAAGTTTTCCGATACACGTCACGCGGGTGCACTGACCGTAGACGTCCAGCGTCTGAGTTTCGTCGTTGTCGCAAGCGCCACCGGGGCAGTCACACGGGCTCCAGGTGCCATCGGGCTGGCAGCTCGAGAAGCCACCACAGTTGCATGTGTTCTCTTCCCCAGGGAAACATTCGGGGACGGAGCCAGCTTCACCGCCAAACCCAGAGCCTCCGACGCTGGAACCACCCATGGAGGGCCCGCCTCCTGCCGCCATTCCGCCGCCCTTGCTTCCGCCTTGACCAGCCGACGTCGTGCCACCGGAGCCGCCACTCGCGCCCTGGCTACCAGCGCCAGTGCCGCCAGCGCCGTTGACGTCACTGTTGACGCTCTTGCCACCGCATCCCGCGAGCAAGAGCCCGCAAAGCAGGGCGACCTTCCAAGTGTGGCTAGCCATGGGGCCAACCTACCCTGAAAGGTCGCCGCGGAGCGCTCGCGTTTCCGCGTGCTCGCTTCGGAACGCCTGGCTCAGCGCTCGACGACGAGCGCCACGGCTTCACCACCGCCGATGCACAGCGTCGCAAGTCCGCGCTTCTTGCCGAGATCTTGCATCGCGAAGAGCAGCGTCGTGAGGATGCGTGCACCCGACGCCCCGATCGGGTGGCCGAGGGCCACCGCGCCGCCGCGCACGTTGACTGTCTTCGGGTCGATGCCTGCGAGCTGATTGCAGGCCATCGTCACGCAGCTGAACGCTTCGTTGATCTCCCAAAGGTCGATGCTGGACTTGTCGATGCCCAGCTTTTTCGTGGTGTTCTCGATCGCCTTGGCCGGCGCGGTGGTGAACCACTCCGGGGCCTGCGCCGCGTTGCCATAGCCAACGATGCGGGCGAGGGGGGTGAGGTTGTGCTCTTTCACTGCCTTCTCCGACGCCAACACCAGGGCGCTCGCGCCGTCGTTGATGGTGGAGGCGTTGGCCGCCGTGATCGTGCCTTCCTTGGCGAAGGCCGGTCGCAGCGCGCCGAACTTGTCTGGATTGCCGCGGCCAGGCTCTTCGTCTTCGCTGACCACGATGGGGTCGCCCTTGCGCTGCGGAATGCTGACGTCGACCAGCTCTGACTTGAAGAGCCCTTCCTTCTGCGCGGCCATCGCCCGGCGATAGCTCTCCTTGGCGTAGTCGTCCTGAGCTTCCCGAGTGAGCTTGTACTCGCGGGCGCAAAGCTCTCCGGCATTACCCATGTGGTAATTGTTGTAGGGGTCCCACAGGCCGTCGAAGATCATGCCGTCGACCAGCTTCCCATCACCCATGCGATAGCCTTGGCGAGCCTTGTCCAGGTAGTACGGGACGTTGCTCATCGATTCCATGCCGCCAGTCACCACGATGTCGGCATCACCGAGCAACACGGTCTTGGCGCCGAAAACCACCGCTTGCAGGCCGGAGCCACAGACCTTGCTCACCGTCGTGCAGGGCACGGTGTTGGGGATCTTCGCGCCCAGGGACGCTTGGCGAGCGGGCGCTTGACCAATCCCTGCGGAAAGTACGTTGCCCATGAAGACTTCTTCCACCTGCTCGGGACTCACCTTCGCTCGCTCGAGCGCGGCGGCGATCGCGGTGCTGCCGAGCGCGGGCGCGCTCAGCCCGCTCAGGGAACCGAGGTAGGAGCCAATGGGTGTGCGCACGGCGCTGACGACGTAAACCTCTCGAGTCATAGCGATGGACATGTATCGCCAAGGGTGCCCCGTCACCACCCCTGAAAAGCGCCGAGGAGCGCTGCTCCGCGTCTTCCCTTGGTGTTGGCCGCCATGGCGCACGGCGTTACGTGTCTCCGGGGTCGCAACAACGCTTCCAAGGGTGGCTCCGTCGGCATCTGGGTTAGAGTGAACGCGTGAGAGACCAACACCGTAGCTTCACCAGCGATCTGGTCGCCGCGATGCGCGCCTTCTACAGCGAGACTCCCGCGGATCTGGATGTTGCGAGCGATCCCGTCGCCTCGAGTTTGCTCCCTCTCCCCCTAACCCTGCTCGTGCGGGCGATGGGGCAACCCGGTGTTTCCCGTCTGGTGCATCGCGCCCTGGGTCACGCGAGCTTCGGACTCTCCTATGGAGTTCCGCTCCGCACTGCGGCGATCGATGAAGTGCTGCGTGAAGAGGCCAGCACAGGCTGCGACCAGCTGGTTTTGCTCGGCGCTGGGCTGGATGCTCGAGGTTATCGCCTACCCGAGCTCTCCGAGTGCACAGTCTTCGAGCTCGACCACCCAAGCACCCAGGCCTACAAGCGCTTGCGCGTCGGCTCCCTCGACCCGCTGGCGAAATCGGTGCACTTCTGCAGCATCGATTTCGAACGGCAGTCGATCGGCGAAGTGCTGGGGGCAGCGGGGTTCGCCACCCAGCGCAAGAGCTGTTGGATTTGGGAAGGCGTCACGATGTACCTGACGCCGGGTGCGATCGACGCGACGCTGGATGCCGTGTCGCTCTATAGCGCGCCGGGGAGTGTGCTGTGCATGACCTACGTCACTCCCCAGAGCGGAGTGATTCGTCGCGCCGGCTTACTTTCCGCAAAGAAAATACGCGAACCGATCCTCGGCACCCTGCAAAAGACTGAGGTTCGAGAGCGCCTCGAGCGTCGCGGCTTTAGCCTGCTATCGGACACCGACGCTCACGACTGGGCGCAGCGCTACTGGCAGCACGCTCCTGGGGGCCTACGCGTGTGGGAACGCCTCGTGGTCGCGCGCCGGGCTTGAGCCGCTGGCGGCGTTCAAGTGCTCCCGCAGTTTACGTTGAATCGCGGTGACAACCTCGTCCGCGCGGCGGGAAGCCTCATCGTTGTCGCCTGCCAGTTCGAGCACCTCCGACACGTCTGCCGGCTGCCGCTGAATGAGTCCGATGTTGCCCTGGACCACGAGCAGATAGTTCCTGAGCTCATGGGCCAGGTTCAGCAGGCTATGCTCTAGCGCTCCCGACTCGCTCACAGCACTCGCTCCAGGGCTGCCTGGAGGTCACCCGGGCGGTACGGCTTGCGCAAGAAGCACACTTGGTCGGTCATCAGCACCGGATCCGTGAGCTCGTGGGCACTGTGCAACACGATGGGCAAATCCGGAGCCAGCGTACGCACCGCGTACAGCACCTGCCAGCCATTCATGCCTGGCATCTTGAGGTCGAGCACCATGCCGTCAAAGTGCGCACGCTCCAGGCAAGCCAGCGCCGTGCCCCCGCTGTGAACACAAATCGGCTCGTACCCAGCGTGGCTCAGCATGCGCGCCACCACGCGGCGGGACATCTCGACATCGTCGACGACCAAGATGCGTTTTCCATGGGTGGCGTCGGGTACAGCGTTCACCTCCAGCTAAACGGCAGACGCCCCGTCGACTTGAGGGTCACTGAAGTCGCTTTTCAACTTCGCTACCAACGGGCGCGAACTTGCACGCTTCGCCGCTATTTGACGACCGTCTGGCAGCCCAACACCACATCCACCGTCACGCCCCCACCCTGAACGGCCTCACAGGAGTGCTTGCAGAGCGTGATGCGAGATGGGTTGGTTGGCGTGTCGTAGTACCAGCCGGCGGTGTCACCGAGGCCACAGTTTGCAGCGCCGTCCACACGCGGCACGAACTCACGGATCCCGGCTTGAGTGAACGTGACGTTGACCTTTTCAGGATCGACGTCACCCTGCTTGGGCACCGGAATCGAGTAGGTGCACTGTAGATCCCCGCGGATCTTGTTCAGGGCATCGAGGAACTCTTGTCCGGCGTTGACGCCTGAGTCGACCAGCGTCGCCGACTTGGTGCCGCCAGCGAGCGCGATGGAGTTGAGCGTGGAGAGCTGCTCCCCCAGACCGATCACGAATGTCAGCACCGAGGGGTTCTGGTTCTTGCCCTCCTCGGCCCGTGCCGCCACCACGTCTGTACCTTCGGGGTTGCAGCCGGAGGGCGCTCCGTCCGTCGCGAGCACCACTGCGGTGATGTGATCGGGGTGCGCCGCCGCCCACGTTTGCACGTAGTCGATGGCGCCTTCGAGAGCGGGGCCCATCGGCGTGCCACCCTCTGGGTTGGTGTTGTCGATGGACTGCTTCACCATCGCCGCCACACCTGGCAGGGCCTGAATCGCGATTGCCGGCGTGACGTAGTCGGTGGGTAGGCAGGAACTAGTTGGCTTCTCGTTACACAAGTTGCCGTAGCAACACGAACCGAGCGTGCACTGCGCAATGTAAGGGAAGCAGCCGTCCGCGTTGGTGCAGTTCGTGGGCAACGGCTTGGTCAGTGCCACGGGGAAATAACCAAGGCCCAAGCCGATGCCGGAGTTGCCTGGTAAGTCCACGAAGTTCTTGATCGCTTGCGTGATCGCGCTCCAGCGTTGCAGTCCGTTGGTGTCCGCGTCGAGCATGCTGTCTGAGCGATCCAGCAGCACGTAGATGTCGAGGGGGATCACCGCGCCGGTGTAGGAATCCGTCGCGCACTCGGGTAGCTCCGCATCATTGCCCGAATCGAGGAGCGAACCGCCGAAGCCGGCGGAGCCGCCGTCGGCGCCGCTTCCACCAGTACCCGCGGAGCTCGAGCCTCCGTTGCTGGAAGGGCTGGAGCTCGAGGCGGAGCATGCCGCGAACGGGCTGAGCAGGAGCATCAGCGAGGCCAACGTCACCAGCCTCGGCAACTGACGCTTGGGTTGGCTGGAACGAACTGAAGAGGCGGAGCGAGGCGAAATATGCATGGGCAAAAGCAGCTGGCAGTTTAGCAGCGGGAGTGGAGATTGTTCTCCTCTCGCGTGCGCCAGGGTGACAATTCACCGCGTTCTGCGGCAGCTCGCATCGAAACCCGCAAAACGCGCCTACATCGACGTACCCGAGATCAGTCGAAGCGAGTGCTGCGGCGCCTGAGGCGTGCCGTGCCCTTGGTCGGGATCAGCATACCGTCCTGAAACGTTTCATTGTCCGGTAGCATCGCCGCGCCCATTCCCGGGTTGATCTCTGCGGCGTTGCCCTCGTCGGTGTCGATGTGCATTTCCAGGCAGTATTTATCGCTGACGCGAATCAAGACGTCTCCAAAGACTAGATCGCGACCGTCAGAGTCGATCGCAACCTCCACGACGTCCTTGTTCTTCACGCCGAAGCGCTCGGCGTCGGCCGGTGTCATGTGGATGTGACGGCGCGCGCAGATGAGCCCGCTCTCGAGAGTCAAGCTGCCCTGGGGTCCAATCAAGGTCACGCCGGGGCTATCTTTGGTGTCCCCCGAATCACGCACCGGCGCGTCGACGCCGAGCTTGAACTCGTCGGTGCGCGAGACCTCGACCTGGTTCTTTCCGCGCGTCGGGCCAAGAACGCGCACTCGCTCCAGCTGCCCCTTCGGGCCGACCACCGTGAGCGTCTCCTCGCACGCGTATTGCCCAGGTTGGCTGAGGTCCTTCCTGGGTGTCAGCTGATGTCCCTTGCCGAACAGTGCCTCGACCGCCTCATCCGTCAGGTGTATATGCCGCGCGGAAATTGCGATCGGGATGCTCAGGCCGCGCTCCACTTGGTCGTCGAGCTTGGCCAGGTGCGCCGCGTCCTGAGCGATTGCGCGCGCCTCGTCCGTTGCCACCACCAGCAGCTTGGTGCGGCTGTGCGGCTCGTGGATCTCAGCGACGGGGGAGGCTTCACTGAGCTTGGCGTCGCGGTTCTTGTCCTCGTCCAGGCGTGCGCCCAAGAACTCGAGCCGCTGCAGTGTGCGGTGGCGGATCAGCGCGGAGTTCTCGCCAATGCCGCCGGTGAAAACGATCGCATCTACGCCGCCGAGCACCGCGGCGTAGGCCCCGATGTACTTGCGCAAGCGGTGGGTAAACACCTGCAATGCCAGGCGGCAGGCTTCGTCGCCCTCCGCGGCGCGGGCTTCGATGTCTCGCAGGTCGTTGCCAACGCCGCTCAGCCCCGCGAGGCCTGACTGGCGGTTCAACAAATCGTCGAGCTCATCGACGCTCTTGCCCTGCCGCAAGAGCTCGAGCAGCACTCCGGCGTCGACATCGCCCGAGCGTGTCCCCATGACCAGGCCTTCGAGAGGTGTCATGCCCATGCTGGTGTCGATGCTGCGTCCGTATTCCACCGCACAAACACTCGCGCCGTTCCCCAGGTGACACGTGATCATTCGCAGGTCACGCATGTCGCTTCCGAGGTGCGCTGCGGCGCTACTCGCCACCCAGCGATGGCTCGGGCCGTGAAAGCCATAACGACGGATGCCGTGCTCTTCGCGCAGCTTCGCGGGTAGCGCATACTCCTTTGCCCGCGTTGGCAAGGTGCTGTGGAACGCCGTATCGAAGACGGCCACATGGGCAGAACTGGGCAACAGTTCCATTGCCGCGCGGATCCCAGCCAGGTTCGGCGGGTTGTGTAGCGGCGCGAGCTTCGAGAGCTCGTCGATCTTGCGCTGTACGGACTCATCGATGCGCACTGCGCTGTTGAAGTCCGCGCCGCCGTGCACCACTCGATGACCCACCGCGGCGATCTGGATGCCTTCCAGGAACCCAGGCAGCACGCGCCCGAGCGCAGCCCCATGGTCGGCACCATCCAAGTCCTGCGTTTGAGTTCCCAACGTGAACTGACACCCAGGCTTGCCAACCCGCTCGACCTTACCGCTGAGGGTCAGCTCTCCGCGCTTGGCGCGTTCGCCGGTCGCGGGGTCCAGCACATCGAGCTTGATGGACGAGCTGCCACAGTTGATCACCAACACCCAGGTATTCGCCATGCGGCGGAGGGTACCAATATCGACGCCGCCGCCGAGCAGAAGCGCCGCAATCGGAACAATGCTGCACGCTTGTCACCGTGTGGCGGCCTTGAAGCTCCGGAAGTCCACTCCACCGCTGCGCTAGCAACTGCAGTTGCCTACGCGTTTTTGGGGGGGAGGTGCGTCGTAACCACTCCGCGCCGATTCGCGAAATCTGTTCGCGGGACGCATTGAACGGCGCCTCAACCTTCGTTAGGTTCGCGCCCCCGTGGTCAGCGACGAAATCATCCGACAGGCGCTCTCTCACCCCCTCCTGAAAAGCGACTTGGACGCGCTCGGGAAGAAGTACGAGGGCAAGGTACGAGACAACTACAGCTCTGCCGATGGCAAGCGGTACATCGTAGTCAGCGATCGCATCAGTGCATTCGATCGTGTGCTCGGGACGTTGCCGTTGAAGGGGCAGGTGCTGAACTGGATCGCCGCCTGGTGGTTCGAGAAGACGCGCCACATCGCGGACAACCACGTGATCAGCGTGCCGGATCCGAACGTGATGGTGGCCCACGAGTGTGAGCTGTTGCCCGTCGAGATGGTGATGCGTGCGTACCTGACTGGCACCACCAGCACCAGCATCTGGGTGCACTACGAAAATGGCGCGCGCACCTTCTGTGGTCACGACCTGCCAGAAGGCATGAAGAAGCACCAAAAGCTCCCGAAGCCGATTCTGACGCCGAGCACCAAGGCGGCTCATGGCGATCATGACGTGTCAGCTTCTCGCGAAGAAATCCTCAAGCTCACCGGCATGCCCGAGAGCGACTTCGACACCGCAGCGAAGATGGCAGCGGAGCTGTTCGCCTTTGGACAAAAGACCTGCGCCGAGCGCGGCTTGATCCTTGTGGATACGAAGTACGAGTTTGGAAAGACGAAGGACGGACGCATCGTGGTGATCGACGAGATCCACACGCCTGATTCGTCACGCTTCTGGTACGAAAAGACCTACGCTGAGCGCATGGAAGCTGGGGAAAATCCTGAGAGCTTCGACAAGGAGTACGTGCGGCGCTGGCTGAAGGACAAGGGCTTCATGGGCGATGGCCCCATCCCGGAGATCCCGGACGACGTGAAGGTTGAAGCCGTGAAGCGCTACATCGAGGCCATCGAGACGATCAGCGGCGAGGCCTTCGAACCAAACCTCGAGGATCCTGGTCCGCGCATGAAGAAGAACCTCGGTCTCTGACTCGCGATGCCAAACGGCTCGGGCCGCGCCTCTTCGAGGTCGCGGCCCGTTCTCGTTTCGGCGCCATCGAGCAGGGGTCAGCCCGCGGGTGCGGGCGCTGGTGCTGGCTTGGACGGAGGCGGTTTGATGCCCAGGTCTTCGGCATTGACCCAGAACTGCCCGTCCTTGGGCGGCATCACCGTCGCGTCCTTTGGCATCACGCTGGCCCAGCCGGCGACCACGTCGAGCACCAACACCTCGGTATCGATTTCGATGCGACCGATCTTGGCGGCGTCTTCCTTTGCTTCCAAGCGGATATAGTGCTCCCGGGTGGTCTTCACGAGCTTCGTCTCACCCTGAACCTGAACGCGAGAGCCGGACACCTGTCGCTTCGGGGGAATGTACTGGTCCATGACCTCGCCTTTGGGCAGCGCTTTCAAGGCAGAGGCCTTCGCCCAAGCCTCCAGCATGATCTCGCCCTGGTACGCAACCTGGACGTAGCCCCCGTGGCGTTTGGTGCTCCAGAAGAGCATCTCTTGCCCTGCGGCTCGGTTCAGCGTGATGACCTCCGTCTTGTCGCGCCCGTAGTCGTCGTAGAGCGTGATGGAGTCGGTCTTCATGCTGTAGCCGCGCGCATCGCCGTCGATGGACCAACCCGTCGGAGTGCCTTGATCGAAGCTGAGGTTTGTGCAGGAGGTCCAGGTCTTGAACGTCTGCGCGAGGGGCGTCGTCATGCGCTTTGCCACGCGGATACGCTTCGGGCTTGACCCGTCGAAGTGAACTTCACGGTGGGCGCCGATCCACAAATGACCCTGAGTCACCGTCAGCGCCTTCTTCGTGTAGATGGGCAGCCGCTTGGTGTGCACGTAGCCTTCGATGCGGAAGTGACCCTTCCCGGTGCCCGTGTCCAGGCGCGCCCGAGCGTCGCTTCCCTTCGGAAACTCGAAGGCTTTGAGCGGGGTATCCACGCCGGTGAGGCGCGCTACGACGCTTCCACCACTCGCCTTGTCGTAGATCTCGAGCTCTTTGGGAGGTGCGGCGGTGCCGCTGATGATGCAGGTCGGTCCAGCGCCGGTGTCGGTCTCTGGTCCGTCTGCCTGGGTTTCGGCCAAGGGTGTCGCGCTCGAGTCAGCGGGGGCAGTCGCCGGTGTGGCGCTGGCCACCGCTCCGAAGGCCAAGAGTAGGGCTGCACCACAGCCGAGCGACCCCCAAAGCGGGCGCGGTCGCAGGCCGCCTAGCGCCGCCGTGCGGCTCGGGGCTGGTTCTTGGCTCATCATCCGTTCTTCCTCCAAGTCTCGATGCAAAGACTCTGACGCAGCAGAAGCGTCACGATTCATTTGTAGTATAGCCGCCCTTCCCCGCCCTGGATCCCAACGTGTCTGCTGACGAATCTGCCTCACAAGCCACCAAACCCGACTCTCCCACAGCTGGCGGCGATGCCCCGGCCCTGGCCTTTGCCACACCGCGCAAGTTGCCGAAACCGAAGAGCCTTTCCGGTCGAGTCGTGGTTCTGGACATCGCCTTCGCAGGCATGGGCGGAGGTGGCTTCGACAAGATCACCAAGCCCTTCCTGCAAGGTCTCGGTCCGCGCCTGGCTGCCTGGGTCGATCATCACGACCACGAGCTGCACCAGGAGTACGCGGAAGACCCTCGCTTCGTCTTGGCGACCAAGGCGGAACACGGCGCCTGCCCCGAGATGATCGACGAAGCGTTGGTCGAGCGGATCGGCGCGGTGGACACGATCGTTTGCCACACGGATTTTGACGGTCTGGCGTCTGCGGCAAAATGGATTCGTGGCGGGCATGAGCCCTATCCCGGATGCGATGCGGATGCCCACGCCATCGACACGCGTACGGGGCGCCCGAGCGAGACGGCAGAGCGCTTCGATCGCGCGCTCCGAGCGCGGCCGCGTGACGGCGGCCTGTTCGGCATCATCGTTCGCCACTTGGCAAGCGGGCTCGCTGACCGCCACCTTTGGACACCCATCGACGAGGCGGCGCGTGAGCTCATTCCCATAGAGAAAGAGACGCGCCGGGCAGCCGCCAGCTACGTGCGGTATGCCCCTGGCGTTGCGATCGTCGATATTGCTCAGGGTTTCAAGCTCGTGGACAAAACGCTGCTCTTGTTGCTTGGGCAGGAGCGCGAGCCGGTGAGCATCGTTTTGGACTCGGCCAGCGTCTCCGTGGCGGCGGCCTATGACAGCGGTTTCAACTTCCTCGAGCTGTTTGGTCTCCAGGGGGGCATGCCGACGCGAGTCAGCGTCCCTCGCAATCAGCTTGGGATGGTCTTGCGTGCCTTGCGGGTCGACTCGGAAGCGTTCAGGGACTTTGGCGCCTGACGGGGCGTCCCTGAACTAGTCAGCTCATCAGACCAATTCTCGGATCGTTGTTCGGTCGCGTGGCCGTACGCGAATGTTTTCCCTTGCGGACCATTGCGCGCGGAAACGGTCTGGTGGCATCGGGTGTCGCCCCGGGCGCCCTGTACTTGCACACGCGTCTAGGAGCTTCTGAACGCTTGGCCAGACGTTCGGCCCCGGTTGCTTTCGTGTGGACTGTATGGGGATAAGTTGTCACTCGCGGCGGGCAAATTTTCGGTATCTCGGATTGCCGAACTCGGACCCTCGTGGTACTCGGGTTTTCAAGTTTGAAAGGTCATGGGGGGCCGAAGCCAGCTAACATCTTGAAACTGTGTCGAATCAGGGGGTTCTGACACAGGCTGGCGGCAGGCGCCGGTTCGGTTCGCTCTCACCGAAGAGCCGCCGAGCAACAACTCCAGACGGGTCGGCAGCTACCCAACACGTGGTGTGAGGGGGGGCTAGCTGGAGGGGCAGTCGTCGCTTCGAAAGCGGCGCTTCCGTCCAGAGTCGGTGGGGAAACGAGAGACAGACGGAGCAACTCTCCGGGGGGTTTGATGGCAACCAAGATCGACGTCTCGAGTGCGGCGAGTGATGAGATTTTCTTTCAGAACGATCGCGTCTCCTTGTGCCTGTTGGTGAACAGGCGCTCTCGCACGATGCGCGTGATCGACTTCCGTTCGGGGCCGAGTCCCGCGAAGCGCATCTTCGTCATGAGCCTGGCTCAGCGCGAGGGTATCGACCGCGTCTACACGCTGGTGGAGCGTGAAGAGGTATCCTCCTGGGCGCGACTCGGTTTCATGAAGGAAGGAAGCATCCCAGCCTTCTACAAGCGTAGCGATGCGCACCTGCTCGGCGCGCTGGTTCCGCGGGGAGCCCCGGAGAACCCGGATGAGTCCGGTGCGCGTCCGGTGTACTTGGACTACTCAGCCGCAGTGGCCACGGGGCCCAACGCCGCGCACTATCAGGCCACGCGAAAGCTCGCGAAGGACCGCGAGGCAATGCCAACTCCCCCGGTGCGGGTGCAGCTCGGACGCGACGCGGACGTACAGCGCTGCTTGGCCTCTGCAGAGCGCGCGGATCGCGTGCTCTCACATCTCGAGCCGTTTGGGCGCGACGTGGAACGCCAGTCCTTCATGTGCACGGCGCGGGGAGGTTTCTCGTTGCTCGTCAGCGTCGAGAGCCAGCCGTGTTACTCGAACGCTTTCATCGAGCTGGTGCAGGCGCCGCGCACGGAGAAAGAGACGTTGCTAACTACGCGGGCCATCGGTGAAGTGTGTGACCGACTGCTCGCGCAAGATGTGGTCAGCGCCTTCGCGCTCACGGCGGTAGACGATCACGACCTCGGGGCCGCGTTCTTGATCAACGGCTTCAAGCGTACGGGCTTCCTACAAGGTCACCTGCTCCAGCACGGCGAGCGCAAGGACGCGTTTCTGTGGAGCCGGAAGCTGGCACAGCCTGACGGGCCCACTGGGCGGGATCAGGATTTTTAGTCCGGCTCGCTGTTGAATGCTCACGTCATGTGGCGAATCAACAGGGGTCGGCAGAGTTCATTCAGTGCGGAATGGCACTGAGTGGGGCAACAAGAAGAGAAGGGGAGCCACATTCGAAGATTGAACGCCGCGTGACGGCTCGAGTTGGAACCGTCGCCGGGGCTGAGGGGCCCCGAGGTGAGCGATGCGAATGTGGTCGGATTTCGCCCGCCCGTATGAGGGTGCGGGCGGGCGGAATCCGGATTTTTTGGTCGGCTGTTGGGCGTTGTGCGCCGCGGAAGCGGGGATGCGCTTGCGCTGCTTTCAGCGCCTCGCTACGGGCTTGGGGGTGAAGTCGCGTTCTCTCCTTCGCTCGTTGACCTTCGGCGTGTTCACCGGGGCGTCGTTGCTCTGGGCAGCGAGTGCTGCGGGGGCCAATGCCGTCACTCCTGCGCCACCTGGCGGTGCCAAGCTCGCGGTTGGCTTCGATGCCATGGGAGATCTGAAGGGCGCGCTCTGCCGAAAGGAGCCGTGTGAGATCGGCAGTGGTCAGAGCGTGGGCCTGCCCGAGGAGTTGCGCGCCAGCAAGGAGAAGGCCAGGCTCTCGATAGTTCCGCTCGGAAAAGGCAGCTATGTCGTGCACGTCGCTGTGCCACGGACACCAGGCAGGGCCTGGGAGGCGTTGGTTGGGCAACGTGGTGGCAAGGTAGTCGTTGTTTTCGCCGGAGAGACGGGGCCGGTAACCGGTGCTGAGGGCGAACGTAGTGGTGCAGTTGTCAACGTCTCTGAAGCCACCAGCGATGGCTCTCGGCGCGTCGTCGTGGGTGAGATGTTGGAGAGCATGTCCTTGTGTGGGCGGCCGGCGGTCCTCTCCCCCAAACTGCTGCTCCCAAAGGACATGAAGCTGCACTCGGCGAAGGTGCAGCGCTTGACCCCTGAGGAGCGAGCCAGTGCGATCTCACTGACCGCGACCGTGGTCGACCCCGAGAGCAAGCCCGGTCCGAGCTTGCTACGCGCCATCTCTGCCAGCAGCGCGGTGGGGAACCCGAGCGCGTTGACCGATGGCGATCTCGAGACTACCTGGGCGGAGGGACGCGGAGGCTCCGGGCGTGGAGAGTTTGCCTTGATGCTGTCGCCGCCGGAGGTGCCGCTCAGCGCCTTTGAGTTCGTCATCCGGCCCCCGAGTCGTGAGGTGGCCCACGGCAGCGCGCCAAAGAGCTTCTTTTTGGCGCTGACCAAGCAGCTCTTCAAGGTAGAGATGCCTGAAGACGCATGGCAGTTCCCTGGTCGGCGTTACCGCGTGGAACTAAACGAGGCAGTGACCAGCGACTGCGTCGCACTGGTGACGGATGATGCGTTCGACGAGAGCAAGTCGTCCCAGGTCAGCTTCGCCGAGCTGAACGCCGTGAGCAGCTTCGACACGCAAAACCTCGAAGGGTTGGTGGGTGCGCTGGCCGGAGGCGGCGAGCGCGCCGAGGCTGCTGGCGCCGTGCTGAGAGGTCTTGGCGCGCCCGCTTTTGCGGAGATCCGCAAGCGCTTCAAGTCCCTCGATGCCGGCGGTCGGCGAGTGGCTCTCGACGTGATGGATCACGCGCCGTGCTCTGACTCCGCGACCGTGTATGTGGAGGCCTTACTCTCCAAGTATGAGGCTCATCGAATCCATGCGGAAGCGAGAATTCGGCGCTGCGGTGAGGCCGCTGTCCAGCCGCTGACGTCAGCGCTCGGTGGCGCCTCCGGACCGCGCGCGGCACAGATCCTCGCGGCAGTTGCACCCGCAGCAGCGGTGGACGCTCTGATGGCGCAATTGGTTGCCCTCGCGCCCGGCGCGAAGCCACCCCCAGCAGCGCCGCGCACGAAGGCAGGCATCGCAAAGTACAAGCAGCAACGCGCGGCGCAGGTGAAGAACAGCAAGCTCCGGGCGGCCTACCGTTCGGCGCTTGCGGTGGCCGCTAGTCAACCTGCGGCGACCCAGGTGGTGGCCAAGCAGCTCGCCAAAGCGCTGCCCAAGAACGCGCGCATCGACCTCTTGCGGGCGCTTGGCGGCGGTGTCGCTAGGCACCCAGGTGCACTGGCCAGCCTGAATACTTTGCTGCGCCAAGGCGGCGATTTTCGCACGCGGTACCTCCTGATAGCGCCGCTGAGCGAGCTGGCGAAGAAGTCTCCTGCAGCGCGCGCGGAGCTTTCGCGCCTGTTGGCGAAGGACCCTAGCGGCCATATTCGTGCGGAAGCGGCTCGATCCATCGACGAGCCGAGTCAATTCCAGAAGGAGTTGCTCACGGCGCTCGGGGATCGCGAGGTGCGCGTGCGCGAGGCCGCGGCGTCGGTGCTCTCGGGGCCCAACGCTGGTTTCGCCGAGGCTCCGTTGACTTCTCGACTAACGGAAGACCGCTGGCCCCTGGTGCGCGCAACCGCTGCTCGCAGCCTGGGTGATCTTCCGGCTTCACCTCGCGTCGACGCCGCGCTGGCTTCGGCGCTCGAGGACGAGTCGCCTCATGTTCGCCGTCCAGTGGTGCTGGCACTCGGAGCGCGGGGCGCATTGCGCTACTCGAAGGCGGTCGCAGAACGCCTCGAGGATCGTGAAGAAAAGGCCGAGGTGCGCGCTGCGGCTGCGTTGGCTTTGGGGCGGATGTGCGCCGTGGACCAGGTGGACCTGCTGGAGTCGTACGCGACGAAACTGGCGAACCCCTTTTCGGATCCAGAGCTCCGTCCCGTGGCCGCCGCAGCGCTCTTGAGCCTCGGCAAGCTTCACCCCACGGATTTACGCGCGCGGCTCGAGCCATTCTTCAAGCCAGAAGCGCCCCGCGCAGCGAAACAAGCCGCCGAGACCATGCTCAAGGCACCCCCCGGGTGTGGCAAGCCGAAGAGCTGAGCCGTCAGGGCAGCACATAGCCGAGGAGGCTCTCCGTGACTTGCCCCTCGCAGGTGGGGCTGGTCGACACGAAGTGATCGCCGTTTGAATCCACGCGGCAACGGTAGAGTTCTACCCAACCGCTGGTTGGGTTCTGCATCACGTAGCCGACGGGCCCGAGGGGCTGAAGATTCTCGCAGTTGGGATCCGTGCTCAATAGGTTGTGCTGCCCAACGGCGCACTCGTAGAGCAGGCGAGAGCCCGCCACGGCGTCACGATTCAACCGGTAGGATGACTCGGCGGTGAACCCCGGAGGAGCGAGGCGGGTGGATGCCCAGTGTCCACGGGTGGGGTGGCTGCTGCGGGTCAGTCGCACGTAGGGGAGGTCTTCGAAGCCACAGCTCAGCTGGGGCGGGCTCAGGTCGTTACGATTTGCGAGGGCCCAAGTAGCCCAAGCGGGCTTGGCGTTCCCCGCCTCGTCGCGCAGCCCCAGACCGAGGCCAGCGGCCGTTTCCGCAGGGTGATCCTTCATGCGATGGTAGATGTAGTTCTCGATGCCCGGCGTGCCGAGCACGTTCCGGAAGGAGTCACAGACACCACTCGCCTGCGCTTCTGGGGTCGACTGGGGCGCGAGTGAGTTGACTCCACTCTCCGTAAGCTGGATTTCCCAGGTGCTCGGCTTGCTCGGGAACTCACGCCGCAGCCAGCCGGCCAGTACCCCAATGTTGCCGTAGGTCACCTTGGGGTAATCATCGGCAGAGAATTCAGGGGCGAGCAGGTTTGGGGGGTACGGGTGATAGGCCACGCGCCAGTTTCGGTTGCCTACCAGGCCCGCAAACTGCTTGAGGAACGTCTCGCCGGAGAGCAGCGGGTTGGTGGCCGAAGGGGCGTCGAATGACGCGCCGAAATGGTGCTCGAGGGATACCAGCACCTTCGCGGTGGTCTGTTCGCCCAAGATGGCGTCATATGCGGCGGAGTAATTGGCCGTATAGGTGCTGATCCAGGCGTCCTTGTCGCAGGGCGTGCCCTGACCACACCCGATATCGAACCAATCGTTCGCGTTGACTTCGTTGTGGATCACGAAGTCTGCGATCCGCCCGTTGCCTCGCGTGCCGTCGTAGCGCTGGGCCAGCATGCCCGCGAAGCGCCCGTAGTTTGCTGCGTCTTTTGGCGCGCAGAAGATCTCGAAGCCGGCGCTCACTGGACTGCAGTTATCCACGCGTGCCCAGGCAGGGACGCCGTACACGACCGCGCTGACGACCACTCCTGCGGCGGTGTAGTCGCGGATTGCGTTGTCGACGTTCGTATCAATACGGAAACAGTGTCCGTCGTATTCTTGGCTGTCAGCGCCGCAAGGCGGCGCGCTGACGCTGCCTTCCCAGCTGGACCACACCAGATTCATCGCCACGCCGCCGGCGTTGTTGCCCACCACCTCCGAGATCGGGCTCCAGAAGTCCGGCTGGAGTCCTTTGATGCGATACGCGCTGCGCGTGGGGTAAGCCAAAGAGCCGCCGCCGCTACCTCCAGCGCCGCTGCCTCCCGCTGCGCTGCCTCCCGCTGCGCTGCCTCCCGCTGCGCTGCCGCCAGCTCCAGCTCCTCCGACCGTTCCGCCTGCGCCGCCGTTTCCCGCGCCGTCTGGCCAGCCTCCGCCGCCAGCCGTGCTTCCGCCGCCGCCTTGATTTCCGCCGCCGCCCGCGTTTCCCAGGTTTCCGCCGGACCCCGCTGAGCCACCCGATTCGCCACAACCCAGCGCAATCAGCGCGCCGAACACCAGCAGTCGCCGCATTCCCGCAGCATAGGGGAATCAGGCGCAGACAGGTGCCGCGGACTCAGTTTTCAGCGACGCGACATTAGGTAGCCTACTCACATGGGGCTAGGCTAAAGCAGCGAACGAACCATGACCCACGAAGCAAGCCAGACCATCGCCGACGCGGACACCGAGGGCTCGGCCACTCTGGAGTTGCTCGGCACGGCCGCGTGGGCGGCGCTCATCGCCAGCTTGCTTGGCGCGGTGCCTGGCGCGGTGAGCGCGAGTTCAGCCGGGGCGTCTTTCCCTCTGGCCTGGGTGGCGCTGGTCGGTGGTTCGGCGTTGCTGCTGTTGCCCTTCTGCATTGCCCTGAGGATCCAGCTCGGGCGCGGTGCTGTGGGGCGGCGCGGGTTGATGGTACTCGTCGCGAGCTTGGGTCTCAGCGCGCCGGTACTCAGTATTCTGCTCAAGTTGCTCAAGACGGGCACGCACCATCGCCCTCTCGGTGCGGCGACGTTCGCAGGTTTGGCACTGATCTCCCTGCTGGGTGCGCTGGCCGTGGTAGGGCGCTTGGGTAGCTTCGCGGGTCGTGACGGTGCCGCGGGGAAGCGTGCCGCCCTGCTCTTGAAGGTCGCCGTTGGCGTGGGAGCGCTAGGACTGCTCTACGCTTCACTCCCGTTGCTCGGGGCGGGCAAGGGTGCGCTGCTCGGCGCGCTGCTCTTGATTGGAGTCTCTGGCGCGCTGTGCTGGCTCGGTCTACCGAAGGTCAGCGGCACGCTGGCGCGGGTTGGTGTCGCGCTGTGTCTGCTGCTGAGCGTCATGAGCGGCGTGTTGCTGCGCTCCGGTGACTTGCTGGAGACCTTGCAGAAGCAAGCTCCCGTCAGCCTGGGCGCTGGCTGGCTCTGGGGCTGAACGGCCTGGGTCGCAAGCCGCTTGGCGGAGTCGCGTTTGCTGGTGGCGCCTCCAGGCCGCAGTGCAGCTTGACAGGCCGCAGCGCAGCTCGACAGGCCGCAGTGCAGCTGAGCAGGCCGCAGTGCAGCTGAGCAGGCCGCAATGCGGCTGAGCAGGCCGCAATGCGGCTGAACAGAGCGCAATGCAGCTGAGCAGGCCGCAATGCGTCATGTGCTGAACGCGTGAGCAATCCGCAGCCTTGTCAGGTCGCGGCCGGGGGGACTCTCCGAAAGCTCGTGCCGGCCAAGGCAGGTTGACTCGAAGAGTGCACCGCGTCGCGTTGACGAGGGGCAGTGGCAAACTTAACTTTTGTCTTCTGTGCGCGTCGCAGCTTCGCACCCCTCCTCGAGCACGGCTCTCGCTCGGCGTCGATCGACGCTTGGTTCGCCGCGCGCTCACCACTGGTTTCGTCGCCTAGCCGCGCTGTTGGTGCTTCTGCTCGTGGGTTTGGGGGTGAGCAGCGCCTTCGCTGAGCCGGAAGCTAGCGCGCCGCCCGGAACTCAGGGTTACGTTCCACCTCATGACGCGCCTCACGTCCCGCCAGAGCTGGTGGCGGCGCGCAGAGTGCCCCCTGGCTTCACCAGCTATCAGGGTGGTTGGCTCACCATCGTCTACCCAGTCGCCATGCGCGACAAGGTGCAGCCGTTGATTGCGGAAGCCGACAGTTTCCGCAAGGTTTTGTCGACTTCGCTCGGGCGGCCGGTTTTGCTCGCTGGCGACAAGAAGGAGCCCCCGGTTTGGGTGATCGTGGCGCGCTCTCCAGTAGAGATGGTGTCGTTTGCTCCCGACGGCTACCCGCCCCCAGCGTACGCCTCCGGGGTGGCTTACTCCTCGATTGGTCTGGTGTTGCTGACCATCGATCCGGTGAGCCCAGGTCAGCCCCATGTGCTGGAAGAAGTTTTTCGCCACGAGCTAGCGCACGTCGCGCTGTACGACGCGGTGGGTGGCGCTCATGTTCCGCGCTGGTTCAATGAAGGCTTCGCGGTGCACGTCTCCGGTGAGAGCTCCCTGGCACGGCTTCAGACGTTGTGGGTCTCCACGGTCGGTAACACGTTGATCCCGCTTTCGACTCTGGATAACGGTTTCCCTGCGGATTCTGACCGGGCCGCCGTTGCTTATGCTCAGAGCGCGGACATCGTGCGCTACCTGCTGCGAAAGCAAGATACCGAGCGCTTTGGCAGCTTGCTCGAGCGCGTGCGTCCACGCGCGGGGAAGCCGGGGCAGCCCTTCGAGGCCGCGTTCAATGACGCATACGGCACCAGTCTCAGCCAGCTCGAGTTCGAGTGGCGCGCAGACGCCGCGAAGCGCTACACCTTCTGGCCGGTACTCTTCAGCGGTGGCTTTGTTTGGGCAGGCGCGTTGGTGCTGTTTGGCTTGGCCTGGCGCCGCCGTCGGAAGCATCACCACGAGACGCTCGCGCGCTGGGAACGCGAAGAGGCGGAGGAAGACCGGCGCCGCGCTCTGGCACAAAATGCGGTCCGCGTGCACATCGTGGTTCCCGGTGCCGAGTCCAGCATTGCGCTGCGTGAGATGGGCAGCGAGATCGACACGGAAGAAGTCGACGAGGAGCGACCCAGCGGCGAGATGGCGCCGCCAAGCGACCGAGGCGTGCCCAAGGTTCGACACGAAGGTTCCTGGTATACGTTGCACTGAGGCCCTCGCCGCTCGAATGCGTCGGCGTGATGGTGCCGCGGCTACTTCCCATGACTGCGACATCGGATGTCGATATTGCCGCGCGGATTCAAAGTTTGACGGAGGTCAGCGCCCCGTACAGTTGCCCCGAGCTGCCCATGTGGCTTGGCTCTCCCCAAACGCCGCTCTGGCGCGCCAGCGAGGCCGAGCTCAACGCTTGGCAGTGCCCAGAGCCTTACTGGGCCTTCGCATGGCCCGGCGGGCAAGCGCTGGCGCGCGTCGTCCTCGACCAACCGGAACTGGTGCGTGGGCTCGATGTCTTGGATTTTGGTGGTGGCGGGGGGGTGCTCAGCCTGGCGGCGCTCCGCTCGGGAGCGCGACGCGTCGTGCTGAGCGAGCTGGATCCCTGGGCGCGCATCGCGGCGCAGCTCAACCTGGGCTTGAGCCCAGCCCTGCCGAAGCAGGACATGCAGGTGCGGCTCGAGGATTTGATTGGGCGTGACGTCGATGAACAGGTGATCCTGGTCGGCGACGTGCTGTACGAGGAGGCCCTGGCTTTGCGTGTGCTCCCGTGGCTCCGGCGGCAAGCCAGGCGCGGGGTGCGGGTGCTCATCGGCGAACCGGGGCGAGGTCATGCTTCGCTCGTGAATGCCCGGGAAATCGCGCGGGTGCTGGCGCCTACGGATACTGGTTTGGACGGCAGCATCCTCAAGGAGCTCGGTGTCGTGGAGCTGCCCTGCTGACGCAGAGCTGCCTTGCTGATGCAGAGCTGCCTTGCTGATGCACTGCGTTGCCGTGCGGCAATCCATGTGGCGAGCTATTTCTGCTGGCTCACGTGCACTTGCTCGAGGCGCCGGCTTTCGTCGATCAAGCGCTCGAAGATGCGTCGTACGGTCTCTTGGGTGAGGGGCGAGCGACACGCAGCGGAGAGCTTGTCCAACACGTCCCGCTCTCGAGCAGGATCGTAGACGCGCAAGTTGCGAGCGCGTTTGAAGTCTCCGACTCTCAGCACCACCTCCACGCGTCTCGCCACAAGCTCCAAGATCTCTCGATCCAGCGCGTCGATAGCGTCTCGCAGCTCAGCTAGCTCGGGGTCCACAGCCGGCTACTCTACACTCACTTCAGCTCGGTCGGGCAGCCTGAGACGATTTGAACCTGGTCGACTTTGGCGCTCTGCAGCTCCACGCAGCGGTCGCCAACGATCTCGATGTGCGTGTCGTCTACCCAGCGCCAGCCGTCGCTCTGATCGCTGGGGATCAGAGCGCTGTCGAAGTAGACGTTCACCTTGTTCCGATCCGGCGGCTTCGCGTTGAGCTCGATGGTGCAGCTGATCGCTACCGCCAGACCAATCTGAACCAGGGCATCGCTGAGCGCCTGAGGAGAATCCGCCGGATAGTAGCGGGGCTCAACTCCACGAGAGCGCCCACCAGCTACCGCGAGCTGGTTCAGGGTGTCCTGGTAAGGCTCGCTGCCCTTCATGCCAATCACGAAGGTATCTACGCCGCCGGCGCGTAGCTCAGCCACGCGAGCGACGCTGGGCTCTCGATCCAGACAGTTGAGCTGAGCACCCAAGGCAAAGTTGGGGTCGCAGCAGTTCAGCTTCGCATCACACTCGAAACCACCGACTGTAGCCCCTTCGATGTTCAGCTGGCACTCCTCGGCGGTGCAGTCCTGCTTGGAGTTGCAGTTTGGCCCGCCGTCGGTGGCCAAGATCACGTAAGTGCGGCGGTCTTCGTTGAGCAACGACGAGCGGAGCACCTCGAGGGTGGAGGAGACGGGCGTGCCGCCTCGCACGGGCGCGTCGTCCAGCGCGTTGAGCAGACCGCGCAGGGTGGCGCTCGTTCCCGATTCCGGGTTGGGTTCGCCGGCTCGCAGCGCATACACCTCGGAGCCGGCGGCACACTCACCGATCCCCGGATTCGGAAACACCGCCGCGCCGTAGCGGACGTGAGGACCGACCAGCTGCAACACGTCTC
This sequence comes from Polyangiaceae bacterium, assembly GCA_020633205.1. Taxonomy (NCBI): domain Bacteria; kingdom Pseudomonadati; phylum Myxococcota; order Polyangiales; family Polyangiaceae; species Polyangiaceae bacterium. Next base: position 543,435 of record JACKEB010000011.1, read on the forward strand.
TGATCGCATCGTGAGTTGCTTCCGCGAGGCTCCGCCCAGAGACCTCTTGGTTCATGCTCCCCGAGTGGTCCACAACGAAGTACAGGTTCGGCCGCTCATCCACGATTGGGATCAACTCGTTGCCGCAGAGCCCGCTTGCGTCGAGCGGCGGTGGATCATCGGTTCCGCTCTCGATGAAGCCCGCGTCATTGACCGGTTTCTGGGTCGCGGCGGGCGGGGGCGCGCGCTCTTCGGCGCCACAGCCGGCTGCCATCAGCGCTCCCCCAGCCACCGCGAGGCCCAGCACGATGGCTTGAGACAGGCGCTTGTGCAGCGCGCTGACTGGCGGGGGAGGGGCGCACTTCACCACCCAAGCAGGGTACTTCGCCGCGTATTGGACGGCAAACGCTGGTCCGGGCTCGAGCTGGAGGTATCGTCCCGGGGTTGAGCGACCCGAAACGCAAATCAGCCGATTCGCCAGGCAAGCGTCCCACGCCGGAAGCAGGGGATGCTGGAGCCAAGGGTGCTCGCGTCGGGGACGCAGCGAAGAATGCCGTGCGCGGCGAGCGCTTCGCGCGCTGGGCCTACTGGCTCGCCGCGCTGGTGTGTTTGGTGTTCCTCGCGGGGCTGATGGACACTCGACTGATCCCGCCGCTGACCTCAGGTCCCGTTGCACCCTCACCCCCAACCCCGGTCGAGGAGCGAGACGGACGGCTGCTGGTGCTCGCGGTGGATGGTCGCGGTTGCGTGAAGACCCCTGTCGATGCGGGAGCCGACGCTGGGGGCGACCGAGCGGTGGATTGCAGTAGCGCGCCGCCGGTGGCTGGCGCGACGGTGAGGCTGTTCTTACGGCTTGGCGATCGCTACTACGCGTCGGGGCAGGGTACCACGGACGAACAGGGGACCGTGTCTCTAGAGGCGTTGCCGCGCGGAGCCACATGGGTGCTCGTGAACGCGGAGGGTTTCGCTCGCAGCAGCGCCCAGCTCGTGGTCGAAGGCCTGGAGGCTCCCGAAGACGTGCGTCGCGCGCGGGTGGTGCTCGAGCCCGCGCAGCAGCTGACCGTCAGAGTGCAAGATGAAGCGGGCAACCCGCTTCCAGACGCCACCGTGCTCGCGACGGGTGGTGACCCATTGCCCCACGGCGGGCTCACCGACAAGCACGGCAAGCTGGAGTTCACCAGTCTGGGGCGCGCGCCGTGGACGGTGAAGGCCTCCGCTCGAGGTTATGAATCCCAGACGCAGTCGGGAGTGACCGGGGACTTGATGCTGACCCTGCGTCGTCTGGGAAGCCTGAGCGTGAAGGTGGTCGACGTAGGCGGTGGGCCGGCCCAAGGCGCGGACGTGCTGATTTCGGGCTCTGGGTTGTGGCCGGCGCGCCGAGCGCGCACCGACGCGCTGGGAATCACCCGTATCGGCGGCTTGCTGTCGGGCGCATATGACATCCGCGCGGAAAAAGCCAGCGCGGTTAGCCATACCTTGATCGGACACCAGGTCACCAAGGGTGAGCACGCCGAGGTCACGCTCCAGCTCTTGCCTGGGCGCATGGTGCAGGTCGTGGTCAGCGGTGGCAGCGAGGAGCAGAGCGAGCTAGTCCAAGGTGCGGATGTCGTGCTCACGGAGTTCGGCTTGAGCTCGTTTCCCATTCAAGGCACCACGGGCAGCGACGGCAGCGTTACCCTTGGCCCCATCGCGCCAGGGCCTGCGACGGTTTCGGCTCGCGCGACGGGGTTCGTTGCGCGAGGGGGAGTGCCGGTTCCAGAGCAGCTCGACGGACCCGTGAAGATCAGCTTGCTCAAGGGCGCCACGCTGATCGGGTTGGTTAAGGACACCAATGACAACCCCGTTGACGGTGCGTCCATCGAGATCATCGGAACTGACATCGACGGCATGCCCGTCGCGGAAACGCCGCAGCTCACCGCCTTCCGCGACCTGCACTTTGCCTGGGCGCTGGCGGGACCAAGTCCGCTGATCCCCGCGGGCGAGCTCGGGGTCATGCCGGGACCGATTCCGCCGATCCCCAAGGACTGGCCTCCTAGTTCCGCGGGGATGGTCTTCCAAGACTTCGATCAGGGACGCCAATCCGACTATGTGCCTTGGGTGACCGGGCTGGACGGCCGCTTCAGAGCGCACCCAGTGACGCCAGGTCGCGTGCGCGCGCTGGTGCGCCACCCGGCGTACGTCGAAGGCATCAGCGACGTCGTGACCTTGGGGCCCGGGGGTGAAGCGGAGGTCGAGGTGGTGCTGAAAGCGGGTGGTACGCTTGAGGGCAGACTGGTCGACAAGGGCGGTTTTGGGGTCAGCGGTGCACGCATCGACATCATGGCGCTCGAGGGAACCCTCGAGCGCACAACCGTGACCGCGAGCGACGGTACGTTCGCGTTTGCTGCAGTGCCCGAGCAAATCTTGCTGAACGTCTACAGACCCGATGACTTCGATCGCGTGGTCATCACGAAGGTGATCGAGGTCCCCGAGGGCGGGAAGAAAGAGATCGAGATCACACTGCCTGAAGAACGTGAGCCGATTGTGGTGCGGGTGGAGGCAGGGCGTGGTGATCCGGTCGAGATGGCTCAGGTGAGCGTGCTCAGCCTCGACCCCGAGGAGCCCCTGCGGGCCACTTTCTTCAGCGACGAGCGCGGTGAGGTGAAGGTCGAGGACGCTCGCGGTCTGCCCCTCGAAGTGGTGGTGACGGCGCCTGGCTACGCACGCGCGCAGGTGCAGCTGAAGCAGGCGGCTGAGCTGGTCAGCGTCAAGCTCGAGACCGCAGTCAGTGTGATTGGCCAGGTGACGGCGGTGCGCGGTCGGCGCTCCGTGGAGGGCGCGAACATCCTCTTGATCAGCGGTGGCGAGCAGAAGGGCGCGCTTACTGACTCCGACGGGAAATTCCGCATAGATAATGTGACGCCGGGTCCTGGGCGGCTCGTGGTGAGCCATCCGGAGTTCGCTCGCGTCGAGCGCAACTTGAGCATTGAGCGCACAGAGCGCGAAGACCGCCCGGTTGAACTCGAGACGGTGGACCTCAGCGCGCCCGGCGATGTCGAGGGAGACGTCGTGGATACTGACGGCGAACCCGTCGCCGGTGCTCGCGTGGCAGTGGACGTCGCTCCCGCGTTCTTGCCTGTCGGCGCGCTGCCGCCGGGAGTTGCGGTTACCGACTCCAAGGGACACTTCGTCCTCCGCGGCCTGAGCGCTGGAGCAGTGCTGCTCGAGGCATACGCGGCGGATGTAGGGCGAGGGCAGCTCAAGACCGAGGTGAGCGAAGGCGATGCCACGCGGGGTGTGCGAATCGTGTTGAACCTTCCGGTTAGCGACACGGAGCCTGCTGCGACTGGCTCAGTCGCAGTGACTCTGGGCGAGAACGATACGGATCAAGGGGTGGTCGTCGTGCTGGTTCACGTCGCACCAGGGAGTGAGGCGGAGCGAGCAGGCCTCTTGGCAGGCGACTTCGTGCTTGCGGTAGACGGAGTCGACGTGACCGGCATGGTAGATGCGCGACGGCGCATGAGCGGCCCGGTGCGGGGCGACGTGGTGCTGGAGATCGAACGCAACGGCGGCCCGCTCACGCTTCGGGTGCGGCGCGAGCGGGTTCGACGCTAGCCGAACGGTGCGTGCGTCTCCAGAGCTGTTGGGCAACGGCGCAAAACCCCAGCCGTTGCCCGCGAAAGCGTTGAGACGTTGCCGCGAGGCAAGAAGTTACAGGCAGATCATGCTGCGCATGAACGCGCGGTACTTGTCCGAGGAGTCGTACTCGGACCAAGCGACGAAGTTGCCGTTGCCCGCGGTGTTGGTCAGCGAGACGGTTCGGCGAATCGTCCCGCCGTTGGTTGGGTCGTGGATTAGCTGGGCCCAGGCCCGGATTTCTCCGTCGGGCTTCATGATGTTGAAGAGGATTTGGTTTTTCAGGTTGATCGTTGAGAACACGACGGTGTTCATGCCTGTCGCGAGCGGGCTGGTCGGGCCGATCTCGTCGGTGCTGGTAATCATCCGCCGCTCCTTCACGCTGCTTGGCAGCGAGCCACCGACGAAGATGTCGTTGATCTTCGAGGGGAGCACCGGGCCGGTGAAGAGCTTGCCCGGCAGCAGATTTGGTGGCTGATTGACGGTGATGCCCATCACGAAGAAACCGGCGCTGTTACTGGTGATGGTCGCCAAGGCAGTGGGGCGGAGCGTTGGGTCTTCAAACGCGAGCTTCTGCGTAACCCCAAGCTGAGCGGCGGTGGCGCCTGCCCAGCCTTCGCCTTGCTCGTTCATTCCCACATGGATACCGCCAGCATACGCATAGGCGGCCAGCTGGAGCTGTTCTCCGTTGGGCCCATTGATGAAGTCGATCACGGGGGGACCGGCGACCAATTTCGTCGTGTTGGCATTCGGGTGGCAATCCAGCATCCAGTGCAACCCGCCGTTATAGGAAGGTAGCGCATAGTTGGTTTGCCCGATGCACTCGGAGGGGATGGTGATCGGCGTTGCGGTGGGATTCAGCGGCGTTTGAAGGTCGCGACCCTGCAGAGGGAACAACCACTCGGCGAGCCCGTTTGGGGTCCGAGTCAGCAGCTTCAAGTTGTTTGCGTCGCAGCTCAGCCCATCCACGGTCACGCCCGCCGCGCTGTAGCTCCACTGGTTTTCGATGGGGTTGCCGTCGTTCCCGAAGCGCACTCGGAAGAAGTCAACGCCCTCCACGGTTTCGCGCGCGATGAAGCCGTCCTCGCCGCAGCGGGTGACCGCCAAGTTTGGCTCATCGTCCATGGGGGGCAACGAGGTGTCGGTCGTCAGCTCCCTCGCCGTCCCCGCGACGCAAGTCAACATGGTAGCCCCGCCCGCACCCGCGGTTCCGGCGGAGCCTCCTGCTCCGCCTGCTCCGGTTCCAGCGGTCGAGCCGCCGCCGCCGGTGGTTCCAGCGGAGCCGCCGCCCGCTCCGGTTCCAGCGCTCCCGCCCATCCCGCCGTCAGCACCTGAGCCCGCGAGCCCTCCGCTACCGCCAGAGGTTTGCCCCGCGGAACCGCCGTTGTCGACATTCGAGTCGCGCTCCTTGGCGGCACAGCCGACGAGCAGGCCAAGACAACACACCGAAACCAAAAGTTGACTGCGCATAAGATCTCCGAACAAGCGTGGAGGACAGGCCCCAACCGGGCCACAGGCCCCAGCTAAGTCTTGCACGAAAATAGACCGCAGGGCGAGGCTCCTACGGAAGCCCCGCCCTGCTTTTAGCCACGCTTCCGCGGGTGTTTGGCCTTGTTTAGCCGTTCTGCACAGCCGTTCTACACAGCCGTTCTACACAGCCGTTCTACACAGCCGTTCTGGATGGGCGCTCTGCAGAGGAAGCGGCTCTGCACATCCGGACTGCACATCCGCACTGCACATCCGTCCTACAAAGCCGCGCGGTCGGCTTAACCGAAGGTTGCTCTATTTTGGCGTCGCTTCGAGTTCCAGGCTGACCTGGGGCATCTTGTTGACCTTCTTGCTCAGCGTGTCGAATGTCGCCTGAGCGAGCTTGCCGAACGCCTCACGAGGACGCACGTCGTGCTTCTCCATGTCCACGGGGATCGCTTCCTTGCTCTTGATCAACAGCTGGGTCGGCTTGTCCCCCTCGTACTTCACCGTGAGTTCCAGCTTCGCTGTCTTCTCCACGGTGCGCTGATGTAGCCGAAAGTCTCCCGTGACCGTGAGGTCGAGCTTGCGCTCGGCGCCACTGAGCTTCGTGATGTCTTTCTCGCCGTCGGTCTCGACCTTCTTGACCTTGAACTCGATGTAGCGGTTCTTCGCCTTCTCGGCGTCGGGTGCGTCCTTGCCGATCTCGAGCCAGTTCATCACGTGTTCGTTCTGAGTGTCGCTCTTGACCTTCTCACCGAACTCGGCGTTTTCGTTTTCGCGCTTCTGCTGATAGACGACCAGCTTCTCGAGGTCGATTTTCACGAGGCCCGTGGACTTCGTCACGTCGTGTAAATCCACATAGAATTCCCCGCTGGCTGACCCGGGCGCGTCGCCGAAGATCTTCTCAATGGGCGCGTCCATCAGGAACGTTACCTTCGAGGCGTCGGTCTTGACGTCGAAGGCGCTTGCTTCGGTTGGCTTGGCGGCAGGTTCCAGCGAGGAGGACACCGGGGCGGCGTTCTTCGAAGGCCCTTCGTCACACCCGCCGAGTCCGAGTGCGAGACCAAGAGCGAGTGCCGGCATCCAAATGCGTCGAATCATCGAATCTCCTTTGCGCCGGCATGTGTTCCGGCTGGGGCACTAGTACGCCGGTCTCTCGCGCGGGTTTCAAGGCACGTCGGGCGATCTTCGGCCACGGTGGATTTCATTCTGGCCGAAGCTTATGCGCGCTGAGGTCCGAGCGCTGTCTTTTACCGGTTAAACCGCTGCCAGGCGTCAGTTGTCGCCGGCTCAAGGGGCGAGGATTGCCGCTCCGAATCCAGCGAGGTTGATGGTGAGTTTGCCACTGCTGACGCTGACGGAGCCACCGTTCAGCCGATCGGTGAGTGAGCTGCCATCGCTGAGTCCAAGGGAGACAGGCAGGGTGATCTGGGTCGTCGTGCTGTTCGGATCCAGAGACAGCGCGACGATCGCGACCTGTCCCATGTAGACCCGAGCATACGCGAGAAAGGTCTCGGTAGCGTAGAGCGAGCGGTAGTCTCCGCGCCGCAGCGCTGCCAGCTCGCGTCGCGCTTGGCCCACTTTCCGTGTGAAATTTAGCGTCGTGGTTTCGTCACTGGACAAGGCTCCTGGTCCCCGCCACATCGCTCGGTTGTCCGGGTCCGCCCCGCCAAACTGCCCATATTCGTCCCCGTAGTAGAGCAGCGGCGCTCCGGGCAGGGTGAGCAGCCACGCGAGCGCAACCCGTTGCCTGGAGTAGGGCTCCGAGTTTGGCGGGGCGCTGGGCAGGTTGCTCCATTGATTGAAGGCTACGGAGCGGTCGTAGCCGCTTTGCCCGCGATAGGTCGAGATTGACACGAAGCGTGATGAGTCATGGCTGCCGATGAACGGCGTCATGATGCTTCCTTGCGGATATTGAAGCTGACTCTGCTGGGTCCAGTAGTCCGCGTGGAGCAGCCCCTTGTCCTGGTAGGCGAACACCCGATAGGGAACGGCATGATACAGCACGAAGTCGAACTGCCCATCCAGGGCGTATGGGCCGATGTAGTTCGAGATGGTGTCGTACTGGCTCTTGTTGCAGTCGACTGAGCAGTCGCTCCAGCCCATGGCCGTCTCCCCCATCATGAAGTAGCGGTTACCGGCGCCCTCGAAGGTCTGACGCACGCGCGTCGCCAGGTTGCGGATCGCGGCGTCCTCGACGTGCTTCACGGCGTCCACTCGCAGGCCATCGAGGTCGAACTCCTCGAGCCACCACACCGCGTCGTCCACGAACTGCTCGCTAGCCGCGGTGACCGTCCAGTTCACGTCGGGCAGGTAGTCCGTGAAGAGACACTCAAGGCGCTTGTCGGTCCAGTCGCAGCCGCTCGTCCCACACACGCATCCCGTGCGGAACCAGTCCGGGTGTTGAGTCACGTAGGGGTGATTCTCGTGCACGTGGTTGAGGACGAAGTCCATCAACACGCGGATACCGTGGGCGTGGGCTTCCTTCACCAACGCTTTCAGCGCTACCTCTCCCCCCAATCGAGGTTCGACCGTTCGGGGTTCGACGGGCCAGTAGCCATGATAGCCAGTGACCTGATGCACGCCATCGGCGGCCCCGTACGCTACAGCGGGGTTGGTTTGGAAGGGGGTGAGCCACAATGCGCGTACACCGAGGGCATCCAGGGTTCCATCGGCGATGCGGGCGCGTAGTCCGTCGAAATCTCCGCCGTTCCAGTCGGCGCGGGCATCAGTGACCCCAGAGGTTGGGCCCGGGTCGTTGCCCGTGTCGCCATCCTCGAAGCGGTCAGTGACCGCCATGTAGATCACGGCGTCTTGCCAGCTGAATTCCGCGCTCTCGATCCAGAACGGCAGCAGCAAGTCGTCGCTTTGGTGGCCGTCCACATCTTGGACGTGGACGACCAGGGTGTGCTTGCCTTGGGCGAGCCCGCTGAGGTCGATATCGATGGTGTCGGCGCTGAGCGTGCTTGGCGCGCCTTGCTCCCCGCTAGGGCTCCTGTGGCTCACGCTGACGCTGCTGATTGCGGCGCCTGAGATCGCGCGCAACACGTCGAGCTTCGCCTGGAAGGAGCTCTGCGTCTTGGAGCTGCTGGTCACGCTCAAGCGGGGGCGCGTGCAGTCCTCGACGCGCAGGCCCGAGTTTTCGGTTTGGTCGACGTACTTTCGGTAGCCTTGCGCGGGGTCGAACACCCACTCAGTGCCATCCAACACCAGCTTGTACCCGTAGAGCCCCGGTGGTAACTGAAAATCTGCGTGGAAATTGCCTTGGCTGTCAGGACCCTGCATCGGGAGCGCGCTAGCGCTGAAGCCATTCCATTCGCCGGCGATTGAGGCTTGACTTACCACCTTGCCTGCAGGTGGGTCGTAGGTGAGGCTCACGGGGCAGTCGGCAGTCACTGCGCCGCTGCCGGCGGTTCCCCCGCTGCTCATTCCGGCGCTTCCGCCTTGGGAAGTGCCAGCTGAACCACCCGCGGCCGTTCCACCGCTGCCGCCACTAGCAGCTGCTCCGGCACTACCAGCCTGCCCGGAACTACCACCTTGCGCGGCGCTGCCGCCTTGGCCATTGCCGCCGTCGCCAAATCCCTTCGGCGTCTGTTCTCCGGTGTCCCCGCTGCACGCAACGAGCCACAAGGCACCGAGCAGTGCCCACGAGAGCGAGGCGGAACCTCGTAGCGTCGAACTTATCATGCTCTTCTCCCCACGGATCCGTTGCGAAGCCTGCGCCGACGTTGCATCAAGAGTGCTCCCGCCAGCAACGCGAGGCTGCCGCCAAGCCCTCGTCCGTTGCCCTGAGGCATCCGACACCCGCAGCCCGAATCATCGTCAATCGCGCCCGCTGCGCCGCCGTTTTCGCTGCCTCCAGTTGCCCCTGCGCCGGCGTTCGCACCCGTCCCTGCGCTGCCGCCGCCGCCCGTAGCACCGGCGCTCATACCGCCAGAACTCGCGCCCGCGGAGCCGCCCTGGCTACTACCGCCACTGCCCGCGCTGGAACCACCGGCTCCCGAGCTGCCCGCTCCGCCACTGCCCGTAGAGCCTTCCGCATAAGTTCCACACGGAATTAGATTTTGGGGTGCCTCGCGGTCCATCAGCGCCAAGCTGTAGGCCCCGGCGCCGAAACCCACCATGGGGTTCTCGCCGCGGTAGTCTGCGCTCGTGGCGTCGTGCAACTCCGAGATCTGCCGATAGTTCTCCGACGCTTGATCGGTGATCCAACTGATCAGCTCGGTACGCCCCGGGTCCTGCATCTTGCGCATCGCATAGGCGGTTCGCAGGTCGACGAACACCCACTCCTGGCTGTCGTACCAGCCGCCGTCGTCGTTTCGGAAGAAGCCTCTACCGCTTGCTGGAACCAGGGCCGAGCGCATCGAAGCGAGGGTCGCCTTCGCGCTCTCACCTTGAGGATCGAGCAAGCCAAAGCCGACGGCTTCTATGGCGGCGGCGTCCAGGAAGCCGGAGCCCGACTGCAGCTCCTCGAGGCTCTGGGCGAGCGTGTGGTCTGGGGCGCGAAGCTCCGTGAGCAGCGCATTCTGCGCGGCGGACCCAGCGTCTCGATACGCCGCCGCTTTGGTGGTGTCGAGAACCTGCTCGGCCATCGTTGCCGCGCGGCAAAGTCCGTTGGCCGCGGTGAGCGTTGTGTATGCGAAGTGCTTTTGCTGGCCCTGCCAGTGCACCTCCCAGATCGACGAATCAGCAGCGATGAGGCCGGACGGTTCCTGCAATGCGAGGAGTGGGTCAGCCACCTTGGAACTGACGTCCGCCCAGACACTCTTCACCCAGTCTAGATCGCTGCTCTGCTGCAGGTACTCGTGGATCGTCCACAGGAAGAGCCCAAACCCGTCGAACTCGATGTTTGGCCCAAACTCGTTGAAGTCCGTCTCCTCCACGCCGTCACCGAAATAGCGCGTGATGGAGATCTGATACGGCACACCTACCTCGGTCTGGTAGTGCCCAGAGTCTGCTCCGAGCTGAAACTCCAGGGCCGCCTTTGCTTCCGCGAGGTGTCCGGCGCGCGCGAGCGCCACCACGGCGTACGCCATGTCGCGAACCCAAGAGATGTTCCACATGCCGGTTGGCAGGCTGGCCAGGATCTGTCCGTTGCCCCGCCCCGGCTCACGCACTTGACCCATGCGCAAGATCGCCATCGACTGCTCGAACAGGCTCTTCTCTGCCCCTTGCAGCGAAGGATAGGAGGCCGAGGCGTGCCAAGTTTGCCATTCGGCGCGCTCCGCTTCGAGCAGCTGCTGCGGCGAGCGGCCAGCGATCCAGCTCCTGACGGCCTGGATTCGCGGCAGCACGTCCCCTCCGGAGTCGACCACGGCATAGCCGCCGAACCACGCTGAGTCCCCGACGTTCAGCGTGCCGAGGGACCACTGCAGCCCCCCCACCGCGTCGTCGAAGGTGCCATTGGTGCCAGCGTTGTCCGCCAGATCGTTACCACCCTGGAGTGACCCGTAGGGGTTGCTCGGCGAGGCGCCATGGTGAGCGGGCGTCGCGATGGCTCCGTATCCGATCGCCGCGCCGCTGGGTCCCCACTCCATGAATGCGTTCTCGCTGCTTTGCCAGACGATGGTTTCGCCAGAGCTAGCGGGCTCGGGAGCGCCAGATCCCATGTGGAAATTGTACAGCAAGTAGCCGTCTACGCTGGTTGGGCTGCCGGATGTTCTCTCGACCCGTACTAGGTCCACGTAGGCGTGCTCACCTAGCTCAGTCGGCGCGAAGATGTACTCGTCCACTCGCAGGCCCATCACGTCACGCCGGACGTGGATGATGCCCGTTCCGACCTCGTACTCGACCAGGCTTGGAGTCACCTCGCCGAGCCAGCTGCCGCTTCCGCCAACCCGCACGCCGGGGTAGCTGTCGTAGGCGAAGTCGCGGGTCTGCGCGCCGTTACTTCGCGCTCGATAGATATGCTCAAGGAAGCCGCCAATGCGGTGTTGAGCCACGTCGTAGACGACCGCGGAGCGTCCATTGGTCGACACCAGCGTATTGGTGGAGCGGTGTGGGGCCACCTGCGCGTGAGCGGTCGCGCATAAGCTCAACGCTGCGAGCACTCCCAACGCACTTGTTGGGCGGACGAGCGACCGGCGTAGCTGCTGGCGCGAGTGTTGAGTCGAAGCGGTGCTGGACATGATCCCCCTGTGGGTCGGCTCGCCCTGACAGTGTGTCGCGACGCGCGAGTGCGCGCCGCTTTCTGTCAAAGCGTTCGTCGATTTGACGAGTGCTGACCCGGTACCCCGTGCCCAGCGGTCTCTCGGAGATCCGCGGATTACCGGCTCTATGTGTGGGTCCTACGCGAAGCTGAACCCGGAGTGTCTCGGACTAGTGGCGAGCCTTGACGAAGTCGTCGAGGTCATCCGTGTCTTTCCACGCGAACTGCTCCTCGATCGGCGGCTCCTTCGTCTCGCCACTCGAGTTCTTGAAGAAGATGACCGGGATGAGGCTCATCGCGCAGACCAGTGAGCCCACGATGGCGACCAAGTTGACTAGGCCATTGTCCATGACGCCGCTTTCCTTACCCGAAGCTGGGCTGGCCGCAAGGGTTGGCACGCATGTTGGATTGTCGCAGGGCAGGACTCTCGGAGATCTCGACGATTTACGGGGATTCCAAGGTCCAGCGATTCAACAACAGCCCGCTACGCCCACTTGGCGCCGGGCCACTGGCGGAGGTCGAGTCAGATGAATGACGCAGCAATTCTAGGGGGCACGGGCGCGAAGCGCCCGGGGGCGATAGCCGACAATGTGGTCGAGGAGCTCTGGTTTGGCGATGTGGATGATTCTCAGGACGAGGCCCACGCCGCCGCGAGCCTCGCTGCTCGACTTGCGGATGTGCAGGGGCTGAAGCCCTTCCCGGTCGTCGCACAACGGGTGCTGGCGCTGCTCAATGACCCGGACTTCGACCTGGGACAGATCGCCAAGCTGCTCGAGGGTGACACAGCGCTCGCGACCAAGCTGCTGCGTGTGGCAAACTCTAGCCTATTTTCGCGCGGAAATAAAATCGCAAGCATCGAGTCCGCAGTCGTCCGCCTGGGTGGTAAGACGGTCATGGACATGCTCCTGGCGGTGGCCGCGATGGGGCTGTTCAAGGACGCGTGGGGCGCCGGTCTCCGCGTACGAGAACACTCGGTCGGCGTAGCGGTGGTTGCCCGGCGCCTTGCGAACCTGTGCGGCTGGTCCGGCGGCTCCCAGGTGTTTCTAGCGGGCCTCCTGCATGACGTCGGCAAGCTGCTGATCATGCAGGCTGACGAATACGACTACGCGCCGGATGGGGGCGTCGATGTGCACCTTGGAGAGCGCGTGGCGCTGGGATACGACCACGCGGTGCTTGGCGGCCACGCGCTGCGTCTGTGGGAGGTCCCTGAGCCTTTGCCCGTTGCAATCGCTTGGCACCATCAGCTCGGGCGAGCTCTAACTGCGGGAGGCGATGTCGGGCTGATGGTCGCGATGCTCGACCTCGCTGACAACATCGAGAAGTGCCTAGCAGAAACCGCCAGCTGCTCCACCGAGGACCTCTCGAAGCGATCCGCGGCGGAATACTTGCAGCTCACGGCTGCGCAACTGGACTCGGCTTGGGACAGTTTCCGCGAGGAACGCAGCGAGGCCCTGGCGCTGTTCGCTTGAGAGGAGTGCGTCGGATGGAAACGGACCCCTCGCTCGAGTGCTCACCCCGGCGATTTCCCACGTTGCCGGTGGAAGAGGTGGTGTTGTGGCTCTGGGCAGATGTGCGCTACTTCGCGATGAAGACGCCCCGCAGCGACGCCCTGAAGGGTCGTACTTTTCGCGATCCCGAGCGCGCACCCCGGGTGCGCGCCGCGAGTCGCCCTCAGCGCCAACCGGCGCGACGTCTGACACCCCGGCGCCGTCAGCCCGAAGCGCTGCGAGTTGCTGCCTAGTCTCGTACGGCCGCTTCCGTGCGGGTCCATCGCTGGCTTGCGCGGCTGAGGCTGATTGGACTTGAAGGTCGGCGTGCCCGCCGGACACCGTGCACCTTGCAGTCCCACTCGTGTCCTGTCCCGCAGCTGTGGCTAGCGTCACTAGCTCGCGAGGAGGAATGAGCGGGCGACCACGAGGTCAGGCGCCAACGCCAACGCTTGCTCTGCGGTACGGCTGGCGTCCACTGCGCGGCCGAGCTGCGCGAACACGAACGCCAGCGTCGCCAAGCAGCCAGGTCGGCCGGGGTGCTCCGGAGGGAGGGTGAGCAGTAAGCGCGACAAGGGCACCTGCGCCGCTGCGTAGTTTCCAGCCTTCAGCTCTTCCAGCGCCTCAGCGTGGAGCTGCAGCTGGAGCGCCGAACGATGAGTCGAAGCGGGGGAACGTAGGTGGGTCATGTTGCTCCTTGCGCGGCTTGTGCCCCGCGGGACAACCATCTTCGCTTTGCCGTCGCCGCGCAAGTTTCGGTGTGACAAACAATGTCAGGTTGTCGGAGTGCCCTGGAGCGGGGCGCTGATTGTCACCGGATGTCAGCCGCTTCGCCGCGTGGGTGTGACCCACGCGCGGCTCACTCTCGTTTGCGCGTCGGCGCCGAACTCTGACCCGGAGGTGCGAGAATCGCAGGCCATTCCTGCGGCCTCCACAGTGTAAATTCTTGAAGAAAACCAAACGGTTGAGAGCCATTTGCTGAAGAGGGCTAGGCAACTTTAGATACGAATTGGTATCTATTCTACGGTCGGCTCTGCCGGGTGTGACTTTTGCGCACACTCAGCTACTACCTCGGACCCCGCCATGATCGGCTCCCCAGCTCTCCCCGATTTCAACCCCGGCCCGAACGTGGCTGGTTGGTCCGTGCTCGGCTCTCGAGGCAGCGGCTCCCTCACCCACGCGTTCGGTGCACAGCGTGGAGGCAAGCGCGGGGTGCTGCGCTTTCTCCACTCCAACCTGGCTGGCATCCCCGAGCTTGGTGAGCGATTCCTCCGGGATCCGATGATCGCGAATGAGGTCCAGCACCCCTTCTGTGTGCGTGTGCTCGACTCGGGTCATCATCAGGGGCTGCCCTTTCTAGTGAGCGAACTGGCCGACGGGCAGTCGGTTGCAGACCTGCTTGCCCTAGGGCCCGACACCTTTAGCCCCGCGCACGCGCTCAAGGTGATGTGCGGTGCGCTGGAGATCCTCGACGTCGCTCACGGCCAGAACATCGTGCATCGAGATCTGCGCCCCGAGAGCATCGTCGTGTCAGAGCTGGGGGAGGTGTGGATCCGCGATTTTGGTTTCGCGCGGCTGCGCGAGATTGGTGGTGTTGCGGCGCCCCTTGCCTTCGTTCCCCCAGAGCGACTGAGCCAGGGCACCGGCGCTCTAGACTCCCGAGGCGACTTGTTCGCTCTCGGCGCGATTTGCTTCAATTTGCTCACCGGCGAGACTCCGCTCTCGCGGGCTTCGAGCAGTTTCGACCGTCCGAGCTTCGGCCTGATGTTGCCCGATGCTCCGCTGGAGCTGGTGGAGTTGGTGGACCGTGCGCTGATGCGTGACCCGGAACGGCGCTTCCAGACCGCAGCTGATATGTACCGCGCTGCGCGTCGCGCGCGGCGGCTGCGGGAGCTAGAGGAGCCGGGGCGTTTCGTCAGCAGTATTCGGCAGCTGAAGACCGCTGTGGCCAAGACCCAGCCGCCGATTCCCCGGGAGGACGTACCGAGCGAACCCAAGGTCGTCGTTCACGAACGTATCCCTGCGGCACCAGCCCTGCCCGATCTGACAGCGGTCTCGGCGGCGGCGTCGCCAAGGGTTGGTGCAGCGCACGCAGATGTGGCCGGACCGGCGGAGTCTCCCACGTACGCGGCTGTGCCTGCTGACCCGCTGCTTGGGCAAGCGGGGTCTCCCGGCGCGGTGGAGCTTTCGAGCGCGGCGACCCAAGAGCTGCAAGGGGTATCTGGCAGCCTGGATCTCGAGCCAATCAGTGACGATGAAGTGCGGGTGCTGCGCGAGTTGTTTGCACACTGGGAGCGCTCGCTGCGTGCGAGCCTGCAGTATGGGCCGGAGCACCCGGAGAGCGAGCGCGCGCGTCATCGGGCTTGGGCTCACATCGCCCGCGCTCTCGAGGCCTCTGACGGCGCGCTCCTGTGTAACCTGAGCCCCTACGCCTTCATGCTGGCGGACGAGCCGGTTTGGGAGCCAAGCGGTAGCTTCGAGCGCATCCCTTATCGCTTGTTCGCTGATGGTGTTCGCGTCTTGGGTTTCCGCGCGGGGATGACCCTGGACGAGTGGGAGAAGCTCTCCGAGTGCATGCTCACGGACCTGGACGACGACCCGCTGAACGACTTCACGACGCTGCTGTGGGACGCGGATCTGCCCCATGTCGTGTGTCAGGTGGTAGACGTTTTTCAAGAAGGTGACGGACGCGCCCGCGAGGCGCTGGACGAGGTCCGTCGCTCCGTCGTCGCTGTCGCGAGGTTCGACAGCCAAGTCCAGCTGAGCGACTGCTGGCGCGAGTTTCGCGGCGACCCAGCTAACGAGCAGGACTGGCAGGGCGAGCTGGAGCGCTCACTGGGTGCCACGGGCCGTCGCCTCAGCGAACTGCTCGAGGCGGAGGCCAACCGCATCAAGGAGCTGGCCTCTGCCCTGGAGGGTGAGCGCACCCAGGGCGTGAACCGCTTCGTCTACGTGGCGAGCAGCGGGCTATTGCACGCTCTGAGGTCCAGCTCGCTGCCAATGGTTCTGGTGCCCCTGGAGCAAGCGCTCAACCGACTGGGGGCCGAGTCCGCCTTGGTTCGCCTCGAGTGCGCGCTCTCCCTGATCGAAACGGCGGGTCGGGACGCCACTCTACGAGAGACGCTGATTTCCCGCGTGTTGACCGCGCGGGTGGTGGAGGAAAGCGTTGTGGCGCTCGACGAGCTCGAGGCTCAGCAGCGAGAGCTGTTGTGGGCACGCCTCGCGCGGCTCTTGGACGACCACCACGCTCAGGCGCTGGCTGATGTGTTGACCCAAGTGTCGCCGGACTTCGAGCGTGCGATCTTGGTGCAGCTAGTCGCTGTTTCGCGCGGAAACGAACAGGCCCTCGGCCAAGCGATCTTGCGAGCAGGGCTCGCTCAAGCGCTGACTCTGGTGCGGGCCCTCGCGAGGGGTGACAACGCGCCCGCGCGCGCTGCGTTGATGGAGGCCTGTGCGCACCCGGAACCCGTGGTCAGACTCGAAGCACTGAACGCTTTGGGCGCTTCGTCAGAGCGCACCAACCTCGAGCTGCGCCAGCTTCTGGAAGATCCAAGTCCCGAGGTGCGTCTGGCCACGCTGCGCACCATCGCCGACCACGAGGTCAAAGTGGTCGGGCCGGCCCTCGCCATGCGCATCCGCTCAGAAGAGTTCGACGAGCTGACACCCCACGAGCGCGGGATGGCGTTGGATGCCCTAGCGCGGCTCTTGCCTTCGCGCGCAGAAGACGTCGCGGTCGAGCTCCTGGAGCGGAATCCCCTGGTTGCTACTCGCGCTCACGACGAGACGCGGGAGCTTGCGGCGGAGCTCTTGGGGCGAACCGCGACGGGTGCCGACGCAGAGCGCGCCCTCGAGCGTGAGCAGGGACGTCGGTTCCGCAATAGCGAGCGAGTTCGCGATGCATCGGCCCGAGCGCTGGAGTCTTTGCGACGCCGCAGCGTGCCACCTCCACCGGGAGATCCTGAGCAATGAGTGAATGGGATCGTCAGACCCGCACCACCCAGCCCAGGGTGCCAAGCGAACCTCCCGCTGCAGAGCAAACCGAGGACAGCGGGCCGCCGTCGATGGAGCGTGTTGGGCCGATCCGCGTCTCGTCTGCGGCGCCCAAGCCCCGTAGCAACCCCCCGACGGCGCAGCGGCGCTCACAAGCGCCGGGGCGCATCCAAGGAGATGACGCCGCCGAGCCGCTGACCGCCCTGTTCCGCTTGTTCAAGAACGGGCGGGTCCATCGCATCGACAATGCTGCGGTGGTCCTGGCGGCGGAGCAAGCAACGTCAGCCCTGCGGCGTTTCTCCGCGGTAGCGAATCGTCCCGCCAGGCTCACCTTCATGGGCGATCTCGTCTTCGTTTGCGGGGAGCTGCTGCGCGCGGGACGTGTGACCTACGAGGCGGCGCGAGAGCTCGGGGCGTTGCTCTCGGCGACCGGGGTGAACGAGCTGGCTTTCGGCGCCGGCGTCTCGGGCCACGACCTGATTCAGTTGGTCGATGCGTGGGTGGGCGCGCTGAACCAAGGTGCCGATCTCTCTACGTTCGACAATCCCCGCATCAGGGTGCGCAACGTACCTGAGCTGGCCTATGCACCTGTCGGCGCGGAGGGCGGGGACCCCGCTAGTCGTGCGCTCGACTTGTATGGTGTGAGCATCGCGGTGATGCGGGACTTCTACAAGGACGTTGCCGCGGGGAGCAACCTGTTGCCCAAGCGGGTGAAACGCCTCGCCCAGCGCTGGGTGATGAGCGCACTCAGCGGCGAGGAGTCATTCCTCCACCTCACCACACTCTCGACTTCCCATCGCGACGTCGCGGGTCGGGTCGTGCACTCAGCGCTCTTGTTGCTGGCCATGGCGCGGGTTATTACGCGTGACAGGCGTATCCTTGGGGAATTGGCCATCATGTGCCTGCTGGCCGAAGTCGGCCGCGTACGGGCCGCAGGGGCGGTCGTGACGGCGGCCTCTGATGCCGCAGAGCTGATGAGCCTGGAGGCTACCAGCGCCGCAATGATCGCCAGTGGCGGCTGGGAGCCTCAGGCGTGGCTGCGCACCGTCGGGGCGTTCGAGGTTGCGTGGCTCGAGCGCGAGGCGCAGCTCGGGAAACTCTACGGTGGCCAAGCGGGGGCACTACTGAGTTCGCGTATGTTGCTGGTTGCTCGCGCCTACCTGGAGTGCGTGGCGCCAGGCAGCGGCAGACCAGGTGTGGCGCCTCCACAAGCGCTCGGCGCGCTGATTCGTCGTCCGGGCTTGCACCCCGGCATCGTGCGCCTGCTGGCCAGGGCGCTTGGGATCCTGCCGACGGGAACCGTGGTGGAGCTGGAGGGTGGCGAATGGGCCATCGTCTCCGCTCCCAAGGCGACTCAGTCGTACCACCGTCCCGCGCTGCGCTTGGTGACCGACGCCGAGGGCAATCCTCAGTCGGTGCCTTTGCAGGTGGATCTGGAGCAAACCAGCGTGTCCGGGATCCGCCGCATCGTCACTTCCGAAGAAGCCCGCTTCAATCTCGCGCAGGTCTTCTTCGGCAAGCCCTAGCAGGCTGCCTGCTAAACGGTCTCGCCGGTAGTGCGCCAGAGGTGCAGCTCCCCCCGCCGCCAAGCAGCATACGTCTCTTGGGGCGTTGCGGGCTGCTTCGCGCACCAGCGCAGGTAGGCTCCAAACGCCACGTCGGGGTCGTTGGCTTGCTCCGGTGGAAGGGAAATGCCGTCTGTGAGCGCGTCGCGCAGGGCTTCTTCCAGGCGCTCGTGATAGCCCTCGTAGACGACCAAGTCTCGCAACCATCGGCTCCGCGGGGAATCAACCTGAGTGACGGTCAAGGTCGCCTCGAACGCGCGCTCGAGCCCTCCGGGAGTGAGCCGCAGGAGCTCCAGATCATAGGCAAACTGAGCGCCGTCGTGATGCGCACCAAGCAGATGGCTGATGATGCGCTCCGGGCTGCTCACCAGGCCGGAGAAGTCGAGGGGAGCGACCGCCTTTTCGCGTAGCAAGAACGGAAAGCGCAGTGGCCGCCACTCAAGCGCTCGAGCGCGCCAGTTGCTGCGCACTGCATCCGCCTTGCAAGTTCCGACTGTATCCGAGCGGAATAAGACGCGATGCCACATCGAGATCACTCCCAGCTCTATCTGCCAGAGGTTCGGCACCCGCGTGAGCTCGCCCAGGTCTGCGATCTTCTCTAGAGACTCCAGCACCTTGCGCGGATTCACCAAGAGCAGATACGCGTGCCACGGGATCTCCTGGCGCAGGTCCAGGTCAGGATTTTGTGGGTGAGGCGCGCCGGTCGCGCAGCTTTCAACCGATTGGGTCACGATGCTTCTTTCCTCTCGCTTTGGGGCGGCTCAGGAGTCGCTTGAGTCGCGCCAAGGTATCGCTGTCTCGGCGCTCGAGCTCCGCCACCAGCAGCGCGGCGTCAGGCCGAGCGTGCGCTTTGGACTCGAGCCAGGACAACAGCAGTCGGTAGCCGGCGACGTTGGTGCTTGGCTGTGCGTAGATCAGCGGGGGCAGCTCCGGGATCTCCGAGACAGCACTGCTGATCGGGTTCATGCATAGTGCAAGCGCCGGGCTGTGGGTCGCGCGCAGCATGCACCGAACGACCTCCAAATCTGCCTGCGTCAAAGCGGCGAGATCCCCGCTGCCAGCGAGCCGCTCGAACTCGTTAATTGCCGCGCGGATTATATCGAGGTCTTCGGAGGTGGCGCGCTCGGGCAGCACCTCGAGCACTGCCCGCGCCATGTGCCGGCGCATGCGCAGCAGGTCTTCGATCAGCAGAAGCAGCTGCCCGCGCTCTCGCGCGACCCGTGCCATGTCTGGCAGTAGCTCAGGCCCGCCGTGAGTGGCAAAGTCGTGCACGGTGTAGCCGCTGCCCTGGCGCACGCTCAGCAGCCCTGCGGTCTGCAGGCGGCTGAGCGCGGTGCGGACGGTGACGCGGTTCACCCCGAAGCTGGCGGCCAGGGTGCGCTCTGGGGGTAGCCGTTCGCCGACCTTCAGCTCACCCTCGAGGATCGCTCGCTGCAAGGCTGTGACGCAGGCGTCGACGGCGGACGCAGGGGAGATGGGAGAGACGTTCAGGCTCATTGAGGATTGGTATGTTGGTCCGACCAATTGAGCTGGTCAAGAGGAACCATTCAAGGGCCGCTCGGTGCCGCGTGTAGCGCCTCTGGGCGTGCGCCTCGTCGCTCCCTCACCCCCGAAAAATCCTGAAATAAAATCAGGACTTCGCCTGATGCATCGGGTACCCGCAAAACGGCAAAGGGCGAGCCGTCAGCTGACAGCTCGCCCTCGAGGCTTGGGCAGTGCGCGGATCAGGACGGACCGCAGTGCCCCGCCGCGGGCTCGCTCTCGTTGTTGTCCTCACGGCACTCGTTGAACGTGCGGTTCTGGGGGTCGATGATGACGCGCGCGACGTAGGTGTCCTTCGCGGAGAGGGAGCCATCCGTGGCGGTGACCACCAAGAGCTCCGTCTGGCCTGGCAACAGCTCCTTGGTGGTGACGCCGCTCGCAACTTGGTTCCCCGAGGCATCAAAGACTCCGACGTTTACACCCGCCGGCAACCCCGAGAGGCCTTGGTTCTGCACTCGCACCTCGAAGCTCACCGGTGTGGTGCACAGCACGTTCAGGGTGAGTACGGCGTCTGGCGCGTTGAACAGGCCGCTGTCCTGGACGTTCTGACGGAAGTTGTTCAGCCAGCCCAGCTCCCAGTTGCGCTTTGCTGCCGTGGGGATCAGACCGTAGGTCTGAGGCGCGTTGCACGCGCTGTCACGCGAGTCGCAGATGTTGGTTACGTAGTAGGAGTGCTGGCTCCAGATGGTGCGCGTGCCGACCCAGCTGCTCTCACGATCGCCGAAGACCGTGATGCCACGGTAGGCCGCTGCACCCTGGGGTTTGACCCAGGCCTTGCGGTTCATCGTGGGATCTGGCTGGTTCCAGGGCGCGACGTCGCACTTCCAGCCAGAGCCGCTCGGGTCCGCGCCATTCGACACCATGACGATTTCCGCGTGGCCATCACCATCGACGTCCGCCACGAGCGCATTTTCCGTACCTGTGAAGGAGGTGGTTAGCTCCGCCAAGAGCACGGCGCCGGTCGTACCGTCGTACACCCAGAGGAAGCACTCATCCGCATAGATGACCTCGGCCTTTCCGTCACCATCGAAGTCGAAGACGCTCGAGCCCGTCACGTTGGAGGAAAGGTCGTGGTTCGGCGCAGACCACACGATGTCGATGGTGTTGGTCGTGTAGTTTGGCTTGGTCATCACGTAGACGTTCTTCTGCGCAACACCGATCTCCGGCTTACCGTCGCCGTCGAAGTCCGCGACCGTTGGCGGCCCACCGCCGCTGTCGGGCAACGCCACGCTGAGCTCTGGGGCGCCCGTCGCGCCCTCGAGGATGTCCACGCGGTTCGAGCCCGTCAGCACGACCTCGGGCTTGCCGTCGCCGTCGAAATCTGCTACCGCAGGGAAACCGTCGCTGACGCTCGTCTGGCGCCAAAGCTCCGTGCCGTCGCGCTCGTAGATGGTATTGCCTGCGACCAGCTCGAGCTTGTCGTCTTCGTCCACATCAGCGAAGAATGACATCGCGGTGTTGGAGTTTGTCCCGCCGCGGCCATGGGTGCCTACCCACTGACGGACGATTTGATTGCCCTGGATGCTCCACAGGGTGCGGCCGTATGCGACCTCGACGTTGCCGTCTCCGTCCATGTCGCCCAGGGAAATGCCACCGCCCCAGCCGAACGCGTTGCTGTTGGTGTCCGCGGTGTCCGTCGGGCTGTCACTGATTGCCTTCACGGCGCCGGTACTATCGATCCACGCGATGTAGCCATCGCCGGTCATCGTGATGATGTCGACGCGCTCATCACCGTCGACGTCACCCAGCGCGACGGTGGTGCCGGCGAAGCCGAAGTTGCCCGTCTTGGCCTTGTTCAAGCTCCAGATTTCCTCGCCGCTGCGTCCGTCGAGCATGCGCAGTACGCCGGTCAGGCAGGAGTGCGGTGTGCTGCCGTTGCAGTGACAACACGTGCCCTGGTTGTTCGACGAGACGAAGATCACGTTCGGCGGATCGCTCTCGTCCACCTTGCCGTCGCAGTTCGCATCGTACACCCGCGCGACGGTGGGCGTAGACCAGACGTCCGCCTGGTTCGGGTACTGCTTCGGAGTGTTAGGCGGTAGCCCCCACTGCCACTCGATGATCGGATCCAGCGCGCCTGGAGGCGGGAAGTACTCGCAGTTCTCGATACATGCGTTGCCCGCGCCGCCGGCCCCGCCGGTTCCGTTCGGATCACAGATTGGGGGCAGATCGACGCAGCGCCCGCTCTGGGGCACTGGTTGCGTGCAGGTGGTACCGGTGCCTCCGGTCCCTGCGGCGCCACCACTGCTGGCTCCGCCGCTGCCTGACCCGCCCGCGCCGCCACTCCCGTTGTCGCCGAGCGCCGTCTCGCAGTACTGACCGTCTTCGCAGTCGGCAGGCGTCTGGCAGGCCTTGCCTGGGACCACGCAGCGCTCGAAGCTACAGAACTCGCCCGCGTTGCAGCACACGTTTCCGCACGCCTGCTCCGCTGTGGCGCAACACTCGCCGCTTGCACTGCACACCCCGCCGTCGCACTCGTCGTCGGTCTTGCAGCCCTTGCCGCCGCCGCCGTCGCCGATGATACCTCCCGAACCGCCGTTCAGTGTGCCGCCGCTGCTTGACCCGCCGCTGCCACTATTCCCCGCGGAACCACCGAAGCTCAAGCTTCCGCCTGAGCCGGCCGTCTCGCCCTCCGACGAGCATGAGCAGCCTGCGAGGTACAACGCCATCCCGGTAAGGCCCAGGGCGCGGAAGACCGCGCCGCGCCCTAGCGTGGGTGCGGAAAGAGAAGTGAGGGAGCGTGATCGGGGAGCCTGAGCCATGGAGACCTCCAAAAGGGCTCCCAGTCTAACACCCGGAGTATGCGACTCGGGTAGCAGAACGGGCGTTGGGTCGAGCTGCGTAACTCGTCACTCAAGAACGGTTTTCCGCGTCGGCACCCCACCGCTTGGTCTGCGCGCTCGCAGGCGCGCTGGGGCCGAGTCAGCACAGGGCCGAGTCGCCTCGGGTCGAGTCAGCACAGCGCCAAGCGAGCACGGCCCGCGTGGCGGAGAGCGCAACGCAGAGAAAAGCTGACACTACCGCTCTTGGCAATTTCCAGGCGGATTTTTGGGGGAGGGAGCGCTGAACGGATGCCTCGCTCGCCGCTGATGACGCGCTGCGCGGTGTGTCCCCGAGCGGGCCCAGCTCTCGACGACGCCGCGATTCGAGAGGCCCGCTCCAGCCGGCAAAGAGCAATCAGTCTCGAACGATTTCAGTCATCTACGCGCTCCTCGGTGGATACGCCCTTCGACTCACTCAGCGTGACGCCAGGGCTGCTATGGCTGGCGACCTCCCGGGCGGCGAATTAACACGACCGAAACCTGGAGGATTCGGTATAGTAACTCTGGAGTGAGTCACTAATGGAGCTTCGACGTTTCTGCGGGATGGGGTTGAGCGTGGCGCTGGGAGTCGCCCTGTTCAGTCCGCGGCTGTTGGCTCAACCTGTGGATCTGCCGGAGGAGGCCGCCGCAGCTCCGGAACCGGAGCCCGCGGACGTCCAGTTGGAAGACGCTCCACCTCCCGCACCGGAGGCGAAGCCAGAGCCGAAACCGGAGACGCGCCCCCAGGCGGAGACTGAGCCGCGAGGAAACGCAGAGCGGGCACCTTCCGCTCCCACTCCGGAGAAGCCAGCGCCTCTCGAGCTGACCTACCCCCGCGGCAGCTTCAGTTTTGGCTCTTATGGCCGAGTAGTTGCGGCGGGGGACTTGCGGGGTGGCCGCGGTCGCGATGCCGACATCGTCGCCCACGGGGCGCGCATCGACGAGGGCAGCTACGGCGAGCTGGAGTTGGTCCGAGACGACGAGTGGGAAGACGGAATCCACTCTCGCGTCGTCTCGACATTGGCCATCGGCGAGCCGGTCTTCCATGACTCCGGGACGTTCGACGCAACGATTGCCTTGCGGAATTTCTACGTCGAAGAGCGCGGCGTGCTCGACCCGGGGCTCAGCGCTTGGGTCGGCTCGCGCATGTATCGCGGAGACGACATCTACTTGCTCGACTTCTGGCCGTTGGACAATCTGAACACGGTAGGCGGCGGGCTCAAGTTCAGCTTCAACGACGACCACACCTTCGTCGCGTGGCACGTTGGTATGAACCTGGTGGACGATCCGTTTCAGCAGCAGAGCGTCTTGCGGCCCGCCGCACAG
The DNA here is from genome assembly GCA_020633205.1 of Polyangiaceae bacterium. Lineage (NCBI taxonomy): Bacteria > Pseudomonadati > Myxococcota > Polyangiales > Polyangiaceae > Polyangiaceae bacterium. The sequence goes on from JACKEB010000011.1 coordinate 567,358, forward strand.
AATCAGCCAGGAACGGATGAAATCCCGCTCTTGGATCGCCCGCGCACCATCTCGTCGCTGAAGCTAAGCCACATCTTCCCGATGGGAGAAAAGGCGGGGCTGAAGGCCGTGCTGTACGGTGAGGTGCACAACCTACCGGCGGGAGAACGCGAGCTCGACGACGGTCGTCGGGAGGACCTGCCCGGCGACTCTGGTGCGGTGATTGGCGGACAGGTCGGTGGCTTCAAGGGTGAGGACGACACCTTCGCAAACTTGTTCGTACGCTATTCGACCGGCCTTGCTGCGTACGGTGAGTTCTCCACTCCCCAAGGCACCTCGGAGTCCAACGACTCATCCGGTGCACATGAGCTCTTGATTGGGCTCAGCGGAAACTGGGACTCCCGCTGGGTGAGCGTCTTGGTCGGGGGTTACTTCCGCTCTTTCCGCGACGCATCTCCAGAGAAGTTCCGCTTCGACAACGTCGACGAAGGCATCTTCGTGGTTCGGCCTCAGGTCTACTTCACCGACCATCTGGGGCTCGGGGTCGAAGGCTCATACCAAGCTCAGCAGCGCGGTGTGCTGAGCACGGTGGACAACCAACCGCTGATGGGCAGCTTGCTCCGCTTCGGCCTGATGCCGTTCATTTCCCCTGCGGGGCGGGGCAGCTTCAAGCGGCCTCAGCTACGCTTGATCTACGTGGTGACATCCAGGGATGCGGGGGCGCGCTCGCTGTACCCGAACACCGATCCGTTTGCGCGTCGCCAGACCGAGCAGTTCTTGGGCGTGGGCGCCGAGTGGTGGTTCAACTCTTCGAGCTACGGGCAGTGATCATGAACAAAATATCCGCAAGGAAAAAAGGGTCAGGTTCACGGCTGAGCGGCCTGCGCTGGCTGGGAGCCGCGCTCTTGATGGGCGTGTGCAACACCGGCTGCATGGACTTCGAGGGGCTCGAAGGAGAGCGCGAAATCAGCACTCACGTCCAGGACTGGCGGGACGAGGTCATCTATCAGCTGATGGTCGATCGCTTCGCGAATGGCGACCGCGGGAACGACTACCGCGTCGACCTGAGCGCGCCGGCTCGCTACCACGGAGGTGACTGGCGAGGCATCGAAGAGAACCTCGACTACCTGAGCGACCTCGGCGTCACGGCGCTTTGGATCTCGCCCATCGTAAAGAACGTCGAGACCGACGCCGGCGTAGATGGCTATCACGGTTACTGGGCCCAGGACCTGACGATGCTCAATCCCCATTTCGGGGATCTCGCGAGCCTGCGTCGGATGATCGATGCAGCCCACGCACGAGGCATCAAGGTGATCCTCGATATCGTGACCAATCACATGGGTCAGCTGTTCTACTACGACATCAACTTGAACGGTCAGCCCGACGAGCGTGTCGAAGGCAACGGAACCACCAGTCAGGTCAAGGCGATCAACGAGTACGATCCGGACTTCGATCCGCGCGGAATACAGGCCTTCACGTCGCTTGGGGAGGCGGGTCCAGCGCCCATCATCTTCCAGCGCGACGCCGCGACCAACCACATGCCGCCGAGCCAAGCCGTGCTGCGCCGGGCTTCCTCCTACAACCGACGCGGTCGCGTGTGGAGCTACGACATCCCGGAGCAAGTCGAGAAAGGCGACTTCCCTGGTGGTTTGAAGGATCTGAACACCCTCGACCCACAAGTGCAGGAGGTCTTGATCGACAGCTTCGTGCGCTGGGTGGAGCTAGCGGACTTCGATGGCTTCCGCATCGACACCCTCAAGCACGTAGAGCATGAGTTCTGGCAGGTGTTCGCGCCGGAAGTGCGGCGACGCTTGGCGGAGCGAGGCAAGACGAACTTCTTCATGTTCGGCGAGGCCTTCGATGGGCGCAGCGACGTGGTGGGGCCCTACACGTTGCCGGGCGAGGTCGATAGCGTCTTCTTCTTCCCCCAGCACTTCCAGGTCTTCCGTGACGTGTTCCAAAACGGCGCGGCCACCACGCAGGTCGCCAACCTGTTCCAGACGCGTGACCAGAGCGGGCTCTACGGGACGCAAGCTCAGGAGCAGGGGATTGGCATCGCGCCGAATCGCGCGCTGGTCAACTTCATCGACAACCACGACGTTGCGCGCTTCAAGTACAGTCGGGATGACGATACGGCGCTGGAGAATGCCCTGCTGTTCCTGTTCACCGAGGACGGCATCCCGTGCGTGTATTACGGAACCGAGCAAGGTTTCCGCGGTGGAAACGATCCTGCAAACCGCGAAGATCTGTGGAGCAGCGGTTACGATAAGAACTACCGCACCTACCGTTGGATCAGCCGTCTGTCGAAGCTGCGCCGTAACTATCCGGCACTTACGCGAGGCGAGCTGAACTTCACTTGGGTGACGGATCGCGTGGCAGACGAGCCAGACGCTGGAATCCTAGCGTTTGAGCGCCGAGGCGGCGACGCCGGTGAGAGCTATGCGCTCGTCGTGATCAATAGCAACGCCGCGCACACGAGCCGTACGGAGTTCGAAGGGACTGCGATGTCGGTCAACGCGCCAGCGGGCTCCGTGCTGGTCGACGTTCTGGATCCGAGCGGCCCCAGCTACACCGTAGCCGCCGACGGCACCCTAGCGCTGGACGTGCCGGCGACGAGTGGCAAGATTCTAGTCCCGCAGGCTCAGGTCAAAGCGGGTCTCTAGCGTCGGCATACATGCTAGGCGTTGAGTGTTGACCCCAAGCATGTCTTCACCTCTCTACGACCCCGCTCCTCGTCGTCCGCTCGCGCGGGACGAGAAGTGGATCGCGGCGCTGTTTTTCGTCGTGTTCTTTGGATCGCTAGCCGGTGAGCTACTGCGTGACTTCACCCCCATGAAGCTGGGGTTGGTTTTCGTGGTCGCGGCTTGGGTACCACTCTTGGTGCTTCACGAGCTGGGCCACGCGTTGATGGCGCGATTGCTTGGCTGGCAGGTGTATGAGGTCGTGATCGGCCAGGGGCGTGATGTCGCGCGCTTCGTCCTCGGGGATGCGGTCATACGGTGGAAGCTTGTGCCGCTGACCGGGCACGTGCGCACCGTCCCTAGCGACCTGCGCTACGCTCGCTTCAAGCAAGCGATGGTCTTCGCAGCAGGACCAGGGATCGAGCTGCTCTTGGTGCTCATCGCCTACCTCGTTGCTGGCGATCGCTTGCTCCAGCGCACGAGTTCGGTGCCTTGGGTCCTCCTGCAGAGCGTGTGCCTCACTGCGGCGATCGGCGGTGTGCTCAACTTGGTTCCCTTTGCCGTGAAGGGCGGTGTCTCCGACGGCATGGGACTCTTGCTGAGCTTTGTTACTCCGCGGAAACAACTGGAGTGGCAGCTGGCTGCGCCTTGGGCGATTCGTGCCGAGCGCCTACTTGACGACGAGCGGAGCGAGAAGGCCTTGGAGGTCACGGACCAAGGGCTCGAGCGCCTGCCTCTGCACCCGCGCCTCCGGCTCAGTCGGGTGCTGTGTCGGGCCGCGCTCGGGGACGACCAAGCCGCGGTTGAACAGCTCGATGAGTTTGGCGAGCTCGAAGCGTATGACACAGACCTCAAGGCGTTGATTTTCACGACTGGCGCCGAGGTTGCGCTCCTTGCAGGAACCCGCGAGCGCTTGTTCGATGCGCGTCGCTTGGCAGATCTAGCCTTGGGGCTACGCGCCAACGCCGCGGACGCGCTGCGCATCAAAGGGGCGGCGTTGATCGAGCTCGAGCATGTGGAGTCCGGGATCGAGCAGCTCGAACTCGCCAGCCGGGTTGTGAGCGACGAGGCGGAGCTCGAGCGGGTGTTTGCGTGGCTGGCGGTCGGCTACTCCCGACTTGGTATCGCGCAGCGTGCGCGCGTGTACTTACATGAGCTGGCGATGCGGCGCCCAGCGGCTCGGATCCGCCGTCTGTTGGCGGACGTCGATCCGCGGTTCGCTTCGAGTGCAGAACCCGGAACTCACAGCCGCACACCGAGCAGTGAGGATCTCGACGCATAAATGCTTGTCGCGCTCGCGCGGCGCGTGCATTTGACGGGCGGCAAATGGCGGGGAATAGCTTCGGACAGGCGTTTCGCATCACCACGGCAGGGGAATCTCACGGCCCCGGCAATGTGGTGATCATCGACGGTTGTCCGCCGGGGCTGCCGCTCTCGGTGGATGATCTGCTTCCTGATCTCGCTCGCCGACGCCCAGGGCAGAGCAAGCTGGTGACGCAACGTCAGGAGGCGGACGAACCTGAGATCCTCTCCGGCGTGTTTGAAGGTCGCACCACGGGCACCAGCATCGCGATCCTGATCCGCAATCAAGACCAGCGCTCGAAGGACTACTCGGACATCAAAGCCAAGTACCGCCCTGGGCACGCGGATCATGGCTACGACGCGAAATACGGGTTTCGTGACTACCGTGGCGGGGGACGCTCGAGCGCCCGAGAGACCACGGTTCGAGTCGCTGCTGGTGCCGTAGCGAAGAAGCTGATCTGGGAGGCGTTTGGTGGTCGCGTGCTGAGCTACGTGACCCAGGTGGGTGACATCAAAGCGGTGATTGAGCACCCTGAAGCGCTCGAGCTCGCTCAGGTCGAAACGTTTGCTGACGGCTCACCGAACCCGGTGCGCTGCCCAGATGAAAATGCCGCGCAGAAAATGATCGAGTTGATCGATCAGGTCCGCATGGCCCAGGACTCCATCGGGGGCGTCGCGGAGGTCGTGGCAACGGGAGTCCCCGCCGGACTCGGCGAGCCGGTCTTTGACAAGCTGAAGGCCGACTTGGGACACGCCCTCTTCAGCTTGCCGGCGGTGTTGGGCGTCGAATACGGAAACGGATTTGGCTGCGCGACGCTGCGCGGCAGCGAGAACAACGACGTGTTCACTAGCGAACGACGCCCCGACGGCAGCTCTCGTATCGTGACTCGGACGAATCGCCACGGCGGGATGCTCGGGGGGATCTCCAGCGGAATGCCGATCGTGCTGCGCGCGGCGATCAAGCCGACAAGCAGCCTCTCTCAGCCTCAGGACACGGTGACCCAGAACGGTGAAGTGACGCAGATCGCCACTCGGGGTCGTCACGACCCGTGTCTCTTGCCTCGCTTCATTCCAATGGCAGAGGCGATGGTGGCCATCGTCTTGGCTGACCACTGGCTGCGCTGGAGAGGGCAGCGCTCGATGGCGCACGGGGAGGAGTAGGCGGGGTGGTACGTGTTGCGATCGAAGGGCTGAAGAAGGGCTTCGGTCAGACTCAGGTGCTCAAGGGGGTCGACATCGACTTGCCTGACGGCGGCTTCGCCGTGTTGGTGGGACCCAGTGGCTGCGGCAAGTCGACCCTGCTGCGGCTGATCGCGGGGCTGGAGCTATCCGACGAAGGGAGCATCCGCTTCGGAGAGCGAGACGTCACGCGGCTCCCGCCGCGCGAGCGCGACGTGGCCATGGTGTTTCAGTCCTACGCGCTGTATCCGCATTTAACCGTGCGGAAAAATTTGTCATTCGGCCTCGAACTCAAAGGGACACCCGCCAGTGAGATCGAATCACGCGTCAAGGAGGTCAGCGCGATGCTCGGCCTCGAGCAGCTCTTGGATCGCATGCCCAAGGCGCTCTCTGGCGGGCAGCGCCAGCGTGTCGCCATGGGACGCGCCATCGTGCGCCGCCCCGCGCTGTTTCTCTTCGACGAACCTCTCAGCAACCTAGATGCCGCCTTGCGCGCCCAGGTGCGCGTCGATATCCGCAAGCAGCACGACGCACTCGGGGCAACCAGCGTCTACGTGACCCACGACCAAGTCGAAGCGATGACCCTCGCGGATCGGCTCTTCGTGTTGAATCAAGGCTTGGTCGAGCAGAGCGGCGCACCACTCGAGATCTACGCGCGGCCAGCGACGCGTTTTGTGGCGGCGTTCCTTGGTAGCCCCGCCATGAACTTCATCGACGTGCTGGCGAAGCAGGGGGCAGACGGCTGGACCGTCGAGGCGCCTGGGCTGAGTTTGCGCGCGCCCATGCAGGGGCTGTCTGGGATCGCTGATTCTCAGCCGCTCACTCTGGGAGTGCGGCCCCATGCCCTCGAACAGCGCGCGGATGGCGGGGTCAAGCTTCGGGTCGAGGTAATCGAAGCGCTGGGCAGCGAGACGTTTGCACACGGAAAAGTCGGCGAGGCGACCGTCGTCGCGCGGCTGGATTCCGGCGCAAAGGTGAGCGCCGGTCAGGAGCTGACGCTCGGCGCCGCCCCCGAAGAACTACACCTCTTCGACCCTGAAAGCGGCGCTGCGCTGCGCTGAAGCAGACATCGTAGCGCAGCTCCTGCAGCTCAGTTGACGGGGAAGCTCGCCGTTGGCGGGCGCTCGCCGGCGGGAGGGGGCGCAGGTGCCGGAGGAGGCGCGGGCGCGGGCGGTGGGGGCGCGGCCACTGGCTTCACCGCCACGGGCTTCGGAGCCGGTTTCGGCTTGGCTGCTGGCTTTGGCGCGCTCACGGGGACCGGCTTCGTGGGTTCAGCAGCTTTCACGGGCTCCGGCTTGGGGGCTTCCGCGGTCGGCTCCGCTTCGGCGACTGCCGCCGGCTCCTCCCCAGGCTCTTCAGCTGTAACTTCTTCCGCTGCGGGCTCTTCCGCGGCAGGCTCTGCTGCTTCGGCTGTTTCCGTGGGGAGCTTGTTCTCTTCAGCCTTGGCCGGCTCAGGCAGGGGTGCTGCCGGGCGCTCCGCTACGGCCTTTTCCGTGGCGACTGCGCTCTCGGTGTGCGGCGCGGTCGCTGCGACCTTTTCGTCGCTGCTGCGGTTCAACAGGCCGATGCCCGCCAAGATCGCGAACAGCCCAACGACGCCGGCCACATAGGGGATGAAACGGCGGTGGTGCTGTTGTTGTTCGGGGGTGAGGGGCAGCACCTGGGGGAAGTCCTCCTCAGGTGTGGAGTGCAGCGTAGCGCGGTGGTGATCCGTCTCGCTGATGCGCTCGCCCGCGTCGAAGAACGCGGCTTCTTCCTCGTGGTCGTGGACCGAGTCGTCGCGACCGTCGGCTTGCTTGGACTTGGCGTTGTGGCCCTTGGCCTTGCCCGCCTTGGACTTCGCCTTGGTGGTTGCTTTGGGTGCTTCCTCACCCCCAACCGGCGAAGTGGCTGCGACTGCCTTTTCAGTTGCGCCCTTCTGCGCCAGCTGCGCGTCGCTAGCGGTTGCCTTGGCTTCAACCTCGTCGGCTACCGGCTCACGCTCGGCCGCTTCGGCCGACTTCGCGGCGACCGCGCTGACCTCCTCAGTCTTGGAGGTCTCTTTGCTCTGCGAGAGCTCGACCTGCGGTTCCGGCTGTGCTTCCGGGCTCGCTTGCTTTTCCGCAGGGGAACGCGAGGAACTCGGCGCCTGACTGGTGCGCGCTGACGGCGCCTCCGAGCGGCGGCCCCGCTGGTTCTTGCGGCGCTTCTTGTTGCGTTTGGCGTTACGGCGGGACTGACCGTCAGCTGCGCTGGTCACGGGCTCTTCGAAGCTCCTGTCTGGCGTGCGTTGGGGATCGCTGAGAAGCGCTGGGGACGCTGCATTCTCAGACTCTGAGAGGGGCCTCGAGTGTGGCGCCAGTTCCAGGCTCGGTAAACCAAACACGTGTTCAGCAGCGTCGTTCAGGGTCAGGTCCTCTTGTGCCATTGCGAGGTTCAATTAAAGCAACCTCCAAGCCAGCCACCCCAAACGCGAACAGCACGCAATTCGTGGGCTTCTAAGGCTACACGGGGCGGGGTGTGTGATTTCTGACGCCTCTGCCTGTGCCAGCGTGTGCCGATTAACGGCGTGTGTTCCTGGCTCACTACCTCTTTCCACGACGAGAGAAGCGAGCGGTCGATGTTCGGGCCTCGCCTGGAACCGCGTGTCCGCTCTTTTCGGGAACGCTTCCGACTCGTAACATCCCGGCGACTGGGCCAACGGCGCTCGACGAGCGAGGCCCATGAGGTGCTGCGGCTCGGGGGTCGCGGTGTTCGCGCTCGCTCTCGATCGGGATCTCGCCCAATGCTTCGCTGGCTCCTTCCACTCGTATTTTTGCTCACTTGGGGACGTGACTCATTTGCGAGTGACGGTGAGCCCGTGCGCCTCTGGCACGCCTATCGAGGTGGCGAACAGGCGGCCCTCGATCAGGCGGTTGCTGCGTTCCAGAAATCGAGCGGCGTCGAGGTGGAAGTGCTCCAGCTGCCCCACGACGCTTACGCGTCCAAGCTCGGAGCTGCCGCGCCCGGGGGAGCGGGGCCGGATGTCTTCATCGACGCCCACGAACGCTTTGGCGACTACATCCGGCGTGGCGTCGTCACCCCGCTGCCTGAGAGCATCGACTCTTCGGCATTTCCGCGGGGAGCCGTCGAAGCGTTGACCCTCGATGGCAAGCTCTACGGCTTACCGCTGGCGCTGAAGGCGCTGGTTCTCTACCTCAACACGGACTTGCTGAAGCAAGCGCCGGAGAGCGTCGAGGCGCTGATCGACACGCCGCTTCCGAGTGGCGTGTTCCCCCTTGTTTACGAGGCGAACGACGCGTACTACCACGCTGCGTTCTTGCATGCGTTCGGCGCGCGGCAACTGAACCCCGACGGTAGCTTCGGTTTCAGCGGTCCCGAGGCGGTGCGCAGCATCGAGTTCGTGCGCGACCTGATGCAGCGGGGAAAGATCCCGGAGGAAGCTGGAGGGTCCGTCGTCAAGCAGCTGTTCATCAGCGGAAAGGCGGCAGCCTACATCAGCGGACCGTGGAGTGCGGGTGAGCTAGACGGCAAGGTAAATTACCGCGCGGTACCGCTGCCACAGCTGGCGGCCACTGGCAAGCCGCTGGAGCCGTACCTCACGGTGGAGGCAGCGGCCCTCACTCCGCGCGGCGCGCAGAACACACGCGCGCTGCAGCTAGCCCGCTACTTGGCCGGGCCTGAGAGCGCTGAGATCCGAGTGAAGGTTGGGCGGCAGCTCGTGGCGCTGCGCAAGTTGCCTCCCTCCGCTGCGGGGGATCCGTTCATTCAGGCGTTTGCCAACCAGGCGGAGCATGCGGTTCCGATGCCTTCCGGTGACCGCATGCGCACCAGCTGGGAGCCCGCGAATCGTGCACTGAAGAAGGCGTTGAGCGGAGCTGTCAGCCCTGAAGCCGCGCTCGAGGAAGCGACCCGCCGCTTTGACGACATGGTACGGCCGCCGCCACCGCCCGCGTCGCCGACGCCGCTCTTGTTGGTGGTGGGCGGCCTGTGTTTGCTGGGCGCTTTCCGGCTTTGGCGTCAAGCGGAGCGCGGCGAGTTGTGGTCACCCATCAAGCGCTCTCTGCCTGCTTACCTGTGGGTGGCTCACGCGGTGATCGCCGTGGGGGTGTTGGTGTTCGTGCCGATCTTCGTTGGCGCGGCGGCGAGCCTCTACGCTGGGCCCCAGGGCAGCATGCACTACGTCGGGTTGGCGAACTTTTGGGAGATCCTCACGGCGCGTGGCGCGCCCCTTCTGAGCAGCGGCTCGTTCTACCTCGTCTTGCTCGTCACGATCCTCTGGACGCTGCTCAACGTCGGGCTGCATCTGTTGATTGGATTTTCCCTGGGGTTATTACTCTCGCGACCCACGCTGAGGCTCAAGCCGCTGTATCGGGTGATCTTGATTCTGCCCTGGGCGGTGCCCTCGTATGTGACTGCTCTGGCCTGGAGAGGCATGTTCGATAGGCAGTTTGGGGCGGTCAGCGCCATCTTGGAGTCCCTTGGGGTGGAGCCCTTCAGCTGGTGGGCGCAGTTCTCCACGGCCTTTGCAGCCAACGTATCGACCAACGTGTGGTTGGGCTTCCCCTTCATGATGGTGGTGACCCTCGGCGCGCTCACGGCGGTGCCGAAGGATGTACTGGAGGCCGCTGAGGTAGACGGCGCCACGCGCTGGCAGCGCCTGCGGCTCGTTACCATTCCGATGGTCAAGCCAGTGCTGGGCCCGGCGGTGCTGCTCGGTTCGATTTGGACCTTCAATATGTTCAACGTGGTGTTCCTGGTCAGCGGCGGCGAGCCTGACGGCACCACCGAGATCTTGGTCAGCGAAGCGTATCGCTGGGCGTTCACCCGTCAGGCGCAGTATGGATACGCCGCCGCGTACTCGGTGCTGATCTTCCTGTTGCTGTTCTTTGGCTCGAGGTTGATGAACCGCAGCCGGACTCTGGAGGCGGTATGAGCGCAGTCGTGGACTCGCGGGAGAAGCCCAGCGCGCTCGAGTCCGTGCTCTCTCATCTCGCGATCCTGATCGGCGTCGCGTTTGCGCTCTACCCACTGCTGTGGGTCGTCTCGCTTGCTTTCCGCGCGGGAACGGCTCCGGTGCGCCAGGTAGTGCCGTTGCCCATACCCTTTACGTTGGAGCATCTGACCCACGTGGTCAGCGCGCCGCACTTCGGTCAGCAGGTGGCCAACAGCTTGGTGGTGTCGCTGGCCACGGCGCTAGTTGGCGTGGGTATCGCGCTCCCCGCCGCCTACGCCATGAGTCGCTTTCAGTTCGCTGGCAAGCAAGCCGGTACGCGGCTGTTGTTGGCGACGCAGATGTTCCCCATGGTCGCGAGCGCGGTGCCGCTCTACCTGCTGCTTCAGCACCTCGGCCTGCTCAACACCAAGACGGGCCTGGTGCTGTCCTACGCGACCACATCGGTGCCCTTCGCGATCTTTCAGCTCAAGGGAGCCTTCGACGCCATCCCCAAGGATTTGGAGGAGGCGGCGATGGTCGACGGCGCGACGCGCTTTGGTGCGTTCTGGCGCGTCGTGCTGCCCGCGGCGCGGCCCGCGATCGCGGTCACAGCGCTGTTTGCGTTCATGAGCGCGTACAACGAGTTCGTGCTCGCGGTCACCATCCTCGACAAGGAGGCAGCCTTCACGCTGCCTGTGGTGCTCAAGCGCTACGTCGGGGAGCATGACGCTGACTGGGCATCGTTTGCCGCGGGCTCCCTGGTGGTGAGCTTGCCCGTGATGGCGCTGTTCTATGTCGCCCAACGCCACTTGGTGAGCGGCCTGACTGCAGGCGGCGTCAAGGGTTAGCGTTTTCGACTCGGGGGAGGGAGATCTCTCAGCGAAGCTGGGACGTTGTCGATCTCCAGTGTTACAGGCTGACCGCCGACGACCGAGGAGCCCGCTGTCGGGCTCGGCGGTGCGCTCGGGAGGTGACTGTTGCCCTGGACTTCGAACACTTCGGGTGCCGTGTCGAGGGCAATCTCGAGGCCGCCAAAGCCGTCGTTGGTCGAGGCTGGCAGCTGGCTCAGCTTGTTGAGCCCTACTTGTATCCTTGTGGAAACTTTGCTGAAGCTGTCCGGCTGAAGCGTTGCGTGGTGGCGTGCCGCCTCAAACAGGCTCCTGGCGTTCTCAGGCTGCTTGGCTCGCAACATCAGCTCGGCGTGGGTTACCAGCGCCTCCGCTGCCTCCTGGGTTGCGAAACCGTCGGCGTACAGGTCTTGGTAGATGCCTTCCGCTCGCGCGACCCGGCCGCTGTTGCCGAGGTGCTCCCCGAGGCGCAGTCTGGCACGTGCTGAAGCTGCGCCGGCTTCCCCCGCGCGCTCCAGTTCCTCGAACAGGTCACCTGCGGCGTCATGCTGACCCATACGCTGGTAGAGCTCGATCAGCCGCACCCGAGTGCGCCGTGCGAGGCCTCGATCGGTTGCGCGCTCGGCGGCATCCAGCAGCGCGAGCTGCACCTCGATGCTGAAGGGCTCTTCCCGAGCTAGGGCCTCGAGCCGTGGGATGGCGCGAGGCGCCTGCCCCTCGTCAATCAAGCGCATCGCCGAGGCGAGCCGTGGATCCACCAGCGATGCGTCTTGATTCTCGATGGCGTCGTCGATGCGCTTTTCGAGACCGGAGAAGCGCATCCCCACGGCAAACGCTAGACCGAACACAAAGCCGCCGACGTGTGCCCAGTACGCCGTCCCTCCGGCGGTTGGGTCGCTGAGCAGCGCCCAGAACAACTCACCTGCAGCCCACAGCGGCAGGAGTACCCAGGCTGGCGCTGAAAACACAAAGGGTCGGAGCCAGATCCAAGCGAGCACGTTGATATTGGTCTTGGCGTTGCGAAACGCAAAGGCGCCCATTGCGCCTGCCACGGCACCGGACGCGCCAATCAGCGGGATTGGGCTCAGGGGGGAGAGAGCCTTGTGCACGAGCGCCGCGAACACGCCAGCTGCGAGGTAGAACGCCGGGTACATCAGCCGTCCCCACGCGTCTTCGATGATGGTTCCGGACAGCCACAAGAACCACATGTTGAAGACCACGTGGAGCACGCCACCGTGAAGGAACTGGTAGGTGACGAGGCCAAGCCAGTTGTTCTGCGCCGGGACATAGCCGAAGCGGTAGACGACGCTCTCTGAACGCGCGTCGCGTAGCCGCACGCACAGTGCATCCATTGCCTCTTGCTCGGTGCGCGCGAGCTCTTCGCGCAACGCTGAGGTGCTGTTTGTTACCCCAGGGATACCGACGTCCAGGCTCTTCAGGGGATCCGGCGCTGGTGCTGCATCGCCAAGACCCTTCAGCTCTTCGCAGCGTTTCGCGTTCGGATGCCGATGGGCGAACGTCAACGCGTCTTGGTAGGCGTCGATCAGTCGCTCCTCGTCCGCCGCGTTGCTCGACCACAGCATCAAGTGCAGCGCTAGGTTCAGCGCGATGATGGCCGTCGTGACCCACGGCCAGCGCCGTGCTTGTTGCTCTTGATGGGAGAGCGGGAAGAACACGAGCAGAACCTTACACCCGCCAACCTACACGGCACCTCGCTCGACACGGCGCCCAGGTAGGCGCATGTACGAGCGTTGCCACGACGGAACCAGCGCGTGCACCGGGCTCGGCGTCTCGACCGTTTCCTGCCTGCTCCCTCATGAGGTCTCTGGGCACCGCCCTGCAGTTTGGGGGTAGGGGTGAGGGCACGAGTCGCTGCAGCGTTGCACTCGAGATGGATCCAAGCGTCGACGTAGCTGTCGTTTGCTTGTCATTGCTCCATGGATCCCGCACCTTTTCGGTCAAGAGGTCGATTTCATGCTTAGGCAGAGCTTTTTTGCGGTTTCCGGTGTGCGGTGTGGTGCAGCGTTGGTGGTGTCGTTGGCTCTCTCTGCCTGCGGCTCCGGCGACTCGAGTGGCTTGAATGGCGACTCGGGTAACGGCGGGAGTGGTGCCAGCGGCGGCGACTCGGGAGCGGGCAACGGCGGCTCCAGCGGGGCGACCCAAGGTGGCTCCGGCGGGTCTTCCCAGGGCGGGAGCGCGGGCGTAGGCGCTGCGGGGAGCGGCGGTGTCGGTGGCGGCAACGTCGGCGGTAGCGACGACGGCGGCACGAGCTTCGGCGGCAGCGCCGGAAGTGAAAATGGCGGCGCAGCGGGGGCCGGCGCCGATGGCGGCTCGGCCGGTCAAGCGGGCAGCAGCGGTAGCGCAGGCAATGGCGGTTCCGCAGGGAATGGAGCTGGCAACATCAACTGCGGAGCCGAAGTCTGCGGGCTGAACCAGAGCCAGTTCTGCTGCCAGCCACAAATGGCGGCGCCTCACTGCGTGACGGCGAGCAACCAGTGCGTGTGTAGTGGCCTCCTCTGTTCGACGATCGAGCTGCGCTGCGACGGCACCGAAGACTGTCCGGGGAAGATCTGTTGCTACGACAAGGGTGTGGCCGCGGAGCCCAACGTTGCCTGCGCCGAAACCTGTGAGCGTGGGATCACCTCGGACCGCGCTGAAGTCTGCAAGCTAGGGGTCGACGGCAGCTGCACGAAGGGCGGCAACTGTCAGGCTCAACCAGGTTTACCGCAGGGATACGGTACTTGCCGCTGAGCGTTGCTCGAGCGGCCAGCTGCTCGGGAGCTGGGGCTCGGTGCGGATCAGCGCCGGGCGCCGTCCACGTGTGCGGCCAGCAGTGACTCGAGGGTCTGATACGCTGCGCCTTCGCGCGGTGCTTGGCTGCGCTCGTTGGGGTCCGTCGCGAGATCGTAGAGCTCGAAGCGTTTCCCCTCCTCGGTGTAGATGAGCTTGAACGGGTAGTGGACGATGGCGGCCATGTATCCGCGGCCATTGTTCACCTCGTAGCGCTCGAGGAAGAAGTAGTCCCTTGGCAGCCGTCCGCCGCTCACGAGCGGCAGCAGATTCCGGCCTTGGAGTTGGTCGAACCCGGCGCGTTCGCCGGCGAGGTTCAACCAGGTCGGCCCCAGGTCCTCGTGGCTCACTGCCGTGTGGATACGTGCCGCTGGCAGACCCGGAACGTGCATCAGCGCCGCGGTGTGGATCTGCGTTTGCATCAGGTTGCTACCGTGCCAGCTCTCTCCGTGTTCCTTGAACTCTTCGCCGTGGTCGCCGACGACGGTGACCAGCGTCTTGTCGTCGAGACCCAGAGCGCTCAGCTTGTCGAGGATCTCGCCGACCACCGCGTCCACCTCCCAGATCTCACTGGCGTATAGATCTTGCGGGTCGTCGCCGAAGTTCGGGGCGCGGCTCGAGCGCTGGTAGAGGTAGTGGGGCTCCATCAAGTGGATCCACAAGAAGAACGGACGGCTCTTCAGCTGCTCGAGCTGCGTCATGGCCAGCGCCGCCTCGGCACGCCCGATATGACCACGCATGGTCCCGCCGCTGTAGGAGAGCTTGGTCGACGTGTCGTACACATCGAAGCCACGATCGAAGCCCGCGGACTCCGCCTTGGTGAAGGCACGGAACGAGTTCAGGATGGCCACGGTGCGATAGCCAGCGCGCTGGAACATCTGCGGGATCCACGGCGTGTCTGGCTCGAGCGCTCGCATGTGTTGGCTGGCTCCCTGGGCGCGCCAGTGCATGCGGGTTGGCGACCTGGAAGACAAGATGGCTGGCAGGGAGAGCCGCGTCCAAGGTGTGGTTGCGAAGTAGTTGTCGAAGACGATGCTGCGCTCGGCGTAGGCATCCAGCCGCGGCGTCGTTTTATGCCGCGCGGCAATGCCTTGCATCTGGTTGAAGCCGACGGCGTCGGCGCGGAGCGTCTCGACGGTGATGAGCAGGACGTTCAGCTTGCCAGGTACGGACTTCGGAGCTTCGACCCAGACCGGCGGTTTGATCGCCTGAGCCCCGCTCGCGTCGCCGCCGAAGCAGTTGTTGTCGAGGCCGTCACCCGGGACCTCGATGGCGCCAGGATGTACCGCCGCGTCGAACCCTTTGCAGTCTCCGCCACTCCACAGCGCTGAGTAGCCGTCGCGATCGAAATCACTCAGGCTGCGCAGGCCCTTGAGCAAGATGGCGGAGGCGCCGCCGCTCTGTGCGACGCGCGCGCTGATTCCCCAAGGAACAAACGCACCGACCAAGAAGAGCACCGCGGCGCTGCCCCAGGCGGCTACCCCGAGCCAGCGCGGTCCGAGCACCAGGCGGCGCCGTAGGGCCAAGCGAAGCACTGCGTAGCCGACCAGAGCACCCAGCAAAGAGAAGCCGAGCCAGCGGTTCAGCTGCGCGAAGCCGCTCCGGTTGTCCACGATGAGCCAGGTAGCCACGCCGAGGCTCAGGCTGACCGCGGCGCCGAAGAGCCCGAGCGCTGCGCCTCTGCTGCGTTCGCGCAGCAGCGCGACGGCGAAGGCCAGGCGGTTCCCCAGGCCAAGCGCCAACCCGAGATAGCCGAGGCAGGTACACACGAGGAGCAGCGACGCGAGCTCCCGGTTGTGAAACGTCGCCCAGAAGGCCAGGTTCAGGCGATACAGCCCGAACGCGCCGCAGGCGAGCAGCGGCAGCGCGGCGGTCGCCACATCGAAAGCACTGACTCGCGGATTCACGAGGAAGGCCCGGGCTTGAACTCCCCCGGCAGGATGTGACGCCTGGTCGGTGGCGGGTGCGCGCTCGGTTGGCGCCAGCTCCGAGAAGCGATCCGAGGCGGCGGCGTGAGTCTCGGAGCTCGTCGCTACGCTAGCTCCGCTGGCGCTACGTTTCCCTGCGGTTTTCCTCTCCCCCAACCAAGCTAGCAATGCGCCAAGACACAGGCCGAGCAGCAGACTGAGGCACAGCTCGTAGCCCAGGGCCGTGAGGAAGCCGAGGGCCTTGCCCGCACCTTGTGCTTCGCTCCTCAGGGCGACCCCCAAGGCATCCACCAAGGAGGCGCTGCTGACCGCTGCGATGGCCGCCCAGGTGCTGCGCTTCACCGACGGGACGATGGCACAAGGCGCGCGGGATGGGAAACAATGGAAAGCGCTAGAAACACCGCGAAAAGCCCAGAGAGCCCGCGCTGGCTCAAGGGTCGCTGCGCAGATGAGGCGTGAGCTCCTCGAGCATGCGGTCGCACAGCTCCAGGCCGTTTTGCGCCACCTCACCAGACTTCAGACGCCGAGTGAGGCGCATGTCCGGCGTGAGGCGATAGCCGCTGGCCTTGTCTCCGACGAGGCGCCCGACGGCGACTGGGTCAAGCGGGGTGTCTTGGGCCAAGTGTAAGGTCACTGACTTGGCGCTGGCTTCGCAGCCCAGCACTCGGAATGCACGGAGCTCGCTCTTGAGGCGCATCAGCTCGACCATCGAGATCGCCTCGCGCGGCGCCGGGCCAAAGCGGTCCTCCATTTCCGCGCCGATTTGCTGAACCTCGCCAGCGTCTTGGGCGCTTGCGAGGCGTTTGTACAGGGAGAGTCGCACGCCGACTTCGGCCACGTAGTCTTCGGGGAGCAGCGCATCCACGTCGAAGCTGAGATCTGGGTCGATCTCGTGGCGTACCTCTTCGCCCCGCAGCTCTCGCGTGGCCTCCTCCAGCATCTGGCAGAACAAGTCGAAGCCCACACTGGCGACGAAGCCGCTCTGTTCGCCGCCCAAGAGGTCGCCGGCGCCCCGTTGCTCCATGTCGAGGCTTGCCACGTGGAAACCTGATCCGAGCTCGTGATAGCGCTCTAGCGCCTCGATGCGGTTGCGCGACTCCTCGGTCATTTGCGCGGCGGGTGGCACGAGCAAGTAGCAGTAGGCCCGCTCGCTCGAGCGCCCAACGCGACCTCGCAGCTGATACAGCTGCGAGAGCCCGAACAGATCCGCGCGATCGATGATGATGGTGTTCGCGCGAGGGATATCCAGGCCGCTCTCCACGATAGCTGTCGCCACCAGGATGTCGTACTGCCCCTCGACGAAACCGAGCATCGTCTTCTCGAGCGCAGTCTCGCTGAGCTGCCCGTGGCCCACGGCGATGCGGGCCTCTGGCAAGAGCTCCGTCAGCTTGGCGGCCCGCTCGTAGATGCCTTCCACGCGATTGTAGACGTAAAACACCTGGCCGCCGCGGGAGAGCTCGCTGGTGATCGCCTCGCGCACCAGCTTCTCGTCCCAGCGGGAGGTGATGGTACGCACCGCGCGGCGGTCCACCGGGGCCGTGGAGATGATGGACATGTCGCGCAAGCCGCCGATCGCGAGCTGCAACGTACGAGGGATGGGCGTTGCGCTCAGGGTGAGCACGTCGACGCTCGCCTTCATCTGCTTGATGCGCTCTTTGTGAGTCACGCCGAAGCGCTGCTCTTCATCGACGATCAACAGGCCGAGGTTCTTGAAGTGGACGTCTTTGCTGAGCAGGCGGTGGGTGCCGACGACGATGTCGACCGCGCCTTCTTTCAGGCCCTTGAGCGTCTCCGTTTGTTGCTTCTTCGAGACGAAGCGCGAGAGCGACTTGACGCTCAACGCGTAGTCTTCGAGGCGAGCGCGGAAGGTGTTTGCGTGCTGCTGGGCGAGCACCGTGGTCGGGCAAAGTAGCGCGACCTGGCGTCCGTTCATTGCCGCGCGGAATGCGGCACGGATGGCGACCTCGGTCTTGCCGAAGCCCACGTCGCCGCAGACCAGACGGTCCATGACGCGCTCTGATTCGAGGTCCTGGTTGACCTCCTGAATGGCGGCGGCTTGGTCGCGCGTTTCTTCGTAGGGGAACGTGGCCTCGAACGCGCGGTACTCGTCGTCCAAAGCGTCGATGGGCTGCTTCTGTGCGGCGTTGCGCTCGGCGTAGAGCTTGAGCAGCTCATCCGCCATCTGGCGCACCCGCTTTTGGACCTTGGCTTTGGTCTTGGCGAAGCTCGACCCGCCGAGGCGGTCCAAGCGCGGAGTGCCGTCGCCGCCGGAGTACTTCTGGATCTGGTTGAGGCGGTAGACCGGCAGGAAAAGCTTGTCCCCACCGAAGTACTCCACGGTCAGCAGATCGACGAGGGTGCTCCCAACCTGCTTGTGTTCGAGGCCGAGGTAGCGCCCGATGCCGTGCTCGACGTGCACGACGAAGTCCCCCGGGTTCAGCGCTCGTAGATCCTCGAGGATACCTCGCGTGGTCTTCTTCTTGGCTTTTTGCCGGTGCGCGCGCTGCCCGAAGACTTCCTCTTCGGTGATGATTGCGAAGCCTTCGAGAGGAGCAACGGCGCCCCGCGCGAGGTCTCCGACCTCCACGTTGAGCTCCACGCCACGGTGCTTGAGCAGCTGCTCCAGGCGGTGTGCTTGGGTCGCCACGCGAGCTGCGATGCTCACGCTGAGACCGCTCTCTCGCCAGGTTTCGATGCGTTCTATGAGCGGGTCCAGTGCGTTCTGACCGCCGCCGCTGTGACGCGCTTGCTTGATGGCGTTGCTGAGCTCGCTCTGATCTTCGAACTCCAGGCTTGGCGCATCGATGGGCGCTGCCGCCAGGTGAGCCAGCGGTCGCTCTTCTTCTCCACTGATACCCGAGCTATGCAGCGCAACCAGGTGGCGAGCGCCGAGGGCTTCGCGAAGCTCCGTCCTGTCACTGAATAGGGAATCCACAGGGAAATGAGGCTTGGAACTCATCGCGAGCTCGCTGTCCAAGGCCCTCTCGAGCTCCCGGTCAATCGCGCTGAGCACGCGCTCGGGCTGTTCGAAGACAACCAGCGCGTCGGCCGGGAGATAGTCGATCAGCGGCACGAGGTTCGTGAACGCGGGAAGGTACGCCTCGGCGCCAAAGAACGTGGTGCCTGCCACGAGATCGTTGACCAGCACCCGCGCTTTGGTCGAGGGCAGGTTTACCGCGTCGCATAGATCTCGCAGCGCATCGCTGGCCTTCGCGCTGCGCTCAGGGCTCAGAACCGTCTCGCGCGCTGGGGGCAAGACGAGCCGCTCGTAGCTCCGTTCTCCCGTGCGCTGATCATCGGGATCGAAACCGCGCATGCGCTCGATGCGATCGAAATCCAGCTCGACGCGCACTGGCTCTGGGGTGCCTGCAGCCCAGACGTCGAGCAGGCCTCCCCGCAGCGCGAAGCTCCCAGGGTCCTCCACTACGGGCGCTCGGAGCCAACCTGCCGCGGTCAGGCGTTTGGCGAGGTCTTGGGTGTCGACAGCGGAGCCGAGCTCGAGGACCAACGTTGCCTCGCGGATCAAGCTCGCGGGTACGGTCTTGCGCACCAAGGCGCTGGCCGGGACGCACAGAGTGGACCAGGTGTCGCCGCACAGGCGCGCAAGAGTCGCTGTGCGGCTCATCGCGGCGCGGCGGTCTTGGTGCACCTCCGCGTAGGCGTCGCCCTCGGGAGGTGCAAAGAGCAGCGCCTCCCCAACCTGACGAAGCGCTTCGGGGCCCAGGGTCGGACTGCGGCGCAAGAAGCGAAGATCCGCTTGGGCGCGCGTGGCCGATTCGAGGTCCGCCGTGACGTGGAGCACCTTGCGCCCATGTTCCGCGAGCCGGTGGCTTACGAGCGCTGGGGCCAAGCCCACGGCGCGCACCGCGTGAGAAACGTCGACCTCCAGGGCGCGATGGGCGAGCTGGCTGACGCTCGAGCAGGGACGGTCAGAGGCGATCACTTGGGGAGTGTCCCCATAGCAGCTTGCGCTGACTTGTCGTCGACTAGGCGGCGACCTGGCTGATTCAGCGCTGAGTCAAGGCGTCTGTCGCGAGCGCCGCTTGCCCGCTCGAACCGCGCTCCCGAGCCGCTAGCAGGTGGTTTCTCGCGCGGAGGCTCCAAGGCCCTGACGGATGCGCCTCCAGGTGTTGTTCGAAGGCCAAAGCCGCAACATCGTACGCCCCCTGGCGGTAGAACACGGTGCCCTGGGCGAAGGCGAGGGGGTACTCGGGCTGGCGCTTGCCGAGGGCATCCAGCGTTGCGAGTTGGCTGTGCGCCTGGGCACCCACGTCGTTGCCCTCGGGGTGCTGCAACAAGAAGCGCACGAGCGCGAGCCATTCATTGGGGCGCAGCGCGAAGTCCGGTGCGTCGTCGAGCTGGGTGACGTGGTTCCAACGCACCTTGAAGAGCAGCAATGCCTCCACGTCATCACCGACGAAGCGCTCAGCATCGAACCAGGAAGCGTGGCCTGGTGCGTTGTCGAACGCGCCCCCCAGCTCCGTCAGGTCCGGCGCGGGGCCTCGTCCGCGCAAGGCCAATACGAAGAGTTCGCCTTGAACCGCGCGCAGTCTCGATAACTCTCGGTCGGCAGTCTGACCGCGAGCGCGACGGAAGCCGGCGACGGAGCTGCGTAGGTCGTTGAGGCGATCGGCGAGGCCGGCGGCGGGTAGCCCACGGGACTTGTGTTCCGCGTTCCCAAGCTTTCGTAGGTACTCGCCCACCGTTCGGGCCTCGAAGCTCAGCCCTTGCTGTCTTGCCGCAGCGGCCAACGCGTGGTGTTCACGCAGATCGTCGCGCAGGTCGCTTTCGCTGATGTGGGGCAGGGGAAGCTGCTCTGGTGCGACTGCACGGGGGATTGCGAGTAGTCCTGAGAGCACTCCGATCCCAATCAGGATGGCGCCGATTTGCCAGCCTTCGAAGTGCCTCGAGAGGCCCTGCTTGGTCTTCGGCTTCGGACTCTCCACGCTCACGTTGAGTCAGCATCCGCGATCGCTGGAGCTCTGGCCAGCGCGCTCACCACGTTCTCCGTCTTTTGGGTTGCTAGCGGAGCCGAGGGGGCGACAATGGAGAGAACCGTGGACGACAAGCGCAAGCACCCCCGATCTCCCTGCAACCTCTACGTCAGCTGCACTCTCGCAAGCAGTGACACTCCCGTGGAGGGAACCGCCAAAGACATTGGCCCTGGTGGCATGTTCATCGAATGCGCCGCCATGCCGAAGTTTGGCGAGGCCGTGGAAATCAGCCTCACATTACCGGGGGTTGGAACCGAGAGTCGCCTCCCAGCCGTGGTGCGTTGGGCGACGGGCTCGGGGTTCGGCGTGCAATTCGGCTTCCTGGGCGCGAGAGACACGCACGCGATCACCGAACTGATGAAGCAGTCGCACTAGCAGCCGTCAGCGCCGTTGCCGTGCAGCGAGCTGCCTGTGACTGGCGCTAGCTTGAGCGGCGCGCATCGCGTTGGTTCCGTGGGGAACCGACGTGGGCCCTTGGGGGGGTCAGTTGAGCAACGTGCACTCACCAACACCCGGAGGGTCGCGGTCGAAGTGTACGCAGGACTGCTCGGGGTCGGCGCAGGGCCGTGGGTCCGTCGGAGACTCCGGCTGCTTGGCCTCGCACAGCGGCGTGCAGCGGCCGCCAACACAAGCGTGCATGGCCACGCAGGGCTGTTGTTTGCTGCACTTGGCGCCGGTGGTCGCGGTACCGGCTGGGGCGCACGCTTGGGCGCCAGTTGGGTCGACCAACTGGCAGGTGCGGTTCTCTTCGCTGCTGCACCCACTGGGGTCGAGCACGCTGCAGGTTCCTACCGGGAAGCACAGATCAACGTCTGCCGCGACCGAGCCTCCCCCAGGCAGACCTAACTGATACTGTCGGATGCAGCTCTCGCCGCTTGGGCACGCGCTCCAATCGCCCCCGCAGCACTGCGTGCGACACTGCCCTGCGGCGCACAGCGTGCCTGACGCACATTCGCTCGAGTCGCTGCACGACCCGCCGGCGGCCCGCGTGCCAGCGGGCTGACAGCGCGCGATCGCTTGGTTGTTTTCCAGCGCGGGCCGGCAAGCCTCACCGGCGCTGCAGCCGCTGTTCGTCTGGTAGTTGCAGTCACCTTGACCGCACAGCGTTTCCCCGTCCGGCGGATCTTCGATTCCGCCACCGCCATCTTCGATGACCGCGGGCACTCCAGCGTCCGGGTCTTCTGACTTGGGGCTGGAACCTCCACCGCAAGCGCTCACAGCAAGCAGACTGAGCGCGACGAATGGCAGCGGAAAGAAGCGCGAATCGATCATCGACTGGGCCTTGGGTGCGCTGAGCGCACCCCATGTTCATAGCGTCATCAGCCAGATCCAGCCAATCGCACCGGCAACCAACCACAATGCAGCCAGTGAAACCATGCTGCCGATGAACCATTTGAGTCGCTGAGCGAGCTTGGGGTCCTTGGGAGCCGCACCTCTGCGCGTCGACGCCGCCCAGGCCCACGGTAGCGCTGTTAGGTGCGGGATGAGCAGCGTGATGAGAGCGCAAGCCATCACGAACTCCATCACGATCTCGAGCTGAGCGGCAGCCAGGGCGTCCAGCTGTAGGTCGGCGGCCACCTGGCGCAGCAACTCCGAGTGGGCTCCAGTGGCCGTGGCGCGCCGCACTTGCTCGCCGCGAAACATCAGCGCCAGCGGAATCGCGGCCATCGCGCTGATGACACCTACGGGATACGCGCTCAGGTGCGCCAGCATGTAGCGCTCACCAAACCAGCGCAGCCGCCGCCAGATCGAAGGGGGTGGTGGCACCACAGACGTCGGCGACGCAGTCTGGCCTCCGCTTTCGGAGCTCTCTTCTGTGGATTCCCCGATGGCTGACTCGGTGGGAGTTTCTGTATGGGTTTGCGAGGTCACAACTGGGCACGTCGGTTGGGCACGCGCTTCGAAACAAGGCTGCCGATCAGCACCTTGCTGGACCGCGAAGTGCAACGCCAATGCTACCATCAAGGCGTTGCTTGTTCGTGTGGGGAACGTGGAGGGCGAGGATGAACCAAGGGCTTTACCGCAGGAATCATCAGTTGCGCTGGGCGCGTCGAGTCGTGCGCTCGGGCATGAGTGTGCTCGCGCTGGCGCTACTTGGCGCCGCAGCGTCTTGCTCTGCCAGTGACACCAGCGGCGGGTCAGGCGGAGGCGCCGGAAGCGGTGGTGCCGGTAACGGCGGCAGCAGCGCGTTCGGAGGCAGCGGCGGAGACGGTGGCCTGGGCGCGACCGACGCTGGCGGTGGCACTGGAGGGCTGGACCCTGATGCCTCATGTGGCCGCTTCACCGCCGCCGCAGAGCAAATCCCTGCGGCAATGTTGGTGGTGCTCGACCGCAGCCGTAGCATGACCACAAACAGCAAATGGCCAACGGCGCAGCAAGCCATCGTGCAAGCGATCGACAACGATGCCTTCGACGACCTATCGCTGGGGCTCTTGGCGTACCCCTCGAGCACCGTCGCGGGACCAGCTTGCCTCTTCAACCTACCAGTAGCCTGCGGCGTCAGCGCGCTGCCCCAGGTCCCGATCGGACCCACTGCCAAGAACAAGTCGAACTCCGGTACGGGTTCCCGCGCGGCGATCTACCAGTGGTTGGTCAACAACAACCCGGACAATGGCGCGGCGGACGCGAGCCCTGGATACGAAGCGCTGCGCGTTGGCATCAACTCGCTCCGCCAGCTGGCGATCAATGGCAAACGTATCTTGATCTACATCACCGATGGCGGCTTTGGATGTGCGTCGGTGAGCGCTCGAGGTGGGTACACCGACGCGAATGGTTGCCTCGACTGGGAGTATCCAGATTCGGTGAACACGTTGATCACCGCCGGCCGTACTGACGCGACCGCACCGGTCGACACGTTCATTGTTGGGGTTCCCGGTTCCAACACCAACGGCGGCTCCTCTGGGGGAATCGACGCGGCGCCGTACTCGATGCGCCTCGCGCTCAGCTCCTACGCGTACTCGGGCGCTCCCGATTACGTGCCCAGTGACTGCGACGGGCGCACCTTTACGCAGGGCGGAGCAGACCCGACGGTGCCTTGTCACTTCGACATGACCCAAGGCAATTTCTCGATCAACGAGCTGGCCAAGGCGATCTCGGACATTCGCGGCCGCGCTCTCGGTTGCACCTTCTCCCTGCCGGAGCCACCGGCGGGCGAGACGATCGACCCAGGCGAAGTGAACGTGAACGTCACGGTGAACGGGAACGCAGCTTCGGTCCCTCGCCGCGCGGACAGCAGTGACACCTGCGAAACCGACGGCTGTTGGGACTACAACGCCGAAGGGGACGTAGAGCTCTTGGGGAAGGCTTGCAGTGATCTAGAAGGGTCGACCAGTAGTCAGGTCGACATCCTCGTGGGCTGCAAGACCGTGATCAAATAGCCGCGTGGCACGGCGCCCCCCGGCCGGTTCAATAGCGCCTGCTCTCAATCAAGGCGGCTTGGTCCTGCCGTCGGGGTGATCCGCTTGACCTCTCGGCAGCAATCGGAAAAAAGCGCTGACTGATCATTCGCCGCACACGACGCGAAACTGACGAGGAGTACCCATGGCCGACGTTCCCGAGACCCCCGCCGAATTCTTCAACCAGTATGTCCCCGCACGCTTCTCGGCGATCCAGGATGCGCTCGCTGACAAGAGCTCATCCGGTTGCATCACGTTTCGCGTGACTGACTCCGGCGAGTGGAGCTTGCGCCTGAAAGACGGCGCCTTGGTCATCGAAGACGGAATGGGCGATGACGTGATCGTTCAAGTCACGCTCAACACCGATGACTTCGCCGCGATCTTGGTCGAGGGCGCGCGTCAGCAGGAAGCGAAGGATCAGAAGCCGGAGAACCAGGTCGTGGCGCTCAAGGCGATCACCATCGATGAGACCCGCGCCAATCAGGTGCGTGGCGTTCAGGGCAGCGTGAGCCTGGTGATCACCGACGGAGACACCACGCGGCGCCTCACCCTCACGCCTGGCAGCCAAGCGGCCAAGGTCGATAACCCCGACTGCAAGCTCAGCTGCCAAATGAGCGACTTCATCGAGTGGCAAGAGGGCAAGCTCCAGCCGATGCAGCTCGTGATGACGGGCAAGATGCGCATCGAAGGCAACGCGCAGATCCCCATGGCACTGACCGCAGTCCTCGCCTGATCCCGCGAGGTTTCTTGGTCGAGCCCAAATCCTTGGCGCTCTTGGCGTCCTTGGCGGTCAATCCCACCGCTGAGCTGGGGCGGTGGGGACCACGAGAGCAGCCACGCGGTTCTGGGAAGCACTGGGCGGTTCAGTCTTCTGGAGGCGGTGGCGGCGCGTCGCCGGGGACGCAGGCGAAGTAGTCGTCTTTTACCGTGCGGCAAACTCCTTCGAGGGTACCGTGGGGTGACTTGAAGCTACAGTCTGCGCCCTCCTGCTTACCGCTGCAGGCGTCTTGGGCTTCCTTCGGTGGCGGGTGCGGCGGGCGCTGCGGACGCTTCTCGGCGTTGGTGCTGGCGCGTGGGTTGGCTGGTTGTGCGCTGTCCGGCTGTGAGTTGGCTGGTGCGGCGTTGGCGGCGGCGCTCAGGGCGACCAGGCTGACGGCGAGCAGGCCCAGCTTGATGAATGGCTTGTGCAATGGTTCCTTTCCGCGGGGCGATGGTGCCCACGCGGAGAGGCTTTGAGCAAGCCACGTGCCAGCACCCGCGGCGCAGACGCCGTGCGCGGATCCCCCTGTTTTTGGCTGCTGGCGACTTCCGGGCTACGCCTGCGATCGACATACAGGCGAGATCTGCAGCGGCGACTGCCAGCTGTGCTCGGTTGGAGGTGAGCGGTCCTCACCCCCAAACACGCTTTGGCCTAGATGTCCTTCTTGGGGACGGTCTTTCGTGCAGGCTCGTCGGACTTGGGTTCGTCCTTCTTGGGTTCGTCCTTCTTGGGTTCGTCGGACTTGGGTTGGTCCTTCTGGGCGTCTCTCAGCTTCTTGATGTTGCCCGAGAAGGACACCTTTGGCGGAGGTAGTGGGCCCCACTGCAGGCTCTCACCGTACTGGGTGGAGACCTTGGTCGTCTTCCAGCGCTGGAGGTTCATCATGTAGATGCCCTTCTCCTTTTTGCGCGTGGAAAAGAAAGCGAGCAGGCGTCCGTCAGGGCTGCACGCTGGGTAGGTGTTGGAGCCCATGTTCTGGGTCAGGCGGACGATGCCATGGCCCTTTTCATCGCTCATCACCAGGTCGCGCCGGTCGCCGCCGACCTCGACGGAGTACACGATACGCACGCCATCTTCGGTGTCGCAGAAGGTTGGTGCGGAGGCAACGAAGCCCGCGGGCGAAATTGCCTTGCCGTCGACGTAGATGCGCCGAGTGGAGCGCTTGCCCACGCCGCCACCCACCCACGCGAGCTTGCCAGTCGGGGAGAAGATGGGCCGTGTGGCGAGCTCCGTCTTGGAAACGGGCTTCATCTCAGTGCCGTCCGGGTTGCCAACGTAGATGACGCTCTTCAGGCCCTCCGAGACAGCGACGGCCAGCTTCTTGCCGTCCTTGTCGAAAGCGACGCTGTAGATCGAGCCGTCGAAGTTGAGCTTCACCGGCTTGTCTTCACGATACAGCTTGAACGGCGCGTAGTTCTTGCTGAGCACGTAGTAGAAGCTCAGCGCGTTGGGGCTCCACACCGGGGCGAGCGCCGTGTCGTCCGCGGTGGTGCGCGGCTTCAGATCGTGCCCGTCTGCGTCCATGCTGAAGATGCGGCGGTTTTTGCCCCATTTCCCGCTGAAGATCATGTGGCTCGCGAAGCCGCCGTCGGTGCCGGTGATCGCGCCGAGGAGCGCATCGGTGATGCGGTGCGCGGTCTCGCGGACGTCCTTCGGATCGACCACGAGCTTCTTTTCGTAGACGGGCTCCTTCCCCACGTTGAGGAAGTAGGCGAGACCCATGACCTCGATCTTGCCGGCTTTAGTTTTCCGCGCGGCAACCTTGACGATCACCTCAGCGCCGACCTTCTTCCACTCGTCCACGTCGACGGGGTCATCGAAGGAGTAAAGACCGGGCGGCGCCTTGTCGTCGCCGATCACGCGGAACATCCCGGAGAGCTCCATGTCGCGGCGCACGACGCCGCGGACGATGACGTCCTCCAGGTCAGGCGACAGCGACGGCAAGATCGCGAGGCTCGTGACGTGTACGCCCACGTCGCTGCTCTTGACCACGAAGGGACCAAGCTTGGTCTCGTCGAGGGGCGGGTCCGCGGCCTGAGCGCTGGCGCCCGTTGCAAGCAAGCTCACTGCGCCGCAGCTGAGAGCGGCAAAGCTCAGGGAGAGCACGCGATTCATTCTGACGGTGCCTCGGGTGCTGGGGCGGGGGCTTCCGGCGCGGGTGCCGGCTTCGGCTCGGGTGCAGCTGGCGCTGGATCCGGCTCGGCCTTCGAGGGGGGATCGGTCTGAGTGCATGATCGGCTCTTGTCACCCGCGAACACGGGGAAAACGGTGGAGTCCAGAATGTCTGGATAGTTCTTGGGGGGAGGCGGGAGTTGCTGCCCTACAGTCGACTGCATCGCCTCGCGTACCTTGGCATCGAAGACTGCATTGCCGCTGGGGCGGGTAATCGTAAAACCACTGACCGAGCGATCGCCGCTCACCGTCGCGCTCACGGAGGCGCGCAGGCCACCGACGACGCTACAGGGCAGGCTCGCGGGCTGATGGAAGCGGCTGCTGAACCAGGCGGCGATCTTCATGCGGTAGAGGCTCACCGCGCGGGCCTTCAATGGATCCGTCTCGGTGCCTTCCTTGACGCCGTCGGGAGAGCCTTCGCCTTCCGCCGTGGGTTCAACTTCGCCCGCGTCCAGATCCTTGATGTCGTCGTCGACTTCCTTGGCGATTTCCGCGTCGGGGGGCGGCGCCGCCGCGTCACCCTCAGCGACTTTGCTCTCGGGGATCTTGGTCGGGTCGTCTTTGGCGTCTGGTGAGGGCGCTGATGCGGCCTCCATGCGCTTGATGGCCTCGGGCTTGATCTGCCACATATCCGGCAGCTTCGGCTTCATCTTCTTGCCGCCTAGCTTGAGCAGCGGCAGCTCATCCATCACCGGTTTGACCGCGATGGGTAGCTCGTTCGACTTTGGCTCCGGCTTTGCTTGGCCTGCCTCGAGTTGCAGGTTGAGGTAGCGGGCGCCCACGGGCGAGCCAACGCAAATCACCACGGAAATGACCATTCCGAGGGCTAGCTCACCGGTTGTGAAGTCAGACCACGCCATGTCTAGAACTCGCGACTACTTGGACGGCTGAGGGGCGGGGGAGGATTCATCGACCTCCTCCAACTCCGGCTGGACCAACAAATTCAAAGACGTAACGCCGCTTGCGCGGGCCGCCGCGACTACCTTCGCGACGACGCCGTAGCGCGCCTCCTTGTCGGCGCGGATGTAGAGCTCGCGCTCCTTTTGGACGCGCACGCTGTCGAGCAGCACGGTGTCGATGCTGTCGGTGACGTCCTTGTCAGCGAACATGATGCGTTCCTCCTTGGTCACGGTGACCAGGAGCCGCGAGTCTTTCACTGGGGTGTTCGCTGCCTGCACGTTGGGCAAGTCGATGCGCAAGCCCGTGGTGAGCAGCGGCGCCGTGACCATGAAGACCACGAGCAGCACCAACATGACGTCGACGAACGGCGTGATGTTGATGTCGGTGAACCCGCCACGACGTCGGCCTCTGCGGCCGCCTCCTCCAACTTTCGCTCCCATGGCGTGCGCCGCTCAGCGACCAATCCCTTGCATGGTGGGTGCACCCTGAGAGTGCTCGGGTTGCGCGCCGTCATTGCGCCGCACGAGGGGCACCGCGGAGGTGGGGCCTGCGGGATTGCCGGCAATGATCTCGACCCAGGCGTCGCAGGAGGCTTCGAGCTCTTCGAGCAGATCGCCCACGCGGCGGTCGATGTAGTTGTACGCGATGGTCGCGGGGATGGCGGCGAAGAGACCTACCGCGGTTGCGATCAGCGCCTCACCGATGGCCGGGGCAACGACGGGCAAGGAAGCGCTCTTCTCCTTACCGATCAGGATGAACGCCTCCATGATGCCCCACACGGTGCCGAACAGACCGACGAAGGGCGCCGCAGAAGCGATGCTCGAGAGCGTCGGCATGAGGCTCGAGGCCTTGGCTTGTTCGTTGACGATCGCGCGCTTGGCGACCGCTTGAAGTAAGTCGCTGTTGAGGCCCGGCTGATGGTGGCGCTTACCGAGCTCCATCACCACCCGGCCGCCTGGCGAGTGGCGGTGTTCGATACTCGCGCTGATCAGGTCGGAGGCGTTGTGGATGTTCTCCGTCGCCCGCTCGAACGCCAGGTTCGAGGAGCGCAGGCGCATCAACTGCAAGAACTTCACGACGACGATGAACCACACCGCCGCCGCTGCGAGCAGCAGGCCAAGGAGCACCACCAGCACTACGCCCTTCGAGTGCATGGCAAGGGAGATCGGGTTCAGATCGGCTTCGGCGAGGAACAGCATGTTGATGGTGGCCTTACGACTGGATTGCGCTGGGTCTAGGGGAACGCGCTGGCTTCGACGAGCGGCGCTAGGTTCCGTAGGGATTCGGGTCCTGACATGCCGAGTGGCTGATCGACGACATCGACCAGCCACTCCGTGTCATGTGGTCCTCAGGATTACTCCGCGACCATCACGTCGACGCGGCGATCTTCGAAGTAGCTCGACTCGTCGGTGCCAGTCGCGTCCAGCTCTCCACGAGAGCTGGTCTTGACGCGGTCTTTGCCGAGTCCACGGGTGCTCAGCGCGGACTTCACGTTCTCAGCGCGACGGCCGCCGAGCACCATGTTGTACTCCTCATCTCCGCGGGGATCCGCGTGGCCGACGAGCTGCATGACCTTGTCCTTCAGCGGCCCGGTGGCGAAGCAGTCTGCCAGCTTCTTCAAGACGGCCTCGTCTTGCGGCCGGATGTTCGCCGAGTTGTAGGCGAAGTGCGCATCGGAGTCGCTGATGCCGCAAGCCTTCTTGATCTCGTCGGAGATGTTGATCTGGCTCTTCTTGGGGTCGTCGTCCGGGTCGTCCGCCGGGAGCGCGTCGTCGCCCGCCGTCTGGGTTGCGGTGGACACGGGTTCCGTTCCACCCGTGGGTGCAGCCGGCGGCTCCTTCGGATCGGAACCACAGGCGAGTAGTAGGGCGGCGGGCAGCAGGGTGCTCAGCAGATGGAATTTCTTCATGCGACCTCCTTGGCGGATTGCTCCGAATTCGGCGGGTTGTTGGATATCTCGGGGAGTTGCGAGTTGCCACGCGGCTATCGAGGCGCGCGCCTGAATTAGCTGCGTGCTCGGTACAAACCGCGGGGAGCCGGGACGGCCTTACAGTGGAGTCGATGCTCTGGCCAAAACTCGCGAGCGCCTTTGCTTAGCGCTTCGCGGGGAGCATGTCTTCCAACCCAAACTTTGAAAAGCCCTCACAAATTGGGCCAACCGGCGCACCGTTCAAGTCCTACTGGAAACGAGCGGAGCCGTTGCAGCAGCAAAGGAATCCGGTGGAGCGCCGGGACGATTCGCCCCGATGGCGAGCGGATCCCTACACTCGAATGACTCGATTCTCGGTCTGGGTTCGTCAACGGGGCCATCCCGGAAACTCACGACACGTGACGAAGCTAGGCTTTCGAGGCGGAAACTCTGGCGGCCACGAGGAGGGTCGGGGGGGAGGCGCGGTGGGGGACGCTTGACCTCACCCCCGAACTTCCGCCCGGCTTCCGCGCCGGTACGGCTTGGCTCTCGCTGGTGACCATGAACTCGACGCGGCTCTCTCGGGCGTTTGACTTGGAGTTCGCCTACGCGTCGACCCCAGCACCACGATGCGAGGAAACAGCTCACGCAGCTTCGCGTGGAAGGCGCAAGCTCTTTGGATCGTGCTGCGTTCGCTAGTGTCCAGTAGCGGAACGACACGATCGTGTGGCGAGTGGTAGGCAGGACCGTGCGAGGTTTCGTGACTAAAACCGCGCGGAAATTAGAGGGCGTTTCAGTCGCCCGTGTCGGGTGGAGCCAGGCTATCGCGCGTCACTCATTGCCTACACCAACGCACGGCTTGGTCTTCGCTGTGAGTAACCAGCGTCTCCAGGCCGCTCTCGCGAGCCATCCGCTTGACCTGGAGCTCGCCAACGGTGGTGGCGACGAGAACGACGACCCGTGGGAAGATGGAACGGAGCTTCGTGCGCAGTTCGTTGGTCGAGCTTTCGAAGGCGTCGGAGTTGTTCCCGGGCGCGTTGCGCATGTCGAGGATCAGCGACCACTCGCGGTGAGTTTCCGTGAGCTGGGTCATCGACTGGGTGTAGGTGGCAAACAGCTCGGATACCTCAGTGCGTTCTGGAGAACGTCGGACCCAGACGATTTGCGTCAGCGGGTCCTCTTCAATCGTGACGAGGGAGTTTTCGAAGACGATTTGCCTCATGATGTTTCTCGATAGGGCTCGGCCGGTCGTCAGTCCAGTAGCGTTTGGATGAAGCGGGCGTGGCCATGATTCGCTTTTCTGCGGACGATTCGTGACGAGCATTGCCATGGCAAAAAAACGCCGAATACAAGCTCCGCTCAGCTTTTCAGCTCGACCAGCAAACTCCGAGGTGACCCATGACATGGCATCGAGAAGCTTTGCGAAGCGTGGGGGAGGTGCCCGAGCTGACGCAGCGTTGCTCATCCGTAGAGGAGATGTGGCTCCTCGAGCTGATGCTCCGGGCTGTCAGAGATCGCGCCGCGGTACACGCGCGCGCTGGGGGGTCGGCTATCGGCCTATGACTGGAGCGGCTTGCTCGCCATGGAGCTCCCGCCAGAAACCGAGGACCAGCAGTTGATTCCTCCGGGAATCGATCTGGACGCCGACGATAGCGCCCTACGCACGCGGTTGTTGCTGCCGGTCGCGATCTGAACACGCGAGCAACGTCTGCTGCTGCCCTTGGATTCGCCATAGCTCAAAGCTGAAGCCGGCGTCACGAGTTGGTTAGTCGGTGGAGCAGATAGGCTGTTGCCACCACGAAGAGCACACTGATGAGGGCGGCGATCAGCCTCGGTGCCTTGCTTGGATCCGAGCGCGGCTCGTGCTGCAGCGACGCCATAGCTAGGATGGCGACTCCGCCCAGGCGTTTTTCCGCGCTCGAACCCCGCTCGTGATCCCCGGTCATGCCTTTGTAACGGGCGGCCGCCTCTGGGAGCTGCCGCGTGTCCTGACAGTGACTCATGAACGCGCCATGCACGGCGTCGTCATCCCAGTTATCCAGGACCTTTTTCCACAGCGCTTCTAGGATCGGGTCACTCATCAGCGGGCTCGTCGGCTGGTGGCTCGGATCTAGCGCTTAGTGTAACCCACGCGAAGCTTCTGTCGCTGACACCTGTGGGAGGACGGCGTGATACCTTTGGGCCCTCCCATGTCAGACAATCCCTACGCCGCACCCCAGTTCCCCGGAGATTTGCCGCCTACCCAGGGAGGCATGCATGGACCTCCTTCAGGCTGGGATGCCTCCGAGGTGATCGGCATTGCTTGGGAGATCTTCAAGCGCCACTGGGCGGTGTTGTTCGGTAGTGCCTTCCTCGTCTACATCGTTAGCCAGGTGCCAGGCTGGATTGCTCAGGGGATCCAAGTCGGCGCGGAGCTGGAGCAAGGGAGCCCCGAGCAGTCCTTGGTTCAAGCCGTGGGCTCTTTGATCGGTAGCCTGATTAGCCTCTACTTTTCGGTGGGTCAGGTGCGCTTGTACCTGCAGGCAGCGCGGGGTCAGACTCCCGATTTTAGCGTGCTCTTCTCCGGTATGGATCGTTTCCCTGCGGTATTGGGGATGGGTTTCCTCGCTGGCATCTTGATCTTGCTGGGCCTGATCTTGCTCATCATCCCAGGCATCATCTTGAGCTATGGCCTCTACATGGGCGCCTATTTCGTGATCGACCACCGCATGGGGCCGGTCGAGGGCCTGAAGAAGTCTTGGGAAGTCACCAACGGTCACAAAGCGAATCTGTTCGTGTTCTCCCTGCTGGGCGGTCTCGTGGTGCTGGCTGGCTGCTTTGCCTGTCTTGTTGGCGCCTTCGCCGGCCAGGCGGTGGTCGGTGTGGCGACCGCCATCATCTTCCTCCGCCTCACCGGAGAGCAGACCGCGGCCCCCGCCGTATGGGGCGCGGAGTAGCCAAGGACTGATTCGCCCATGGCGAGTCCGGGCAGCGTGAGACCGCGCGGCAACCTGGGTGACGTCTTGGGCAGCGTTTCGAAGCTTCTTTCGTGCTAGCGTTGGCGCCGTCCGATGGATGTCGACAACCCCTACGCGGCTTCGGAGTTCGATGAACTCCCGCCTGGCGCACCAGCCCAGGGCAACTCTACAGCGCTGCCCTGGAACCCGACCGAGATCTTCGGCATCGCCTGGGATCGCTTCAAAGAGTACTGGATCGTGCTCTTCCTCGCGGTGCTGCTCGCTGAGTTCCTCGGCAATGTCCCCGAGTGGCTGGCTCAATTCATTCAGATGTACGGCGGCCTCGAGCTGCACTCGGAGGTGTCGCTGGCGATCGCTTATGGCGCCAGCTTCCTAGGCTGGCTCGTCGACTGCCTCATGGCGGTTGGGCTCGCTCGGATGTTCCTTCAGGCTGCCCGCGGGGAGACGTCCCCGGAGTTTGGGATGCTGTTCAGCGGCTTCGACCGCGTGCTGCCCATGCTGGCGTGCCTGCTCATCTCGCAGCTCGCGATCGGGTTGGGGCTGGTGTTGCTGATCGTCCCCGGCGTCTTCTTTGCGTGCGTGTTCTTCATCGCGGACTTTCTTGTGGTTGATCAGCAGCTCGGCCCGCTGCGCGCTCTCAGCACTTCGTGGAAGCTCACGAAGGGTCACCGCCTGAACATCGTGGTGGTTGGGGTTTTCGGCATCCTCGCCAGCCTGGTTGGTCTCCTGGCTTGCCTGATTGGCGCCTTCGCCGCCCAAGCTTTGTTCGGCGTGTGCTCTGCCCTGATCTACCTAAGGCTGATCGGCGAGCAGACCCGTGGTGTTAGGGTCTGGGAATCCTGGCAATAATATTGCCGCGCGGTAACCGACGCTAGCCGCGCTTGAGCTCACGGAGCAACGCCTGGGTCAGCTTGAAGTACTCCGAGCGTTCGTACGGCTCATTCAGGATGTGGAAGTCCTTGCCGCTGAGGCCCACGCAGCCAAAGCAATAGCTGCAACCCGAAAGCCCGACGCATCGAACCAAGTAGGAGCTCGAGCTGCAGTCCTCCGAGAGCTGGCAGTGGTGACAGCCGATCAGGTTCTGCGCGTCATGGCAGTGGGAACAATCCGTGAGGCGCTTGCTGCGCACGCAATAGGACGAGCGCGTCAAGCTCTCCGAGTCGCGGCAGAACGTACAGGAGTGACAGCCAACGCAACCGCTGCACTCCACACAGGCGAAGTTGTCACGGCGGGCGCGGCCTGCCTGCAGCAAGTCACGATAGGCGCGTTCGAAGTCCCCAAGCTTCACCCGCTAATGATTAGTACGGCTGCTCCCTTGGAGCGAGGGTGAAGCAAGTTTGTGGAGCCGCTCTGCTGCGGCGAGCTAACGAATCGAGCGCAGGAGCTCTGCCGCAGCGTCCCGGGTCGTGTCTTCGTCCGCGTACTCTTCCAGGCGCCGCAGCCGCTGCACCAACACCGGCTTCTTGATTGGCATCGCGTGCTCCAGCAGCGACGTCATGTTCTCGATGGCCTCGCGAGCGCGATCCTCACGCACGTGCTCCAGGAGCTGAAGCTGAACTTCCTGCTCAATGGGGAGCTCGAAGCCCGCGTCCACATACACGTCGACTGCTCGCGAAATCGCGCTGCGTCCCTCGGAGAGCAGGATCCGCTCCAGCAACCGCTCACGCTCTGCCTCACGGGCATCGAACTCACCCACCGTGCGCTGAACGATACGCGCAGCGCTGCGATCCTTCACCACCGCTTCGCGCCGACGCTTCGGCTGATCCGCGGCGTCCTCTGCGCTCCCATTCTTCTGCGGCTTCGGCGCAGCGGAGGCTGCGATGGCGCGAGACTTGGGTTTCGCGAGCAGTGGGGAGTTGGGACGCCGAGCAACGATCAAGAGCGGCTCTGCCGCGGCGCGTTGCGTGTTTCGTCCCTTATTTCGACGCCGCCGGCGGCCGCCGGATGCGTTGTGACGTTGGCCTTCCATCATCTTTATTCCGTCTTCTTGCGAATGATTCGCTGATTCGAGCCTCCGTTGGCGCGGGCATCGCGCCTCCCAGCGTAGCGCTGAGCTTCTGTTGCTTTTCCGCGAGGTCTCCGCGGTACCTGGCGCTACGCGCAGGTCGATCAAGCTCGCTCGGAGGTACGAACACTCAACAAAGTCGCGCCGTGTGGTGCGAACAATCAGCAATCCTATTTGATCGTTGTTTCGGTTTCGCCGTGGTCAGGCTCGATTCCTCGCGGCGTCTGGCGATCGGTCCGTTGGCGCCTCATGAGCGCTCTCATCTCTATCGGGTATCGAGTCCCCGCCCCTCAGGCGCTCTTCGGCTTTGATTCCTAGCTTGGACGCAATCCTCGTCTTCGTGTGCGTCGCCTTGCTCGGCGCCCCGGCTCTCTCGGGTTGCAACGTCTTGATGTGGGCGTTGCTGCCAGCGTTTACGAAAACGTCGTTCTCTCGAAAGCCACCGAGTTGCTCCGCCGAGATGGCTGAGCAGCTAGTCTGGTGCGACGGCTGGTCTGAATAGCGACCAAGGGCCGGTCTTTAAGACCGAGTTCTGTGTGCGGGAGCAGCTGAGAGCGACCAAGCTGGCGCGTCGTCTTGAAGGTCCGCCGCGTCAGAAGGTACAGCTGGATTGGGAACTCCACCCACCAGAAGCCTGACCACAAGGGCTTAGCACACGATTTTGGTGGTGGTCGAGGCGAAGCGGGCAAACGTCGAACAATTAGGATCGCGGGCGCATCCAGAACAGGCGAGAAGGGGATTTCGCAGTCGCACCGACCCGCTGTCGCCGTGACTTGATCCAGCGACTGAGTCCGAGCTTTTGTTTGTTCGCTTCTCCTCCGCTGAGTGCTTTCTTGCAGCTGCTTTTCAGCAAGTTCGCTTTCATGACCTCCGCCCAACGCAACACGTCCAGACTCCGTTCCTTCCGTTCACGACTGGCAGCCGGTTCTGCCCGGGTTTTTTTCCCCGGCCTCGTTCGCTGCGTGGCCGTTCTGTCCTTGGTGGTTGGCTGCGGTGGTCAGGCGCCCGTGGCCACGGTTCCCCCGCCACCGTCGTCAGCTCCGCCTCCCGAAGCGCCCAGGGCAAGCGTCGACTTACTTGGGGAAGACTGGGGCGAGGTGGAATCGCCCGAGTATCCCTTGGTGGTTCGCCTGCCCCAGGCTCGCGCTTGGCAGGTGGACGATGCCGAACGCAACTGGCTCGAGTTGACCCACTCTCGCAGCAGCTCTTCCGTGCGGATTCGCAGTTGGCGCGCCGGGCGACGGGCCCGTCCGGTGGATTGCCGCGAGCAGGCTTCGCTTTGGGTGCCCGCGATTCGCGAACTCACGGAAGATCAACGAGTAGCTGAGCACGATCTGTCCGTGCCCGAGGGGTTCATTACCCACGTCGAACTCTTCGCCGTGCCCCTCAGCGCACCTGATGAGCTGCTGGAGGTCGAGGGCCGAGTTTTAGCCTTTGGAGCCGCGCCGATGCGCTGCATTGCTGTGCTGTTCAGCACGCGCGCCAGGGGTACCGGCGCGGATCGCGTGGTCGCCGAACGCTTGGGGTTGTGGGCCGACGACGCGCTGCCCCACTTGAGGATGCGGGGGATCGCGGACCGCGTTCGTCCCGAGCCGCTAGCGCCGCCGCGGGGAACGGCGGCGCCGAGTTTGTCTGGCCCCTAGCGCATTGCCGCGGGGAAGAGACCGCGGCCTAGCTCACTGGGCAGGCTGCTGCGGGATCCAGCCTGAGGGGATGCCCGAGGGCAGCGTAGAGGGAATGGCCGAGGGCAGCCCTGAGGGAAGCCCAGCTGGCGCCATGGGCTGTCCAGGTGCCGGTTGGGCTGGCTGGCCAGGTTGCGCCGGTGGCGGTTGTCCTGGCGCGGGCTGCGCGGGCGCCTGCGCTTGGGGTTGCGCAGGGGGCGGCGCTTGCTGCGCCGGCGGCGGAGGCGGGGGCGGCGCGCCCTGCTGATTCGGGGTGGAATTCTTGATTACACAGCCGGCTAGCGTGCCAACGGAGAGGAAGCCCAACACCATCCATACTCGAGCAGTCATGTCCGCATCTTACGCCACACGGACCGTGCTCTACCCGGCCGGAGTGGTCGAAGGCGCCACGCCGCTACTGGGTATCAGCCAGAAGTCGTTGGATTTCAGCGCGATCGCCGCGGCCTAACTGACCCACGGTGACCAGCCCGCCCTGCGCGGGATCCAGGTTGGCACGCGCTGCGGCCCGCACTTGCTTGAGACTGACTTGCTGCAGTGCGGCTTGTCGCGCTGCCAGTGGTTGGGGCGCGAGCTCGCCCTGGGAAAGCAGATCGAAGCCCAGCACTTCAGCCAGGTCTTCCGCGGATTCGCTGCTTGCCGCGAGTTGCCAGGCGTGGCGCCGCTTGGCCAGCTCGAGTTCTTCCTTCGAGGGACCGCGGGTCCGCAGTTCCTCCACGAGCGAGAGCAGCTCGGCGACCACCACCCGCAGCTTCTCGTGTTGCGCGTCCGCGGCTAGGTCGAGAACGCCTGCGCTGGCGTAGCCCTCGTACTGTGCGGACACTTCGTAGCAGAGGCCGAGCTCGTCACATAGACGTGCGTAGAGCCTGGTCGACATGCCGTCATCCAGCGTTCGTAGCAAGAGCTGCGTCGCTGGTTCCAGCTTGTTCTTGGATGATACCCCGCGGAAACATAATCGAACGCTGGTTTGACTGATCTCATGGGGCACGTGCAACCACGCCTTGACCGGCGTGTTCGGCGCGGCTGGGGGCGAGAGGGCAGTGCCGGAATTGAGCTCATGAAACGCACTCTCGAGCGTGTCCAGCATGCGCTTTGGGGCGAGGGCGCTCACCACCCCGACCACGCTATTTCGCGCGGCGTAGTGACGCTGGTGATGCTTGCGAAGCGCCCGCGCGTCGAAGCGCTCGAGCCTTGGGAGGTTGCCGGTGATGGAGAGCCCCAAGGGGTGATCACCGAACACCAGACGTTTC